>CAJXVR010000570.1 GCA_913061285.1 uncultured Verrucomicrobiota bacterium | reverse complement strand
ACACTAGACCGCTCGTCGGCAGCGTCAGATGTGTATAAGAGACAGAGCCTAGTCAAATTATGGGATTAACGGTCAAATTCACGCGCGCAAAGATTCAGGGTTTGGCCTTGGCTCGATTGGGAAACCCCCTTCGGAGCGGGATTCTTCAGACATCCAAAGAGCTCTGCCACTTTGACGACTCAGAGGCCGAGTTGTTAACTCATTGCTTCCTTAAACCCTTTCGGGCGATGGAAGAACATCGGTTTCATCATGAAACCTCCCTGGATCAAAACCGGGTCTTCAATTGCGCCAAAGCGGTTTTTGCCGATTCATCAAACTTACTGGAGAGTGCCGCCAAGATCGCACAACGCCTCTTTGAAAAATCAGATCATCCCAATATTAAGCCAGGGGATCTCTGTATCTCCGTGATTGATGGCTTGATCGTGAATGGGAAACTGACATCGGCTCTTTGTATCGTCAAATGCGAGAATACCGTGCCGTTCCTACAGATTTCGGTCTCGGACGGGGATCTTCACTTGATGACTCACCAAGGAATCTATCCGGATAAAATTGATAAGGGTTGTTTGATTCTCAATGACCAAGCTGACGAAGGCTTCTCGGTGCTCGTTTTCGACAAGGGGGGCGCGGATCCCTTGTTTTGGAATCGTCAGTTCCTCAGTGTGGTGCCCCGCACGAACGATGATTTCATGACCAAACGTTACTCGGAGCTTTGCATGGAATTTGCGAAGCGCGGTCTGCCCGAGTCAACGCCGCAGGAATCTCGTTATCAACTTGCGAATCGTGCGGTCAATTACTTGGTAGATGCCGAAGAATTCGATCGGGAATCGTTCGAAAGCAAGGCCCTACAAGAGCCAAAAGTGATTGATCAGTTCAAGGAGTTTAAGGACGGCTACGAGGAAGATAATGGATTTACCTTGGAGGAAAAATTTACGGTCTCCAAAGACATCGCCAGCAAGGCAAAGAAGAAGCTGAAAGGAACCTTAAAGTTAGATACCGGTGCCGAGATTCGCTTCAAATCGGATTTTATCGACGAAGCGGAAAGTCTCTTTGAACAAGGCTTTGACGATGCTCGAGGAATGCGCTTTGTAAAAATACTCTTTAACGAAGAGTGCTAACTCGCCGTGGTTTCGATGGGGAGATCCTTCTTAGGAGCGGTTCCTAGCCACAAGACATTGCCGCTGTTGTCTTCGAATTTCATTTCGTAGGCCCAGGCTTGGTTGCATGGTTTCTGTAATACTTTAACCCCTTTGGCGCGATACTCTTCGAAAAGCCCGTCATCTGAGAGGCCGATCCAGACCCAGGTCGGTTTAGGCTCTCCGTGCATTTGGGAAAGCATGAGGTGACAGTCGTCCTTCGAGACAGATCCGATCGCGCTTTTCTCGCCGTCGCCCCATTCCAATTTGAATCCTAGAGTTTTGGTATAGAATTCTAGGCTCTCCTTCAGATTCTTGACCGGGAGGACCGGGATGGCGCATTCGACTTCGGTAGGCATAGAGTTTCTTGGATTATTCGGCGGATGATTCAAGCAGCTTCTTCGTTAAGTGCTCTAAGCCTGAACCAAGGATCGTTCGCCTGATAGTCAATTCTGCGTCTATCTCGTCTTTCGCCCAAGTTTTCTCGTTGTACCGTGGATCCTTCATCGTGACGGTGAATGCCCCGAAACGTGGGATCTTGATTCTGCCTTCCTTGTCAGTCTGTCGACGGTGATCGCCACTGCTGGTGTGAATGACTAATGTTGCGCGTGAGGCGCTTTCTCCGTCGTCGGTGAGTATTGTGATTGTTCGATTCATTACTTCTGGTGCGATGATGAAGTAAGCAATCAGGCTAGCAGCGATGAGTGCCATTGAGCCGGCTATAAGGCCGGATATCCAATGCCGATTTGTCCTTTTTCTTCGTTCCAGCCTTTTCAGGTTGAAACCACTTACAAATAGCCCTACGAATGCTTGTATCCGTAAAAGCTCTCACCGTCTAGACACGGCCTGAGAATCCGCTAGAGCGGAGGGATGAAAAAGCCGAGAGTGT
>CAJXVR010000569.1 GCA_913061285.1 uncultured Verrucomicrobiota bacterium | reverse complement strand
TACACTAGATCGCTCGTCGGCAGCGTCAGATGTGTATAAGAGACAGATCCATGATCGCTTTGTTCGGTGTCTGTCCCATGATGGCATCCGCCAACTCCAGAACCTCCGGCAACGTGTGCCCGTCAAACTGGTTGGTCATGTGGGCGACTGCCGAATCGATGATGCCACTGTCTTTGGTCATTGCTATCGAAGCTTTGCAGCCAAACTCGTATTTCTTGTGTTCTTTGCCTTTAGCGATGAAGTAGACACCGGGTTCATGGAGTGAGTAGATGTTGTTCTTGTCTCTGGGCTTTCGGTTCAACACTCGACGATAGAGTTTGAATGCCTCCGAATAGACATCCTGAATCTCATTAGGAAGTTTTCTCTCAAGTTCTCGGATCAATGTCCCAGCGATCGTTCGTAGTCGCCTTTGCCCCTTCAGGAGCAGTTTTCGTTTCTCTTTACTCTCTCGCCACCGCTGGGCCATAAGGTGAATCCGAAACGCCTTGCCATATCGACGTAGCTTCACTTCATGGCTATCAGCAATCTTCCAAAAGTATTGGATAATCTTCCGATAAAACTTGGTATCAATAGGGAAAGTGATGTCCTTCTCTTGAACCGTCGTATCCACGATCACCTCAGTTTCCGTGAGTTCCTCCTCGTGCATGCGAGCGCTCACAGTAAAAATGAGGCTGACTCCTTCCTCCCCGATTCGGCGGCGGAAGTAGACCAGGTCTGATGGATCACACGGCAACTCCCACTGAAACTCCTCTATCCCACAGAAATACTGATAGTAAGGATCACGAACCCATCGATCGACGACACTTTCATCGCTGAGATTCTCCAGGTGCTTGAGCAACAGCAAGCCCACCATCAAACGGACTGGTTGCGCTGGGCGACCCGTAGCGCTATAGTGCTCACCAAAGGCCTTTTCAAACTCCTCCCGGGGAAGCTTGTCGACCAGTTTCTTAAGGGGCTGTCTGGGATCTAACTGCTCGGCCAAGGCCGGCATGAGAAATGACTTCCGAGGGGAGCAAAGCTTCTTGGACTTCATCGAAGCATTTCGACCGGGTTTTCACCGTATTCTTAACAATGCCGGTCGAAATGACGAGTATCACGCTGCTTAAATCCCTTTATTCTTTGAGGATTCTTGTGTTTTTCAGGGGTGACTATCTTAAGTCATCCCAACTACCGTCTGTGATCGGCTTCGTTGAGTCATTTTCGAACGTACCCTAGTTTAACCAAAGAATTCGGCTACACAGATCTGCCCTGGTGGCAACCGGTATTCCTCGAAATCAACCAGCATTTCTTTCGATGAGGCCTGGTGTTAGCAATGACCTAGGATTTCAGGAGATCTCTCTGATCAGGGCGATCACTGACAGGAAAGAACACTCCCAGGCCTGTCCCTTCGATTCAGTGGGTAGAGCAACTACTACAAGTGGCACCTATCTGAACCCTATCCGTCAAGACGTTTATTGCCGATGAAATAATCAAGGTAACGCTCACCAATCCTCTGGACGGTAAAATCTTCGGCTCGAAGCTTCCCCAGCCCTGTCCTCCTGGCCATCAACTCTGGATTTGAGGCGAGTTTCAATACCTTTTCAGCTAGCACCTCAGGCTTACCAACTGGGACCAGCTCGCCCACCTTACCACTCTCAAGAATCTCACCTGGTCCAAACGGGCAGTCTGTGACTACCACTGGAGTGCCACACATCATCGCCTCAACCACAACATTCCCGAATCCCTCGAAGATGGAGCTCATTACAAAAATATCAGCCGATACAAAGTACTTATACGGATTACTCTCAAATCCAAGGAATACAACGTGCTCTTGGATTCCGAGCTCAGTCGAAAGTTCATCCAAACGCGATCGGAGTTCGCCCGTTCCAAGAATCCGGAGCGTAGCGGATCTCTCGTTGAGAATCAATTTGAAGGCTCTCAGTAAGCTTGGGTAATCCTTTTGTGCCGCTAACCTGCCACATGCCACAAGATTCAAATGATCTGAAGGCGCCGGCCGCTCACACGAAGAGCGCATTCGCTGTGCATTCTCATCCCAAGCCGCATTGTGGATGACC
>CAJXVR010000568.1 GCA_913061285.1 uncultured Verrucomicrobiota bacterium | reverse complement strand
CACTAGATCGCTCGTCGGCAGCGTCAGATGTGTATAAGAGACAGCTTTAGGGGGGATATTTGGGGTGAGATTGAGGCGGATGACTCCTGCAGTTTGATAATTCTCATTTCAAACTGAGTCTTCTTTCGTGATGGCTGGGGATCGTCCGGATTCATCCGCCTACGGGAGAGGCGAGGATTGAGAATCCAGGCGTATTCTGGAGAACGCCGTAATGGTATGGGAACCTGAGACGGTCTTGGGAGCGCTTACAATGCCGATTCGAGAATATTGGCTAGTTCGAGCTCATCAAGCACGATGGGATTCCCTTTCATGCTACTTGCCTTTTGGCTCTGCTTGACCAGCTGAGGGATGTCACTGCTCCGAATACCGTAATTTGACAGGGGGCGGATCGAAAACTCGCTAGCGAGCTGTTCTGCGGCTTTAATGCCATCTTCTGCGCTGGCGTCTTGATGTCCGGTGAGGAGATATCCTAGCTCAGTAAAGCGCTTGAGCGCTTGCTGCTCTGGGGCCCGCTCTTGAATCGCTCGTAGGTTTGTGCGAAGCACGATTGGCAACAATCGAGCGCAAACAGCCCCATGTGGAGCGGGAAACATCCCTCCCAAGGGCCCGGCGAAACCGTGGACTGCTCCGAGTCCCGCGTTGGCGAGTGCGAGGCCGCTGCTGAGAGCTGCGTAGGCGAGGTCTTCTCTTGCTGAAGGATTGTCGAGGGAAGCCGCGAGGGACCGAAGTGCCTGCGCTGCTCGCGGTATGGCGGCTCGACAAAGGGCATCCGTCATCGGGTTGGCCCTTGATGAGAGAAACGGTTCAATGACCTGCGTCAGGGCGTCGAGGCCTGCGTTGGCCGTTGCTTGCCTGGGGAGCGAGGCTGTGAGTGAGGGATCAATGATCGAGGCTGTGGGTAGCATCGCAGCTGACCTCAGACTGACTTTCACCTTGTGCTCAGACGAGGATAGAACGGCGTTCTTAGTGACTTCAGCCCCTGTCCCAGCGGTTGTAGGGATGGCGATAAAGGGGAAGGGCGAGCGAGGCATGGGGGCCCCACGGCCGATGACTTCGAGATAGTCCAGGGGATCTCCGGGATTGGCGGCGAGAGCGGCGATCGCTTTTCCGGCATCAATGGCGCTTCCTCCTCCAATGCTGATGACGGAATGACAGGATTCGTCTTCCATCTCACCGCACCCTTCCGTAACCCTCGAGATGCTTGGCTCTTCTGCGACGGTGAAGCAGCTTGAGCTGATTTCTAAGGTCGACAGCTTTTCTTGTAGCTCAGGGACGTATCGCTGGGATGCTCCCGAGACAATGAGGGTCTTTTGCCCAATGGCGCCTGCCAGTTCTTCGATCACATCGAGTGTGTTTCGGCCGAAGACGATCCGTTGGGCCGTAGCGAACTCGAAGGGGCTCATTCGGGTAGGGTAGTCGTGATCGCTTGCGAATCCTGCTCTGTTCGCTGTTACCAGGAGGAATCTTCCGGGGAGATGTTCCGCGATTTGGTGTTGGTTCGCGGTTCCGCCATCATTGGGGCGACGGTATCGCGCCAGGTCTGGTAGTGGGGCGTTTCTTTGTGGCGAGCCGGGGCCTCGTCGTCGCGGTACGCTTCGACGAGGATAAAGCGGGTCGGGTCATCCACCTGCTGGACAACGTCAAATCGGGCGATACCGGGTTCTTGACGGCTATTGACCGCGTTTTCGACGGTGGCCGCCTTGAACGCCTCGACGGACTCAGGCTTGACGTGAACGTAGACGTGAACAACTAACATTGTGGGGTTTCTCTTGCCGTTCCTACACGGTGTTAATCAGATTTTGGGTAAGAACCGAGGATCTTGATGAAGCCACTTTGTGTCTCGAGTGCCGTGAGCGCTTTTTTGACCGGGGCGTCATCCATGTGACCGTCGACGTCGAGAAAGAAATAATACTCCCAGGCCTTCCTCTTGCTCGGTCGTGATTCAATTTTGGTCATGTTCAGCTTATGTTTCTGAAACGGTGCGAGCGCCCGGTGAAGTGCGCCGACCTTGTGATCGATGCGGAACATGACGCTCGTTCGATCTTTGCCCGTTGACGGACTGCATTGGGTGCCGAGAACGAGGAACCGGGTCACGTTGGCGGCATTGTCTTGAATGTCCTTTTC
>CAJXVR010000567.1 GCA_913061285.1 uncultured Verrucomicrobiota bacterium | reverse complement strand
GACCGAAAACTGGAAACCAACAAAAACTCAAATCCCCATTCTTTGGTGTAGACCCAGAATTCCCAGGTAGATGAAATCAACAATTATTTGCAAACTATTGATTAACAGGGGTTTAAGATGGAGCCAGTTGTCGGATTCGAACCGACGACCGACGGTTTACAAAACCGTTGCTCTACCACTGAGCTAAACTGGCGTCTGAAATGGGCTCGCCATGGCTGACGAACGGCGGGACGTTAGCAATGCTTGCTGGAGGTTTCAACCGTCAATCGCTTGAATTTTAAGGATTTTTTCGCCTCTTCAACGCTTCCTGTCGATCCGAATAGCTTCAGCCACGGATATCCAAGCTGAAAAAGGCTTCCCAGAGGCTTTTCTTATCTGCTTGGGCCTCCATTAACTAGGACGTTCCTGACCATTGGCAACGACGATGCCTCAGCCCAGGCTGCGGTTGCATCAAGCCTGTCCCCACGCTGTCCCCACGCTCAGGGAAAAATGAGCTGCGCTCCAATGTACATGAGGGCGAGATCCGCTAATATATGGGAAATCCACGCTCCCCAGAAGTGTCCATGACGTTGATAGAGGATGCTCCATAGGATTCCCGCGATTGCCACGCTCCCACCAAGGAGGATTCCCCAGCCCAGGTTGAAATACTGGGTGCAGATCACGATGTGATGGAGCGAAAAAGCGACGCCTGCGATAATGTGTGCCCAATATCGCGGTATTCGAGTCACGAGTTGGGCGAAGAGAAAGCCGCGCCAATAGTATTCTTCCAGGAGGGAATGCCCGAATGAGAGCAGGAGCGCAAATGCCCAGTAATGGGCGCGAATGCCTAGATCATCGACTTTGCCGCCAATGGCGTCTGCTGAGTCCCGAGCGAGAGCCCCGAGGGGCGTCATCATCGCCAATAAAATCACCGTTCCAATCGTAAGCCCAACGAATCCCCCTTCAACCAAGGATCGCAAGAACGGGATCCGGGAGTCTTGTCTCAAAGGAAACGGCTGCTTAAGGATCCAGTAAGAGACGATCAAAGGCCAAAAAAGAGTGAATCCCTTCACGAGTCCGTAGCAAACTCGCCCTAGCAGACTGTCACCCGCAAAAACAAAGTAGTATAGACTGCCAACAAAAGGGAGCAATGCGGCTACTGCCAGGTAGCTTCCTGGTGAGATCAATCGTTTCTTTTCCCTGCCAATCACAATGGGTACTACCCCTCACTCGCCGTGTCTGTTTCAGACGAAATCTTACCAAGACCTCCCCCAAAGCGAACAGTCTCTCGGTATCAAAACCGTTTCTCAATCGAGTGGACAGGATTCAGAGTGGAGCCCTCCTGAACATAGGATGGCAAGACGTCGCTTGAGAGCTCGAAAAGTCCCTAGCGAGTCAGCAAGAAAGGTGATGAGCCCGTGTAACCTTTCGCTACACAAGCACGTCTTTTTCACCAGTTCGTCATGATCAGCAAGAACTGTGAAATACCGTTAATAAAGGCCTTTCTCAGTAGTGATCGAAGACGAAACATACTCCACCTGAGCAACTTTTGCGCACAACTCGAATTTGCCGCGCAACTTTTACTCAATCGAGTGACTCTTGCCCTCTTGGGAGGGTTGATAAACAGTCGCTCTCAAACTCCGCATAACCTTAATATAAAATATTGAATCCAATGAAAATGTTCTCAAATTTCGGACTCCTTCCGCTCCTTGTGGGCGCTTTTCTGTTTGCTAGTTCTGCTCAAGCCCAACGAGGTGGCGGCGGCGGTTTCGATCGCTCCTCAATCATGGACCGGATGTCCGAGCGCTACCAAGAGGCCCTTGAAGTCTCTGACGACGAATGGTCTGTCCTCAAGCCAATGGTGATGGCCATCGTGGAAAAACAATTCTCAAGCCGAGGATCCCGCTTCGCCGGATTCGGAGGACGTGGCGGTGGCGGTGGAAGAGGTGGCCGCGGCGGTGATGGAGAGCGAGGCAATCGGGGCGATCGCGGGAACCGCGGGGATCGTGGCGATCGTGGTGACCGTGGCGAACGAAGCTCGAGAGGCGGAGAGTCTTCAACGAGTGATCTCGCCAAGGCGATCGAAGCCGGTAATGACGCTGTCTCTTATACACATCTCCGAGCCCACGAGACCTCTCTACATCTCGTA
>CAJXVR010000566.1 GCA_913061285.1 uncultured Verrucomicrobiota bacterium | reverse complement strand
TCCCCCAGCGGCTCCAGCACCGTCACGCTTCGCTTCGTTCCGGCCACTGTGCCGCCGAAAGCCTTCAGCGAGCTCAGCCAAGCAAGCCTCCGATTGTGACATATCCTCGTCTCGCAAGCCCTTCTGAGGGCCATAGATGCGGGATGCGCCCGTCTTTCCCAATAAGCGATTTCGAACATCAACGGCAACCGTCACCTTGGGAAGAGACACTCGTGATTTCGGGGCTTGTATCTGGACTGGATCTCGGAGATCTGTCCAATTCTCGACCTCGGTCCCAGAAGCATCGAGAAACCGCCACCCTAAACCGCGGGCCATCCCCATCCCTCCATCGTTCGTCGCACTCCCACCTAGACCGATCAAGCAAGCGTCCGGTTTGGTCGCGAAGACTTTTTTCAGGAAGGTCCCGAGCCCTCGAGTATCGAGGTCGAAGGGATGAAACTTGCCCTTGGGAAGTTGGGCTAGCCCGATAATTTTGGCGGTTTCAATCACCGCCGTCCGCGTCTTGGGAAGCCACCACCAGGGAGCCCAAATGCTCTCACCGGCGGCATTCGTTGTTTTCACGCGACGACGCTCACCTCCGCAATGAAATGAAAGAGTTTCCCCAAAACCATCGCCCCCATCACTCATTGGGACAAGCTCTAGACGATCTCGCGGACGGCCCTTGAGCCATCCCGATTCAATCGCTTTCGCCGCCTCCGGCGACGTGAGGGTCCCTTTGAATTTGTCTGGTACTATAACGACACGATAGGGCATGATGCTTCCCCTTGCTTACGAAACTGGAACGGCAAGCAAATCATAATCGGTTGCCCCCACGATCTTGACCTTCGCGAACTTACCAAGCGGCAACTTCCCCTTGACGTAGACCCGACCATCGATGTCGGGAGCATCCGTCTCTCCGCGGGCAATACAATATCGACCCTTCCCAGGCACCGCCAGGTCCTCCGATTCATCGCGCAGCAACCCATGTTCCCAGGAGGACACCTTTGCCTTCTGTAGTTCCTTGGCTGAAGCCTCGGATTCAACCAAGACTTTGATCTTCTTGCCGATCATCGTTTCGCTCATCGATCTCATCACCTCACGCTGCGCGGCCATCGCTAGATCTCGTCGTTCTTGCTTAACGCTGTCTGAGACCTGGCTCGCCATACTTGCAGCACGAGTCCCCTCCTCATGGGAATAAGTAAAGACGCCCAAGCGCTCGAATTTCACCTCTCTGATGAAATCTAAGAGTGTTTGAAATCGAGCATCCGTCTCACCAGGAAAACCAACAATAAATGTCGTCCGCAAGGCGATCCCTGGAATGCCCTTCCGAATCCGGTCAATTAAGTGAACAATATACTCTTGGCTCGTTTCGCGACGCATTCGTTCGAGCATGTGTTGATGAATGTGCTGAAGCGGCATATCTACGTAACGCGCAACTTTCCGGGAGGACGCAATCGTTTCAATCAACTCATCCGTCCAATGCGCCGGATGGGTGTAGAGCAGGCGAATCCAGAACTGCCCCCGAAGGTCATCAAGCTCTCTAATTAAGGTGCAGAGTGTCGCAGACTTCTCGGGTAAGGCCTCGTTGGCTTCTTGAAAGCGCTCAGGCGACGAGATTGTTTTCCGATGACCGGGTCTCAAATCCATTCCATAGTATGTCGAATCCTGAGAAATCAAGTTCAACTCCTTAACCCCATCCTTGATCAATTGCTTTGACTCGCGAACGATATCAGCCTGTTGCCGACTCCGATGGGACCCGCGCATTCGCGGAATAATGCAGAAACTACAAGGGTGATTGCAGCCCTCGGCAATCTTGACGTAAGCAAAATGTTTCGGCGTCAAACGAAACCGAGGCGTTTCAAAATCCGGAATAAAATTAGGACGTTGGTGAACCTGTACGCTAGGCCCTTCGGCAACCGGCGTCTTGTCTTTGGCCGCAATGGCCTTTTTGACGGCCTTTTTCCCAGCGCTCTTTTTCCCGCCCTTTTTCGCAAGTCGTGCTGATCGCTGTTGATGGGCTTGTTTGACAATTCCAGAGATTTCCTCCACTTGGTCAATTCCCATGAATGCATCCACCTCGGGCAACAGTTTGGGAAGTTCTTTGCGATACCTTTGGGGCAAACAACCGGAGACGATCAAGCCTTGCTCGGGCCGATACTGCTTCCGCAGTTCGTCTGACTCCAGGATCGTGTCCACAC
>CAJXVR010000565.1 GCA_913061285.1 uncultured Verrucomicrobiota bacterium | reverse complement strand
GACCTGCGCTTTGTTCGGCCGGGCCTTCAGCCCGGAAATTGCCCCTCTCTTTCAAATGCACTCCCAGACTTGACACTTGATATCATTGATATCATTGCATCTCACAATGAAACAACTTCTCGTCAGGGACGTGAATGAATCGCTCGTTCGAAAACTGAAACGCCGAGCTGCAAAGCATGGCGTCTCGACTAAGGAAGAACATCGTCGGCTCCTCAAGGAGGCGTTGACAAAACCAGGGCCATCTAAGCCTTCGATGCTGGAGTATCTACTCAACACGGAGATTGCCACCGACGTCGAACTCGATCTTTCCCGAAGTAACGAACTGGAAGAACGGCAGACTGGTATCTGATGGCCTTTCTGCTAGATACGAATGTACTTTTGGAACTACGCAAGGGCAAACGAGCCGATCCGAATGTGATAGCGTGGGCTAGAGCACACCTTCACGATCGCATTTATATCAGCGTCTTATCGATCGGCGAGATTCGGAAGGGCATCGAGCTGCTACGAGCCAAAAATCCGAAACAATGCCCACCTTTTGAAACTTGGTTGAGCCACCTGATGGATCAGTATCAGGACGACATCCTTCCAATCAATATTGAGATCGTCGAACGTTGGGGAGAACTAAACGCTCGAAATCCCATGCCTGTGATCGACAGTCTGATCGCAGCCTCTGCACTTGAATATCGCCTCACAGTCGTTACTCGGAATACCCGCGATTTCGCCCCAACGAAAGTTCCCGTGGTCAACCCATTCTAAGCGCCAAGCATCCGCCATTTGACATCAGCATCAGTTGAGAAAGGCAGACAGCCAGATCCTCACTGAGCATTCAACTTGCGCTCTGCAACGCCGACGATGTTCTCGAAGAGAACGACGTGATCTACGAGAGAAGCAAATTGCCCTACTAGCAAACGATGCCCTTTCGGATCGATACTGAATGAACCTCGCTGAACCAAGCCACGTTCCCAAGGGAGTGGCCGATTGAATTGATAGCCTCCGTCAGTTTCTCGATACTTGGCAACATAGACGTGGTGCCGACGAGAGCCCATCGTTTCTCGTCGGAGAAAAACCAGTTCATGCTGTTCATGCCACCACTGCGGGCTATGCGAATCGATGCCCTCAAAGGTAATTTTCCTAGGAGCTTTCGGCTCTGGAAAATGGTTAATGAACAAATACCCGTTCCCTGTTTCTTGACTGGAGTAGACAATCCATTTTCCATCTGGTGAAAAGCTGGCATAACCAAACTCGCGAGGTGTGACGTCAGCGTAGTAATCATCATGAAGTAAATTCCATTTCGTCGCGCCCGTGTCGGTGTCCGAAAAGGTCGCAACCCGCAATTGCATTTTCTGTTTCACCCCAGGCACATACTCGCCATACAGCAGCTTCCGCTCGGTGGGGTGCCAAGAATAGGGAAGAAGCCTATTGCCGCTTTGCACCAGAGAATGGACCTGCCCAGAGCCATCCGCCTCAGCACAGAAGATTTTAGTATTGCTGTCGCCTACGGACCCGAAAACGACAGCATCGCCATCTGGGCTCCATAACAGAGATGGCATTTTCTCCGGGCCGGAAGTGAGTAGACGCCGCGTGCCAAGCGCAATGTCGTGAACCCATAACTCAAAATCACCGTCATCGGGGAACTCCCGTTCGACGTAGGCCACATTGTTCCCTTGCGGTGAGAGGTCGAAACGGTCATGACTGTTGATCAATTGCTTCAAAGATTGACTACTGCCTTGTCGACTCAGCCAGGTTAGCTCCATCATCCCAAACTGCTGGCCAAGCCGGGTATAAACTAAAGTTCCATCCTCAGCGATATCAAAAAAGCTTCGTTGCGCGAGACTGACGCCGACTGATACTTCTGCCCCCGTGACTGACAAGGTCGACAAATCAAAACGCTGAACGAATAATGTTTCGTTGCGTTCATAGAATAGATAATCAGGCGATACAAACCGCGCTGCTGTCGCGTCCTCCAGAATTGTCTCAGGTAGCGTATCAGGCCCTCTTTGCACCATGATCCTATCAACCTTGCCTTCACTTTCGGTACTAACCGAGAACAGCCACCCCAAACCTTTAGGAAGCGTCCGAGGCTGGAAGATGCTTTCTCGAGTCGAATCAGTCTCGTAAAGGAATTCTGCCGCCCCCCCATTTTCGGGAATCCGAAGAAGTTTCGTCCCGTTTTTGGCTGTCTCTTATACACATCTGACGCTGCC
>CAJXVR010000564.1 GCA_913061285.1 uncultured Verrucomicrobiota bacterium | reverse complement strand
GCTTTTTGACCATCTCTTTCTCAATCTCTCCGCGGAAGGAAAAAGGATTCGGCGGAACCTCATTGAGCGCAACGGAAGTATTCTTGATACCGTTGGCTCGCAATTGAGTGCAATCAGACAACGCGCAAGTTCCTCTGATCAGAATCGGCTCGACCAATACGAGACCTCTATCCGCGAGCTGGAAGAGAGTTTCTCAGATCGCAAGCAATGGATCGCACAAGACAAACCGAGTTTCGATATTTCTGAGCACTTCGCCAATTTCGAAGTAACCGTGGAAAACCGCTACAACGCTATCTTCGACATGGTTGCCTACGCGTTTCAAACGGATCTCACACGAGTCGCTACCGTCGCGTTCCCCAACGAACTCCGCTACACAGATGTCGAAGGCGTCACCCGCGGGTATCATGCCTGCACTCACAATGGGAAGAACGAAGAGGTCATCGCAGAGTTAGTCGCCATCGAGTCCTTTCAAATCGCCCAACTCTCTCGCTGCCTTCAGAAGCTTGATTCCATTCGAGAGCCCTTTTCAAACGGCACGCTGCTCGACCATACCGTGGTTCTCTTTGGAAGCGGGATGGGTTACGGGGGAACCCACTCCAATCGAAACCTTCCGATCATCGTTGCCGGAGGCGGATTCAAACACCGAGGGCATATCGATACCCGTAGCGGCGCGGGTAACAACATGCCGCTCTGCAATCTCTTTGTCACACTTCAGCAGCGCTTCGGCATTGAGAAAGACAGTTTTAATACGAGCACTGGAACGTTCGATCTTGCGCATGGATAAACGATTCATCCCAATCGGGCTCGCGATCGCCTCTACAATCACTCAGTCCGTCTGGGGGGATCCAGGGCTACTCAAGACTCATTGCTCCGATTGTCACAATGAGGAAAAAAAGAAAGGCGACTTCAGCCTCGCCCAATTGGGGTCTTCTCCTAAGGCCGAGACGATCGAGCTGTGGACAACGAGTCTCGACTATGTCCGCTCCGGAGAGATGCCTCCCGAAGAGGAAAGTCAATTGCTCTCTTCGGATCGCGAGCGCCTTATCCGCTATTTTCAAGAGGGACTCCAGCAGCTCCCCCCTGAAACAAATCAAGCCCCTCAGGCAAAACCACGCCGGCTTAACAATCGAGAATTTGCCAACAGTGTCAGAGATGTCCTGATGATCGAAGATGTGGGGACTCATCAGCCGACGGCAAATCTACTGGGCGACAGCTTAAAAGACGGATTCGATACCGACGGAGACACCCTTGGACTCAGTCAGTTTCATATCGAACAGTACATCACCTCTCTCCGACGTATACTGGATGCAACAATCCTTACTGAAGAACGCCCCTCAAGCCGTCGCTATGAAATTAGGACGCGTGATCTTCAGATGACAAGCCTCTCCCAACGCCAACGAAGGGCCCGTAACAATCGCACACGAACAAGCGTCGATTTCCACGATATTCGGCTGCGTCTCTTCTTCTCGAACTTCAAGACGGTTCCTGCCTCAGGTAGATATCGAATCAAAATAAGGGCAAGCGGCAAAGACCGGGGCCGCTATGATTGGGAGGAGACGGGTATCTACGACGACGATCCAATTCGGCTTCGGGTTCACCTTGGAGATCGCATTCAGGATTTCCATTTGCCGGACGATGAAATCAAAGAAATCATTCTAGACGAGTGGCTAGCCAAGGGAACCGCTCTTCAACTGTCCTACCCGACGGATGGGCTACGATTGCGCGGCAACGGAAATTTCAAGTTTCAATACACAATCGCCCATAACCACCTCAAGAAGCACGATCCCGATCGCTACGCTCGAGTCCTCCGCGAGGTCGTCCCCAAAGCCCCTGCGCGCACCAGAAAAAGTCCCGCGCACTGGAGTCACTGGGTCAATGAATGGGAAGGCCCGCGTCCGAGGGTCTTCAATGCGGAGGTCGAGGGTCCCCTCTACGAATCGTGGCCACCAAAAAGACAACGGGCGCTGCTCGGGTCGGAT
Source organism: uncultured Verrucomicrobiota bacterium (assembly GCA_913061285.1). Classification (GTDB taxonomy): domain Bacteria; phylum Verrucomicrobiota; class Verrucomicrobiia; order Limisphaerales; family AAA164-E04; genus UBA2970. The sequence continues at coordinate 228 of CAJXVR010000564.1, read as the reverse complement.
CCAAGCATCGAAAACGCTGCGAACATCCTCCGCCCCATCGCGGAACGAGCATGGCGCCGAACTGTATCGCGTAGCGAGCTTCGCCCAATGGTCGAACTGGTCGAGACGAGTGCTAAGGCGCTTGGCACCATCGACGCCTTCAAGGAAGGCATCGTGGCAATTCTGGTTTCCCCCGCCTTTCTCATGATCAACCTGTCTCTTATACACATCTGACGCTGCCGACGAGCG
>CAJXVR010000563.1 GCA_913061285.1 uncultured Verrucomicrobiota bacterium | reverse complement strand
CCAAAAACCCCCGCGGCTTCGCCGACGGGGGTTTTTTATTGCCTGTAAAAAAGTACCTTCAGCGTCGACTCATTTTTCAAATCTATGACCTTGCTCACAGTGACAAACTGTAAACGAGGTTAGGATCTGTACAAGAACTGGCCAAAACAAAAATTGCCAGCGAAAGCAGCATTAGTGTTCAGAGACACTCATCGAAAATAACAATAAACCGCTTTTCAGAATGCGGTTAATGGTGAGATCTGTCTATGAATCGTGTCGTTTGGCATTTGTTAGCGGTGCTGTCAGTGACCCCTCCCGCGTTTGCGGACCTGCAGCCAATCTCCGATAGCGATATGTCGGAAGTAACTGGTCAAGCATTCATTTCGGTTGATCGCCAATATCACCCCGACGAGACCGACAATACCTCTTATACACGCGTTAACCTGGGGATGGACATTGATATCCAGACCAATGTTGACGTACTCGAGTTGGGGCGCTACGAGCGGGATGGTGAAAAAGCCGGAACGTCCGATGTCTATATAGAGGACTTTGCGCTCGGATATATCAATAACCAAGCGTACTTCGAGCGCAACTCCAAGGCGCCCCGCCAGCTCAAGCCGGATGGCTCGGCCTATGGAGAAGGCGAAATCGTCCCGTTTAACATCGAGAACCCCTATCTGGAATTTGCGTTCGACGAGGACGCTCAGGAGATCGTTGGTTTTCGGCTGGGCTTCGGAGAGTCCATGGGCATCCTCTCTGGCAAGATTGAAACTCTCACCGGCAACGTCAATGTAGACATCATTGATCGCGGTGAAGGTTTGAGTCAGGCCAGCTCCAGCGGCAACTTCTTCGATCAGGTCATCGTTCTGCTTACCCCGTTGCTTGAAGGCGGTAGTCCGCTCCAGACCAAGGCACAACTGGTGTACGGCGAGGAAGGGCATCCTGATATCGGTGAGCTTGATCCCATTCGGGCGGAACATATTGGCATCCCCAATGGAGAACGCTTCGTGCTCGAGGATGCGGGCGGGTTCACTCGCTGGTCCGTAAAGAACCTTATTGGTTGGGGCTCCAGTTCCCGTATTGATGTGCCTGATTGCTCTTTCTTCAGTTGTGGCAGTGGAGATATTTATGTCTACGCCCAGGACTGCCTGGTCCTGGGTATCGATTCCTGCTTTGATCTCGATATTTACAACAGCTTTCCAATCGGCACGGTGGAAGAAGTTGGTAATCAGCGGAGGATTACAGGGCCGGCCGACGGAGCGTTTATTTCATTCCAGACCAAAGACCTTGACTGGCTGGAAGACGTCAAGAACACCAACCCGACGCCGGAGGATTTCATTCGGGCGACTTCCGGGGCCTTCTTCAATATTCCGAACGGTGCAACCGAGGTCAATCTTAACGAGGCCCTTTACGGCACCGACCGTTACCGAACGGAATACATCGATCGGGGCAGGGGGTTGTTTTGATGTTATCCAGAAGGCGCCTTCTAACCCCCACTGTCTGGTCGTTCTGCCCCACGCGAGTTTGCGCTGTCCTGGGACTGTTACTCGGAACGTGCACAGCAAACGCGGAACTTCAGGACCTGTCAGAGCAGGAACTGTCGGAGATCGATGGCGCTGGCATTGGAGTCGTGTTGGAAGACTTCACGTTTTCCCATGGCACGGACACGCCCGATGCCAATGGTAACCAGGCCCGGATTTTCAAGATTGGCGGCCTTAAGAGTACGGACGGCCGCGATGTCGAGATCGTGGTGAATCACTTGTACATCTCCGGAACCGGCAGCAACTACGGGCAGAACCTAAGCCCGGTAAATATTGGTCGGCTGGTGAATCCCTATCGGATTGACGTGGTCGACGGCAATAGTATCGGCATCCGGGACAAGGCCGTTCTCGAGTTCGCGGCGCCAGCTTTGGTGGACGCTGCCCAAGGGTACGACTGTATGAGCTCGGGTGCTATTGCGGGTAGTGGCGTTTGCTCCAGTCGGCCGGCGACGGCGGATTTTGTAGGTGAGCGCCCTGATATCGGGCTGCAGATGAATGTGGCTGTGGGAGAAGACCGTTCGGCCAATATCAACATTCATGCGAAAAGCGCAGTTATTGATGGTAGCTATCTTCGCCTTTGGGGCGATGACGATCGTCGACAGATGGTGGGGCAGTTCAAGCTCAATTTCCAAACACCGGAATTGTCGATCAATGCCTGTTCTCAGGATGGCCAATCCTGCGGCTCAAGAAT
>CAJXVR010000562.1 GCA_913061285.1 uncultured Verrucomicrobiota bacterium | reverse complement strand
GCTCGGAGATGTGTATAAGAGACAGATCTCAACGAACGATCGGGTTTTCTTTTTTCGACAACTGGGCGTGATGCTCAAATCCGGCCTCCCTCTGCTGCAGGCTCTGGATGTCTGCCAAATGCAGGGCATGAACGAGCGCATGGTCGCCAGCGTCCGCGAGATGATTCACGGTATTCAATCAGGCCGCAGTCTTTCGGAGTGCATGGATTTGCATCGAGAAATTTTCCCACTCACGGCAACAAAGCTCATTGAAAGTGGTGAAGCGAGTGGAGAACTAGATCAAGTCTTGGAGCGGGTTTCATCCCATATGGAAGCGACAGCAGCCATCAAGAGTAAGCTCGTGACGAGCCTCGCCTACCCTGGCATCGTGGTGCTTGCTGCGATCGGTGTCGGAGGATTCCTCACTGTCACCGTTATTCCAAAGTTCACGGACTATTTTTCAAAACGGCAAATGGAGCTGCCAGCCTCAACAGAAATGCTCATGAATGTGTCTGGATTCATGCAAGACTACGGATTCTTCATTCTTCTAACCGTGCTCTTCTCCATTATCGCCATCATGCTATTCTGGCGCCGACCGAGCAGTCGACTTTACCTTGCTCGAGTTCTCACCCGCATCCCAGTCATAGGCAAGGTCATTGAAGTTTCTTCAATGGCGCAAATGGGAAAAACACTTTCGATGTTGCTCGGAAGCGGTCTTACAATGACTGAGTCGCTTCAAGTGGCTGCATCGACAACCGGAAATCCAAGCTATCAAAATGGCCTTTCACTGTCCGTAAATTCAGTACTTCGCGGGCAGTCGCTTTCCGAAAGCCTCAAACGAGATGATTTCCCAGCCCTCGTCAAACAAATGATTTCAGTCGGAGAACAAACAGGTGAACTACCCCAAGCGCTAGACCATATGGGCAAATTCTATGAAGGCGAACTACAGGCTAGAGTCGCCCGAATGAGCGCACTGATCGAACCGATCATTCTCCTCTTCATCGGAGGGATCGTCGGTTTCGTCTATTTCGCCTTTTTCAAAGCTGTTTTTCAAATCGCTCTCTCCGGCCGTTAACCACATCACAAAAAAACCACACCATGAAAACCACAAGCAAACGCACTCAGGCACTACTGCTCGGAACCGCCGTATTCTTTGGTTCCCAGGCGATGCAACCTCTTGCTCAATCCCAAGGGAACACCACGACGCTAAAGCCACAACCGATTCCGGCATCCAAGCCACCCGTTATTACGGCAGAAACCGAGCAAGCAAAGGAAGGCACGACGAATATCATTCAAAAACTAGCGGACTTACCCATCCTCAAGACCAACGACCCGTTTGCGAACACATTCGCAATGTTGAAAAGAGCGGCAACCGACAACCCCATCGCCACAACCCTCTCAAATCTAAGCGGCAACAGCGGCCTCCAACTTCGAGGGTCCGTCGTTGATAGCAACAACCAACGACTAGCTTTAGTCGAAGTCGGCCGAACCGGCGTTCACGTCGTTCGAGAAGGAGACACCCTCAGTCTAGCCGGCGGAGGAAGAAGCGCCAACGTGACAATTCTCCAGATCAACAAACAAAGCGTTGAAGTCGAATTCGGAAACTTTGAGGACAGCGTGATTATCCGATAACATGAAAACTCATAGGCACCCCACGCACGTATCCAGGTGGCTGATCTGCGCTGCTTTCTTCACCATCTCCATCTTTTCATCGCTAGCAGAAGAGACTGAGAGCGAAGCACCACATCCCGGAGGTCCCACTCAACTGCTGAAGAATTTTCAACTTACTCAGAGCACCATCGTCGACGCCGCGCGTCTACTTGCCGAGCTTTCAGGAACCAACATCGTCGCAACCGAACAGGCTGGCGAGAAAATCGTCAGCATCTACCTACAGAATGTGACGACCGAAAAGGCAATAGAAGTGCTCTGCCGAGTCGCCGATCTCTGGTATCGAAAGGACCCAGACGCTGATATTTTCCGCATCATGACTACGGAAGAATACCAGAAAGATATCATCGTACACAAAGAGGACCTGACTCGGGTATACACTCTCCTTCACGAAAATGTCATCAGTGCTGCAACAGCCATCGCGGACCTCTTCGGGGAGCGTGTTATCTTGTCCTTAGGGGCTAGTTCTGGAGGCGGCATGGGAGCCATGGGAGGAATGGCTGGAGGCATGGGGGGAATGGGCAGCATGGGCGGCGGATTTGGTGGTATGGGAAGTGGTATGGGCGGCGGTCAAGGCGGACTCCTGTCTCTTATACACATCTGACGCTGCCGACGAGCGATCTAGTGTAG
>CAJXVR010000561.1 GCA_913061285.1 uncultured Verrucomicrobiota bacterium | reverse complement strand
TTCTTGGAGTTAATCACTACGATCGAACACGTTGCTGACCAGCTAAGAACGCCAGTCGTTCTCGAAGGCTACACCCCTCCAAACGACGAGCGCCTCACACAATTCAGCGTCACACCCGATCCCGGCGTCCTAGAAATCAACATCCAACCCGCGACCCATTGGGCCGAGTTAACGAACATCAGTCAGACCGTGTATGAAGAAGCTCGGGAGGCAAGACTCTCGGCCGAAAAATTTTGCACCGACGGACGTCGCGTCGGCACCGGTGGGGGCAATCATATTGTCATGGGAGCCCAAAACCCGAGCGAAAGCCCATTTCTTCGGCGTCCTGATATGCTACGCTCGCTCGTGAGTTTTTGGCAAAACCACCCCTCCCTGTCCTACCTGTTTGCTGGAATGTACATCGGACCTACGAGCCAATCACCACGGATCGATGAAGCCCGGCACGACTCGCTCTATGAACTGGAGATCGCGTTTCAACAGATCCCAACAAATGGAGACATCAAGCCATGGTTAGTCGATCGCCTATTTCGCAACTTACTCGTTGATCTAACAGGCAACACTCATCGAGCGGAATTCTGCATCGACAAACTCTATTCCCCGGACAGTGAGCGCGGCAGACTCGGGCTTCTAGAGATGCGTGGATTTGAAATGCCTCCTCATTACCAAATGCACCTCCTACAAATCTTGCTTCTCCGAGCCTGCATCGCCGCATTCTGGAGGCAGCCGTATCGCGGCAAGCTCATTCGTTGGGGCACCCGACTCCACGATCAATTCATGCTCCCGCACTACGTTTGGGAAGACCTTCAAGACGCACTCGAATATTTGAAAGCGAGCGGCTTTGATTTCGCACCGCAATGGTTCAGACCATTTCACGCCTTCCGCTTTCCAAAGTGCGGATCGGTGCAAATCGGCGATATCACACTCTCTCTCCACTCGGCCCTAGAGCCCTGGCCCGTAATGGGTGAGGAACCGTCGGGAGGGGGGGTAAGCCGGGCCGTAGATGCCACGGTTGAGAGAATCCAAGTGACGGCGAAAGGAATTAACGAACATCGACACATAGTGACCTGCAACGGCAGGGCAATCCCCCTCAGCCCGACTAAAGAACCAGGCATTCAAGTGGCCGGAGTCCGCTTTAAGGCTTGGAAACAAAGCGCAAGTCTTCACCCGAACCTTCCAGAAAATGGTCCCTTGATCTTCGATCTCATCGACATTCAGCAGCAGCGATCTCTTGGAGGTTGCACCTATCACGTCAGCCACCCAGGTGGGCGCAATTACGACACGTTCCCTGTCAACGAGAATGAAGCCGAAGGACGCCGCCTTGCCCGCTTTGAAGAAAGCGGACACTCCCCCGGCAACGTATCCATCCCGAATCCCGAATCAAACCCTGAGTTCCCTCACACGCTTGATCTTCGATTCCAGCGCTTATGAGGTGCCCCCCATCTCACCCTGGCGATGAAGCCAAGGACATCTCACCGTCATCCCGCTTTTTTAGGCTCTACACCGATCGCCAAAACGCCTAGGGTTTCGGGCCACATCCCTGACAAGAGCCAGCGCTGAAGCAAGATAATATGATCCGCATCCCGTTCATTTTCCTCACGATATTAAGCCTCACCTCCTCGCAGCTCGCCCACGGGGCCAAGCAACCCAACGTCCTCTTAATCTGTGTGGACGACCTACGGCCTGAGTTGAACTGTTTTGGAGTCGACTACATCCAATCGCCAAACATTGACCGTCTAGCCAAGCGCGGTGTTGCCTTTCATCGGCACTACGTTCAAGCCCCCACCTGCGGTGCCTCCCGCTTTACTCTCCTGACAGGGCGATACGGAGGGACCAACAACAATGCTCTCTTTGGAAGGGCAGCGGCATTGAAGGAAAACGCTGAGTCGGTGCCGCCGAGCATGCCCGCTTGGTTCAGACAACATGGATACACCACCGTCTCGGTCGGTAAGGTCACTCACCACCCAGGTGCCCGAGGCGGTAGCGATTGGGACGATGACACCAAACCGGAAATGCCCCACTCATGGGATCGCCATATCCTCCCTGCCGGGCCATGGCAACATCCCCGAGGTTGGATGCACGGGCTCGCCAACGGTGAAATCCGCAAGAATGCCAAGGACATGGACGTCTTTCAGGCTGTTGAGGGCCCCGACACCGCCTATCCTGATGGTCGCAGTACCGATGAAGCCCTCCGACAACTAGAAGTGCTCGCCTCGAACACGCCAACAAAGCCCTTCTTCCTAGCCTTCGGTATCCTACGCCCCCATCTCCCGTTCGGCGCACCGAAAAAATAC
>CAJXVR010000560.1 GCA_913061285.1 uncultured Verrucomicrobiota bacterium | reverse complement strand
TAGAGAGGTCTCGTGGGCTCGGAGATGTGTATAAGAGACAGGTCTATGTCGGCATGACCGGTCTCGACCCTGAAGAACGATTTAAGAATCATCAAAAGGGAGTCAAGAGCTCCTACTACGTTAAGAATTTCGCACTCAGGCTCCTTCCAGAGCTCTACGAGTATCTCAATCCCATGCCTTACGAAGCCGCCCTTGAGATGGAAGCGGATCTCGCGGAAGACCTGCGGGCTCAAGGCTACACCGTCACTGGTGGACACTGAGATCACCTCCCCCGCGGAGTCGAGAGAATCAACCGGCGCCACGAACAGTGCGAGCCGATTGAACCGATTGAGCCGACCTTCTTCCTGCGAATTGATTTTGCGGGAACAGCCCCAACCGCTATGCTCGTCCGCACTCCCATGAATACGATACGACGAATTCTAGCGATGACTCTCTTCACCCTCATGGTGAACAGTTCTCTCTCTGCTGATCGACCGAACATCCTGTTTGCAATCGCGGATGACTGGTCCTTCGGTCACGCCGGTGCCTACGGATGTGGCTGGGTCGAGACCCCAAACTTCGACCGCCTTGCCAACGAAGGCATTCTCTTCCAAAACGCCTACACACCAAACGCCAAGTGCGCCCCCTCCCGAGCCACCATTCTCACGGGACGCTATTCCTGGCAGTTGGAACAGGCAGGCAATCACATGGCGATTTTCCCTCCCAAATTCGGAGGATTCGTTGAGCGATTGGCTGACGCAGGGTATCAGGCCGGCTACACTGGCAAGGGATGGGGCCCCGGTATTGCCAAGGATGCCAACGGCAAACAACGAGCTATCACGGGCAAACGCTACGCCAAGCACAAACTGCAAGCCCACGCCTCGGGGATCGCCTCAACGGACTACGCCGCGAACTTTAAGGAATTCTTCGACGAATCCCCCAAGGGAAAACCATGGGTCTTCTGGTATGGCACCACGGAACCCCATCGCGGTTACGAATACGGATCGGGAGTCAGACTCGGAAAGCGACTCGACCAAATCGACCGAGTCCCTGCTTATTGGCAAGACAATGAGATCACACGCAACGACATGCTGGACTACGCCATCGAGGTTGAACATTACGATCAACAGCTCGGGAGCATCCTCGCAATCATCGAGGCCGCCGGACAACTTGCGAACACACTCGTCGTCGCCACCTCTGATCACGGAATGCCCTTTCCTCGCGTCAAGGGACAGGCCTATGAGCACTCAAACCATATTCCTTTGGCGATGCGTTGGCCCGCCGGAATCCAGGGAAAAAAACGCCTCATAACGGACCATGTCAATTTCACGGACCTCGCGCCCACATTTCTCCAAGCGGCTGGAATTAGCGAATGCGGCCCCATCATGCAAGCGATGAGCGGACAAGGTCTTTTCGATATTTTCTCCACCAATCGTTCGGGTCAAATTTCATCCCAGAGAAGCCACGTCATCGTCGGCAAAGAAAGGCACGATACCGGGCGTCCCAATGACTGGGGCTATCCGATCCGAGGGATCAGTAAGGATGGCTGGCTCTATATCAAGAATTTTGAACCTTCCCGGTGGCCCGCGGGCAATCCGGAAACGGGCTATCTCAACTGTGATGGAAGCCCGATCAAATCAAACATCCTGTCAATGCGCCGAAGCGGCAAGAATCAAACGTTCTGGGATCTCAATTTCGGCAAACGCCCCACAGAAGAACTCTATGATTTGGGTTCCGATCCCGACTGTGTCAACAATCTAGCAAGCAGCGCTACGCACAAGGAACGGAAGGCAGCCCTAGCGACCCAAATGATCTCAGACCTCACCGAGCAGGGAGATCCCCGCATGTCCGGTCAGGGAAAGCTGTTCGATGACTATCCCTACTCCGACGGTAGAACAGGACAGTTCTATCAGAAATATCTTTCGGGTAATCGCCCTCGAGCTGGCTGGGTGAATGAATCCGATTTTGAAACTGACCCCATTGACTAGAACCCCGTTCCCCTCCCAAAGATGATTTCAAAATATCTCTCTCGACTCCTCTTGGGGATCACCCTCTTGGGCAATTCAAGCGGTCACGCAAGCGATCAGCCAAACATTGTCGTTATTATCGCAGACGATTGCACCTACCTGGACATGGAGGTCTACGGAGGCCAAGCAAAGACGCCCCACCTCAATCGATTGGCTTCGGAAGGGATGACCTTTTCACGGTGCTTTCAAACCGCCCCCATGTGTTCGCCGACCAGACACAATCTCTATACCGGCATCTACCCCGTTAAGTCAGGAGCCTGGCCCAATCACACCCAAGTTTACCCTCTGTCTCTTATACACATCTGACGCTGCCGAC
>CAJXVR010000559.1 GCA_913061285.1 uncultured Verrucomicrobiota bacterium | reverse complement strand
CACCCAAGCCGTCGCCCCGGTGCCCCCTCCGCTTCCTGTGATTCCAGAACCTCCCGTACCCCCAACAGATCTGACGATCGGCATCACCATGGCTAACGACCAGGCCACCCTCACCTGGGACGCCAACGGAGTAAAACTCCAGTCGACAAACGATATTGGAAACGCCAATTCGTGGACCGATGTTGCTGACGCAACAAGCCCGCATGTTGAGGAAACGACTGGAAACCAGACCTTCTTCCGCCTCACGCCACAATAGTTCGAGGCATCGGTAAGGCTTAAGAAAACCCAAGGATCTGGAGCATTATTGGATCGCTACAGATCATGGCCCAAAAGCCAAGCCCCCACTCGGGGGCTGGCTTAGTGCTGCTAGTGCTGGAGAGACAATCGGAATGACTCCTATGAACGAAAAGCGGAAACGACCAATTCACAGGAAGACCGGCTTTACACTCATCGAGCTTCTCGTGGTCATCGCCATCATCGCCATCCTTGCAGGAATGCTGCTCCCTGCTCTGTCTCGTGCCAAATCGAAAGCCCAGAACGTCAAGTGCCTCAGCAATCAACGGCAAATAGGGCTCGCATACATCATGTATGCCGATGACAACGCAGACTACTACCCCGCGTTAATCAGTTGGGCAACAGCCGGGGGCAAACTAGGGCATTGGCCCGACCGTCCGGGAATTCATGGTGCGAACACGCCTCCCGAAGATCGGCCGCTCAACGCTTATGCCCCAGGAGCGAATGTCTTTGCCTGTCCCTCCGACAAGGGAGACAGCTTGCACGACGTCAAGAATAGCTTCAACGCCTACGGAAACAGCTACTTCCCGCAATTCTCCGTCAATCAATTCAGGGTAAAAATGGTCTGTGGAATCAAGGGCAACAGGGACGTCAGATCCATACGAACGAGTGAAATCGCTCGAAGCCCAGTCAACAAGATCATTCAAGGAGATTGGAATTGGCATCCCAACCGAACAAGCGTCGATCTAAAACACCTTTGGCATAACATTCGCGGCCAATATCGGAGTAATCTCCTCTTTGGAGACGGACATGTGGACTTCTTCCCCTTTCCAGATGAAGCCGCAAGTTGGAATCGCAGCCCTGAACCGGACCCCGACTGGGATTGGTGGTAGACGAAACGCCATCTAGGACGATGCCGTTTCATAGGGGCCGAGATGCGTTACAGCGGCACGGGGCAACTCGACACCCAAGTCGAGGCACATCGCCTCGTTCACACAATGCCCGCGAAAATTATTAGGGTCCCCTTTGACATCGATCACCGCCCATAAGTAACCTTTTCCTTATCGTGAGTATGACCATTCGTTTCCTTCTTCTATCCCTCCTGCTCCTAAGCCGAACCTTTGCCGCTTCGGAGAAAACCAACATCATCGTCATCCTCTGCGATGATCTTGGATACGGGGATCTAGCCTGTTATGGCCACCCCCATATAAAGACGCCCAATCTCGATCAGATGGCTGCGGAAGGCATTCGTTTTACGGACTTCTATTCGACGGCTCCCGTCTGTTCTCCATCTCGGGTAGGATTGATGACCGGGAGGAGTCCGAACCGAGCAGGCGTCTACGACTGGATTCCGCCGGGAGGGCGAAAACGTCCCGACCGAAGAGATCAAGTGCACCTCAGACAATCCGAAATCACGATTCCACAACTATTGAAGGAAGCCGGATACGCTACGGCGATGGCTGGCAAGTGGCATTGCAATTCGAAGTTCAACGTCCCTACACAGCCCCAGCCGGGCGATGCCGGATTCGATCATTGGTTGGCAACCCACAACAATGCCGCCCCATCCCACGCAAACCCGAGCAATTACGTCCGCAATGGAAAGAAAGTTGGCGAATTGGAGGGCTACAGCTGCCAACTCGTGGCAAAAGAAGGGATCGAATGGATGACTCGCCACCGGCAGGAAAACGAGCGCCAGCCATTTTTCTTATACCTCGCCTTTCATGAACCCCATGAACCCGTAGCATCTCCGGAAAAACTCACCGCAAGCTATCGGAGTGTCGCTTACTCCGAAAAAGAGGCAGAATACTTTGCTAACGTAGAGAACATCGATCGTGCGGTCGGCAAGGTGTTGGCACATCTGAAAACGGCTGATATCGACAAAGAGACCCTAGTTCTCTTCACCGCTGACAACGGCCCCGAAACCCTGAGCCGCTACTCGCGCGCTAGCCGTTCGTGGGGACGAGCCGATCCACTCCGAGGCATGAAGCTTTGGACGACAGAAGCGGGATTTCGCGTGGCCGGAATCATGCGTTGGCCAGGACAGATCCTGTCTCTTATACACATCTCCGAGCCCACGAGACCTCTCTACATCTCG
>CAJXVR010000558.1 GCA_913061285.1 uncultured Verrucomicrobiota bacterium | reverse complement strand
ACGAGATGTAGAGAGGTCTCGTGGGCTCGGAGATGTGTATAAGAGACAGAACCTCGTTCCATGCTTCGAGGCTGCGGGTGGGATACCAGTTCGGCCATCCCTGGGTGTTAAAGTCATAGTTATTGGCGTTGGCGTTCACCCATTCCGCAGTGGTCTCAGTCGGGCGACTCTCCGGAAAGACGCCGGTGGCTCGAAATACTTTCGAAACGCCTTGGTCGTGAATAACGGTTTTCCTCCAAGTATCGAGTTTGCCAAGGAGTTCCGCCTTCACCGCCGAATAGGCCGGGAGTTTCGCGAGGTTGTTTGTTTCGTGGGGATCTTTGCGGAGGTCGTAGAGTTCGATTTCAGGTTTGTTCGGAGCGAGGAAGGCCGCTTGGGCTGGAGTGAGGCGCCCTTGCTGGTGGAGGATATTCATTTCGGCGAGAACTGGATAGGCCCCTTCTTTGTATCGGTTGTATTGGCACCACGGCCGTTCCGGAATGAGGTTGAGGATAAGCTTGTGGTTCTTGGATCGAATGGCCCGCATTGAGTCGTGGGTCTCGTCCATTTTGTCCCGAGCCGAGAAGAGGTAGCGTCGATTTTTAATCTCACGGCTAAAAAGGCTCTTACCGTGCAATGGTGCTGGGGGAGTGACGCCGGCAACGTCGAGGACCGTCGCGCAGACGTCAATCGACTGGACCAAATCTTGACTCACCTGACGTGCAGCGACTTTCGCAGGCCAGCGTAGGATCATTGGAATGCGAATACCACCGTCGTAGAGAAACTGTTTTCCACGTATATGGCACCGGCCGTGGTCGCCAAGAAAAAACACGAGCGTGTTGTCAGTCAGGCTTTTGTCATCGAGTCGCTTCAAGAGGGCACCAACCTGACGGTCGACGAGTTGCATTTGCTCCAGTCCATTGGCCCAGTCCCGTCGCACAAAGGGTGTGTCGGGGTAGTAAGGGGGCAGATCAACGTCGTCGATCTTGATTGGGCGTTGCGGGTCTCGATTCCATGAACGATGGGTGCCGCCGAAGGTGATGCGAGCAAAGAAGGGTTGGTCTGTGTTCCGTTCGCTCCAGTCGTTTCCCATGAAGAGTTCAGACTTTGTGGCATTGCTGAAATTGCAGTCGGTCTTGTTGCTCATCAAACACGTGTAGTAACCAGCCTCGGCGAGAAGATGGGGGATTGGTCGAATGCCCTTGGGAAGCGGTTTTTTCTCGTGAGTGCGGTGCTGGTGAGCCCCAATGGCATTTTGGTGATAACCCGTCATCATCGCTGACCGCGAGGTGGAGCAGACGGGAGAGGTGGTGAACGCGGTCTCGTAGCGAATCCCTTGCTGGGCGAGTTGATCGATGTTCGGCGTATGAATGCCTTTTGTGCCGTAACACGAGAGATCGGGACCCCAATCCTCGATCATGATCCAAAGAATATTCGGGCGGCTTGTCTTTTCGGCCTGAGCGGCGCCGGTGCTCAGCATGGCTGCGAACAGGAGGCTCGCAGAAAGTAGGCCCTGGATGGTTTGGTTCATGGCTTCAGTGTGATTTGGGAAGAGTTTGTTCTTGCCGCGATTCGGCTCGAAAGAGCGGGCTGTCGACGACGGCCGCAATGGTGTCGACAATGCGGTATTCTGCTTCCGCAGATTTTTCTAAGATTCTTCCAATGCCGATTAATTTGTCAGGCTTTGATCCATTGGCATAGGTTAGGAGTTTAGTGATAAAACAGCGGACGAAACGATCTCGATTGACGTCGCTTTGCAGATAGTTTCGGTAGTCAATGATGTTTCGGTAGCTGACTCCGTTTCGAAACTTGGCGCCTGCATCGACTGGGATGGGTTTGTTTTCCCAGGGCCGAGGAAGCGGCGGCAGTCCTTGAAGTTCTCGTGCCTGCTCTTGCCGCAGAAATGTTTGAAGTTTTTTTCGAGCAGGCTTTTTCGCGATTTGAAGGGTGTAGTGATCTCGCCAGGCGCCAACGGGATTAAAGTTTTCAAAGGCATAACCGTAGGGATCGATTCCTTGGTGGCATGAGGCACAGCTTGCGTCTGCCGTATGGGCTTGGAGTATTTCTTTGATCGTTTTTGCCTGTCGCACGTCCGGTTCGCTAATGTTCACATCGCCGGGGGGAGGCGTTGGGTGGATGCCAAGAAAATTCTCCATCACGTAGACGGCTCGATGAATCGGGGAGGTGGAGAGGCTGTCGGCAGTCAGGGTGAGGAACGCTCCCATGCCGAGAAGCCCGCCCCTGCGCCCGTTGGTAAAGGTGTGTTTACGAAGGATTGAATCCTGGGGGATGTCGGCGATCTGATAAACACGCGCCAAATCGGCGTTGATGCTGTCTCTTATACACATCTGACGCTGCCGACGAGCGATCTAGTGTAGA
>CAJXVR010000557.1 GCA_913061285.1 uncultured Verrucomicrobiota bacterium | reverse complement strand
CGAGATGTAGAGAGGTCTCGTGGGCTCGGAGATGTGTATAAGAGACAGGGTCAGGACATTGAGCGGGGGTATTCCGATCGGCTTCAAATTGTCCGCACAACACATTGAGAAAGACATTGATTTCGCCCTTGAAGCCGGGGCCGACTATATCATTCTCGACGGTCGAGGCGGCGGCACGGGGTCGGCTCCGCTCATTTTCAGAGACCACATCTCCGTCCCCACAATTCCGGCACTCGCCCGCGCCCGCCGCCATCTCGACAAGTCGGCCAAAGGGGTCACGCTCATTATCACCGAGGGCCTGCGAACGGCTCCGGATTTCGTCAAAGCATTGGCGCTCGGGGCAGATGGCATTGCGGTGTCCAACTCAGCGATGCAGGCCATCGGTTGTATCGGAATGCGTGCGTGCAACACCAATAGCTGTCCGGTAGGCATCGCAACGCAGAAGGATGAACTCCGAAAACGCCTCGAAATCGCCAAGTCCGCTACTCGTCTCAAGAACTTCTTCGAAGCGTCCGTCGACCTCATGAAGGTGCTTTCGCGAGCCTGTGGCTATGATCGCCTCTCGCAATTTAACCACGAGGATCTTTCCACCTATGATGAACAGATGGCCCGATTGACACGAATTCCCTGGGCCGGCGGTGAATTTTAAGACCCAAAATCGAACCTGGATTGCCCCTCGCCGCTCCTCTATAATACCCTAGCAGCCTGCCGGGCGAATGCCCGGCATTGAGAGGCCCTAGTTATTTAAGCAATGAACACCATAGAAACCACCCAAGATCGACTCGTCTTGCCCATTGAGGACGGCGAATCAGCAGCAACGATCCTCCCTCTAGACAAGCAAGTCTCATCAATCAAATTTGAGACGGCCACTTTCGGTCTTGGCTGATTCTGGGGCCCAGATTCCGAGTTCGGAATCATTCAAGGTGTCCTAAGGACGCGAGCCGGTTACTGCGGTGGCGTCAGTCCTCAGCCAAATTACCGTGCGATCGGAGATCACACGGAAGCAATCTCCGTTGACTATGACCCGCGAGTCATCAGCTACCAAGAGCTGCTAGTCCGATTCTGGCGCTCGCATCATTGTCAATCGACCGTTCTCGGAAACCAGTATCGAAACGCCGTCTTCACCCGATCTGCGGAGCAAGAGAAGGCAGCTCGTGCCTCCCTCCAAACGAGAGCTAAAGAACTAGAGATCACCTCAGAAGATATCAAGACTCCGGTCGTTCCGATTAGTGAATTCACCATCGCTGAACGCTATCATCAAAAATACCGTATCGGAGCTCGCGATGAGATCCGACTCTTTCTCGAATCAACCTATCCAGACACCAAATCATTCGCCGATTCGACCGTAGCAACCCGGCTCAACAGCGTGTTGGGTTCCGGCACAAGAAACGAATGGAACTTGGTCCTAGATGAATTGGCGCTCTACGGTCTCCCAGAGAAGCTCGAACAACGGGTGCGTCGTGAAGGAACGCCCGGATAATTGACAAGCCTTCGATGCCAGCTCAACTCCCTGCCCAGCCAAGCGGCCAGAGCTAGAGGAGTCAGACCCTGCTCTGGTCTGACTCCTAAACTAACGTGGACCGCCAGGAGGGCGCCCCTGTCCAGGACCTCTTCCTGGCCCGCGTCCGCCAGGTCCACCTCGGCCACCCCGCCCCCCAGCCCCCCGGCGTCCACGACCTTGAAGCATCTCCCCCTGACTCGTTCCCGAGAGCTGAGCACGGATTGAAGCGATCCGTTTCTGAATAAATGGCTTGAGGGCAAAAACTTGCCGTTCGACCGCACTGTTGAATCCAGAACGATCCCCGCTGATTCCCATCAGAAGCCCCGCGACGCCTTTACCGACCTCATCATTGCGCAAGTAGGGCTTAATTGTCCGTTCAAAGCCATCGATACGTGCAAAGAGCTTCGCGGTCGTAAATTGATCCTTCATGAGATTCGATAGAGCCGTTCGGTAAAGCGCCCGAAATCGAGGCGTGGCGAAGAGTCGTTCAATCAATCGAATGTCGGTGACCCATGGTCGATCAATGGACCAATTGGCCAAGCTTTCCGGAGAACTGCCCATGGTAAAGGTTCCGAATGCTTCGTTGACATCCCAAGGGAGTAAACGAAGGAGACCATCGGCCTTGTCCTGCAAGAGATAATAATTGTGTGGCATCCCTATGTAACTATCGACATTAGCAAGAAGCGACGTCGCTGCCAGGTACCCGGCAAACTGTTCCAGATCCATTCTCTCACCAATTTCGTTTCGAAACTCCTCATCGGAACCCGACTGAATCAAGTTCAAGAGTTCTCCGAATCGGCCAAGTTGACCTTCAAGATCCTCGCCGCCTTTAATCCCAAACGACTCGTATTTCGCAGGATCGGTTCCTGGATCTGTCTCTTATACACATCTGACGCTGCCG
>CAJXVR010000556.1 GCA_913061285.1 uncultured Verrucomicrobiota bacterium | reverse complement strand
GATGGGAGCATGATGGCCTACATTGAAGTCCTATTCACAGGGGCCCGGGGGAAGCATCGGCTCCACGTGCGACGGTTCGATCAATTGAACGGAATCGCCATTCCGGGCACCGGCCATGTGAATGATTTTTGTTTTTCTGCAAACGGAGAATGGATTGCTTTCGTTCAAGAGGGGACATTGCGAAAAGCGTCCGTCTCAGGTCAAAGGAGCCAGGTGGTCGCAAAAGCAGATTCAGTTTCAGGGGTCTGTTGGGGAGCCGACGGCTACATTGTGATGGGATCAAGCGAGGGTGGATTGCGCCGCGTGCTTGATTCAGGAGGAATCTTGGAACCATTGACCGAACTCGGTTCCAAGGATATCAACCATACGAGTCCCTACGTGACTCCTGATGGAAGCACGGTGCTCTATACCGCAATCCAAGATTCCGGTCCTGTGGTTATGGCGAAGAGTATCCCTAGCGGCTCGCCTCAACTACTAGTCGAGAACGCCATGTCTCCGACAGTGTTGGCTAGCGGACAGCTAATCTATGTTTCGGAGCAACAGTTGATGGCGGCGCCTTTGGATCTGAAAGCGCTCAAAATCACCGGAGCCTCGAGCGTGGTCATGGAGAATGTGGTTGCGGAAGTGGAGGGGCGTTCCGTAGGACATTTTGATCTCTCAGAGAATGGGATGCTAGCCTACCTTCCCGGCCCCTTCGAATTGCCTCGCTTTCGAATCGAATGGGTAGATCGAGCCGGCACCCGAACGGAGGTGTTGCCAGAGGATCAATACCTGTCGATAAGCCTGTCTCCCGACGGGAACTCATTGCTCTATGGGCTGAATACGGAGGAGACAAACGAAATGAAGGAAACGGATGTTTGGATGGCAGATCTCGTTCACGGAGGGCGCTTTGCCATGGCGGCTCAAGAAGGGAAAGAGTGGAAACCAATTTGGAGTCCGTTTGGTGAGAGTTTTGTCTACAGTCGAGAGCGAAACGGGAGTGTTGATCTCTATTGGCGGCCCATCGATCGAACCGGTATTTCCAAGCTACTATTAGAAACTGAGACATTAGTAGGGGTTTGGTCATGGCATCCGTCAGGAAATTTTATTTCTTTTTTAGAGGCCGACTATCGGCAGAAAGGGACGAAAATTCAAATTGGTCGGATGGTGGGCAACGACCAAGCAGGTTGGAAGCTGGGGGAGATCAAAACTTTCAAGGGAGGAAATCAATTGAACTGGAGCGCGTCTTTCTCCCCGGACGGAAATTGGCTGGCCTATCTGACGACAGAACATGGCGGGCATCGTATTTATGTGACGGGTTTTCCTGGCGGCGATCGGGAGTACTTAGTCTCGGGCGACTTGGAGGGCGTTGATTATCCAATCTGGGCTAAAGAATCGAAAGAACTCTTCTTTGCCAAAGGAGCGACATGGGGTATCGATGAACAGCAGATTTACTCCGTCAAATGGCGAGTGGAAGAGGGGAGGTTCATCCCGGAAGCACCCGTGCCGTGGATCGGTGCGACTACGACGGGGATTCACATGGCGAAGGACTTCCAAATTCACCCGGATGGAAATCGCGTTTTAGTGCGGACGAAATCAGATGACCGATCCGGTCATCATTTTGACCACGTCGTACTAGTCGAGAACTTTGATAAGTATCTGCAAACTCTAGAGAGAGCATCCGACTAGAGATTGTTATGCTTCAAGCTGTGGTGGTTGATGGGGTGAAAGAAGGAGCAACCCTTCCGGGGGGGGGCTCGCTCGTGATTGATGGCGCTGACGCCTCTCTTTGGACTGGACCGGCTCTTGGGTAGAAGAACCCTCTCGGGCTTACAGTCGGCTTGATGCCTTGACATCAAATTGTTAAGTATCACAGTTTTAGGTATGAGAACGGCGTTCACTCTGGACGACGACTTGGCAGGGGGCTCGTTCAAAGAGGCCGTCAATTAAGCGATAAGATCCGGATTGGGATCGAATGCGCACAACAAGAGCGATATTCGCCCAAAGACAGTCCCTCATTCATTCGGCTTCAAGCCTGGTATTGATCTGGATAAGTTGAATCAATTGGTCGATGAGTTGGAAGCGGAAGAAACAGCGACTCGCATAATGAGTGGGACGGCATGATTCTTCCTGACGTCAATCTTCCCGTTCATGCTCACACCCTTGATTAGCCTTCTCTTGACAAAGCAAGGGTAGGGAGGGATCAATGCCTGTCAGGCAACGGGGGAGTTGGGCTCGCGTGGGTGGCCATCCTTGGTTTTATTCGGATTACGACCCATCCTCGGAGTCACAAACATCCCATGCATATTCGTGATGCTACCGATCGACTCGCCGATTGGCTTAGCCTCGCCCATGTGCCTATTCCCCAAGGGGTGCAATTGAAAGAGAGGGGCAATTTCCGGGCTGAAGGCCCGGCCGAACAAAGCGCAGGTC
>CAJXVR010000555.1 GCA_913061285.1 uncultured Verrucomicrobiota bacterium | reverse complement strand
TCTACACTAGATCGCTCGTCGGCAGCGTCAGATGTGTATAAGAGACAGAACCAAGCCTGGACGACAATTCGCACTCACAAACTCGGCGTTCCCGTTTGCGATGCCCAGTCCAGCAACGCCTCAACCGGCGTCGCAAGAATCGCTGCCGGCTTGATTTGATGCTGACCAATTCGCCAAAGTCATCAGGTCCTGACCAATCACTCTTGCTTCGGCGGGTAGACCATCGTTTCCACAAGGAAGATCTTTCGAACTGAGATCAGTGAATGAGGCCGTTTCACACCGTTGAACCCAAGGGCCCCATCCCCATACTCCCCGCTGCTAGTCATAAAAAACTGGCGATCTGCTCCAGCGGTTTCTTAGTGATCTTGGGCACCGTGGCACTCGGTGCGGGACGCCCGACGACTAACAGTAGGAAGGGACGTTCATGGTTCGGGCGTCCTAGAATCTTGTTCAGAAACCCCATTGGACTTGGTGTATGCGTCAAGGTTGCCAACCCACACTCGTGCAGGGCCGTAATCAATATCCCCGTGGCGATACCGACTGATTCGGTGACGTAGTAGTTCTTTGCGAAGGAACCATCAGATTGTAAACGTTGCTTCTCCGCAAAAATAGCAATGATATGGGGTGCCTTCTCGATAAACGGCTTGTTGGCATCAGTTCCGAGTGGCTCCAATGTCTTCAACCATTCCTCAGGGGCCCGTCCCGAATAGAACGCCTCCTCTTCCTTTTCGGCCGCAATCCTGATCTGCTGTTTGATGACAGGGTTGCTCACCACTACAAAATGCCAGGGCTGAAGATTGGCTCCATTGGGTGCCGTTCCAGCCGCCAAGAGACAATACTCGATGACTTCAAGCGGAACATCATCACATGCAAAATCACGAACGGTACGACGACGACGGATCTGGCGATAGAACTCGTGTGACCGCTCGACCATTTCCTCGCTACATCGAACCGGCATTTTGAATGAAGTCTGGGTCGTCACGAGAGTTTAGGGATTTGTTGTTTTCCGGTCTTGTCAGAATCTCCCAATCTCTGATTGAGAATCAAGATACCCTGGGCATCCAATTCTGGAGTAAGATCATACATAGTCTTGATATAGAATCGAATGAATCGATTCTGCCGGTCGAACGAAAGACAGGCAACCTTCCTTACGACAAAACCATGACTACAAGTCTTCTCCACAACAATAACCCCTAGGATCCAAAACTTCGAATCAAGGAGACACGAATATCCTCAATTAGATGAATTTCGGAGAGATTCCTATTAAACAATCAACGATCCGCTCCCCTACTCGACTCTCCAAAGTCTAACGGAATCGAACATGATTCGGTTCGGAGCTGCAGCGAATGTTTTGAATGTGAGTTCACTACGTCCCATCATGGATACCTGTTCATGTCGGACAACCTGGCCTTTACCGTTCACGCTGATCCACAACCTGCCCTCTTCAAACTCGAGAACCACATCAATCCATTCGTTCAACCGGACACTGGAATCCTGTCTCGAGAACTCTTGTCCCCCGTGCAACTTGAGTACATAGCCCTCTTCGGTAAACACCACGGTGTTAATATGATGACCGATATCGAATTTCGGTCTACCGGTGGCGAAGGCGGTGCCGTCGAACTTGACACGCATGTGGAGGACGAACTTCTCCGGCAGCTTGTCCAGCCGTATGACAGGCGACAGACCGAGGTGATGATCGCGCTTCAGAGTTTCAATCGCCTCTTGCGCGTTGGCGTAGTCGGGCTTTCCGACGAGAACGCCATTCTTCACCTCCCAAGATTTGGTCCGGGTCTGCCATCGTTCCCGATCGAGCTTCATGGAAAAGTCATCCGAATAAATAAGCGTCCCCTTCTTGAATAAATGGGATTCAAAAGCCGGCGTCTCACCACGGAGATTCTGAAACAAGCTAGCAACAGACAATAGCAAGAGAATGCTCTTTTGCGGAATAATCATTTCGTTTGAAAAGCGTCGCTCTGGACGAGAGAGTGAATGAACTCGCCGACCGCGTACTGCTTTCTCTTCGACGCGATCACGATCTCGTTCGCAAGATTTTCGTCGGTGAAACCGAAACGGCGGCCCAAGGCGTATTCGATGAGATGTTCAGTGAAGCCACGAGAAAAATCGGCTTCGCGTTCGGCAATGACGTTGCGAAGTTCGTCATAATTCGCGAAGGCGGGGCCGTGGTGAAACTTACCCGAGGCGTCGATCGGCAAGGCGTTTCTGTTGAAACGGATTCGGCCTCGAGCGTCCTTGGTGAATTGACGTTCTTCGGTTCGCCACTTGCCGGCTGCAGTGAAGTTTTCCAGGCCAAACCCGATGGGATCGATCTTGCGGTGGCAGCTGGCGCACTGTGGTTCTTCCTGGTGAGCGGCGAGTTTCTCGCGTTTGCTGAGCGGTTTACCAGCCAGGCGGGAACTGTCTCTTATA
>CAJXVR010000554.1 GCA_913061285.1 uncultured Verrucomicrobiota bacterium | reverse complement strand
TCTCGTGGGCTCGGAGATGTGTATAAGAGACAGCGATGACGGTGCAGCCTTTCTCGCGTGCCGCAACAATCAAGTGGAGGTCATCGGATCGGCATCAGGGCAACGTGTCGCGGACCCAGTCGATCTTGGCGCGGATCACTTTAGCGTGGAAGCCACGGCTTTCTCGAGGAGGGCTGATCGATTAGCCGCATGTTTGACGAGTTATGAATCAGTCGACGGTATCGTGACTCTCGTGGACGGAGAGTCTTGGGAGGCGCTAGCTTCAGGCCTTGACCGGTTACCGAATCAACGGGTTGTGTCGTTGAGCGAAGACGGACGTCTAATGGCAACAGGAGACGGCGACGGCTATCTAACACTCTGGAATCTAGATGAAGCACAGTGGCGAGAAATTGCTTTGAGATTCGTCGCGGCGAGGCCGCTGAGCCCGGGGGAGAAGCGTCAATTTGGCATCGGAGGTCTTTCGGATGAAGGTTGACGTCGTTCGCCCGCACCAGCCGGAAGGAGGCTCAAGCAATATCTCCCAGCGCTCAGCCCAGCATTCCGGACATTTAGCCCTATCTTGCTCTAACGTGATGGTCCCGACGCCCCAGTCCCGACTGATCTGTGCTTCGCCCGTAGAATTGATCATATGATTCCACCACTCGTGATTCTCTTTGTTTTCTGCCTGTCATTAGCGGCTCAGCCGAATCCGTCTGCACGCCCAGGCCCGCCGCGCTTTCCGATGAAAGAAAGAGAGGCCCGTGAGTTCCAGCAACTGTGGAGCGATCATCTCAGTGAAACCGTGGCAACAACAAATTCGCTCGACATGGTCATGGTTTTGATCCCTCCCGGATCTTTTGAAATGGGCAGTCCCGCTAGTGAGGTGGGAAGACGAAATGATGAGGACCAGGTTTCTGTGACTTTGGCAGAATCCTTTCGCCTCAGTCAAACGGAGGTAACACAAGGTCAATGGAGGCGGGTGATGGGATCCGGCCCCCACGCCGTCTTGCGAGGCTCACCTTTATTGGTCGAAGAAAACAGTAGGCATCCGATGTGGGGTATTAAATACAGTGACGCCATTCGATTCTGCAATCGGTTGACCAACGAGGAAAGGAAGGCAGGACAACTCTCCGCTGAGTATGAATACCGCCTGCCCACTGAGGCCGAATGGGAATACGCGGCCCGCGCTGGCACGACAACACCAACCGCTTTTGGCGACGACCTCACCTACTTCCAAGCCAACATAGACTGTCGAGGGCTCCAGTGCGGGCCGACGGATGCCGGAATGTATCCGCCCAACGCCTGGGGACTATGCGATATGCATGGCAATGTTTGGGAATTGGTTGAGGACAAGTATCAAGGGACCGTTCCTGGAGGCGTAGATCCCGTCGTTGCAGCTCCCTCGGGCGCGGATGTGGATCGCGTTGTTCGAGGCGGCAGCTACCGGTCGGGACCTCTCATGTGCCGCTCGGCAGTGCGAAACAAATGGCCATCCAACATGGGCAATATTGGCCATGGATTTCGAGTGGCTCTCGTACGCCTCGATTCCCCCCCGAACGAACTCGCGGCTTTGCCGCCATTCACTCCGAGCCCCAAGCTGAAACCCGCTTCGGACGCCCTGTCAGCAGCAATGGAGTTGATAGATGAGAAAAAAGTGAGGAATGAATGGTGCCTGGCGGAGTTGGTTCGATTGCACACAGAGTTAGGGGATTTGTCCGGCGCGCTTCGTGCTTGGGAACGGGTCCTCGAAGCACGAAAAATCGGATTCACCAGCGGGTACGAACTGAGAGTCACGATAGCGCAAGAGCTTTCTCGGATGTCCCTGCCAAAGGAGGATATCTTGCAACACGTCGACGATCCAGATTTGAGAAATCGGGCCGAGTTTGTGGCCGCCTGCCTCGCGGCCCGAGTCGATTTGGCCGCTTTTGATGAGAAAGCGGCGGAGGCTGAGCTAAAACGCGCCGAAAAATCCCTGGAGGAGCACCCTGAACTATTGCCTCAGCTCCTAAGATACTTCTACTGCGAGATTGCGGAAATGAAACTAAGCATCGGGGATACCGCTGGGGCGAGAACATCCGCGAAACTTGCGGAGTATACACGGGATTTTGAGACGGTCCTCCATGCTGACAAACTTGCACGGCTCTACGTTGATTTAAACGATAGGACGGCTGCGATGAGAGTCGCCAGGCGGCCTGGGAATCGAGATACTTCCCGGATCACTCTGCGGGTCGAGGCTCTCTGCGGAGTTGCCTTGAGCACACAACAAATTCACGCCCTAGAGGAAGCATACGACGAGTTGGAAGAGATCCAGTTTCCACCCGATCGGCAGTGGGCACTACTCAATCTCGCCTCGGCCTTTATCCAGTTGAACCGGAACGAGAGAGCGTCCGCTTTACTCGATGAAGCGGGTCCCATGATCAAAGGCAACCACAGAGCGTCTTCGAGACTCGGACGCTGGTTCC
>CAJXVR010000553.1 GCA_913061285.1 uncultured Verrucomicrobiota bacterium | reverse complement strand
AGAGAGGTCTCGTGGGCTCGGAGATGTGTATAAGAGACAGGTTTAGACCTGCCGAAGTAAGTGAGATTCTAGAATCAATGTTGACGGACCCAAGTTTGCGGGTGCGGTTTCACGCTGCAATGAGTCTTGGGAAATTGGGTTTGAGTTCGAGTGTCCCTGCTGTGTTGGCGATGCTTCGCGAAAACAATGATCAAGATCTGTATCTGCGTCATGCCGGGGTAATGGCTTTGGCTGGGATGAAGGATCGAGCGACAATCGTGCCGGCGATGAAGGATGACTCCGCAGCCGTTAGGATGGCCTCACTCTTAGTTTTGCGTCGTTGGGAAGATGGCCGGATTTCTCAGTTCTTACAGGATGCGGATCCGCTTCTGATCGTTGAGGCAGCGAGGGCAATTAATGATGTCCCGATCTCTGCTGCGATGCCGTCGCTGGCGGATGCATTGCTTCGACTTGATGTGAATGCCTTGAATTCGTCTCGGGCTGAAGGTGTTGATCTTGTAACGCCGTTAGTCCGCCGCATGGTGAATGCGAATTTCCGTTTGGGTGGTGATTCGAACGTTAGAAACCTTGTGACCTTTTCCCGGAATAGCTCAGTGCCTGATCGGTTCCGAGCGGAAGCGTTGGAACGTCTCGGGCAGTGGAACAGCCCCTCTCCCCGTGACCAAGTAGTGGGATTGTACCGGCCGGTGGACGGGGAACGTTCCACAAAAGCGGCTGCTCTTTTTCTCCCCTCTTTATCAGAGCTTCTTTCCAGTGATTCCGTTGATGTTGCTGTTTCCGCTGTCGAGGCAGCTGGAACGTTGAAGATTGATGCTGTGGAGTCCGATCTCTCGGCTTTAGTTTCTGACATAGGGGTAGAGACGGCATTAAGAGTCGGGGCCTTGAAGGCCTTGGCTGGAATCGAGTCGCCCTTGTTTGCCGAAGCGGTCAAGGTCGCTCAGGTGGATTTTGCGGTTGAACTCCGCAAGGAAGCGACTCGCTTGCAGGCGAATGTTGACCCTTCCATAGCCGCCCCCCAGTTAAACCGCGTAATGGAATCTGGATCGATTGAGGAGAAACAGGTGGCTCTGGCGACTTTGGCGACGATGGATGGATCTGTAGCCGACGAAATCATCCTTCGGTGGTTGGGGAAATACGTCAATGGCGAAGTCCCTGCTGCCTTGGCTTTAGATGTTGTTGATGCCGCCGAGGGGCGTACGGATGCTAGAATTGTCGAAGGTCTGCAAAAATGGCGGATTGGCTTTGCGGAAGATTCAGGGTTAGGAGAGTTGAAAGTGGTCCTCGAAGGAGGCGATGCTGCGGCGGGTAAACGAGTCTTCTTCGAAAATCCTATCGCCTCTTGCACTCGCTGTCATCGGGCGGGAGATGTAGGGAGTGATGTAGGGCCGGTGATGGATGGGATCGGTGGGCGCTTGACCAGAGAACAGTTGGTTGAAGCGATTGTTTTTCCTAATCGTTCTATCGCTGAGGGGTTTGCGACGGTCGTGGTAACACTGAAAGATGAGACGGTCCATGCCGGAATTCTGAAGGAAGAGAATGACGCAGCAATGACTTTGAGCTCTCCAGATGCAGGTCAGGTTACGGTTCAGAAGAGTTCGGTGGTGTCCCGAGAGACTGGCTTATCGGGCATGCCAGAGGGGTTTGTTGACATTCTTTCCAAGCAGGACTTGCGTGATCTCGTCGAATTCCTGGTGAATCAATAATAGTTGTAATGAAAGAGATTCTTCTTGGTTTGCTTGGGGGTGTAGACCAGCCCTTCGGTGGGAAGAAAGACGAATTACTATGAGTCGTGAGAATAGAATGCTCGCAATGTATTTTGTGGGTGTCGTCCTTCTTTTTACTTACTTTAGGTTTCAATACCCGAATATCGGTAGGCACGATGAGGGACGGCCGCATGAGCAAGCGCCCGAGATTTCGGTTCTCGTAAGTGACGCCTTGATGCCGCGTGTCGAAAAGGTGGCTCGATCGTATGAGTTAGAGTTCGGTGTTCGTGTCTTGCTCGAAACCGCGGGTAGCGATTTTTCGGGCGCTGATGAGAGTGATTTGCTCGTTCGATCTGAGTCGGAAAGATTTCCTGCGGATATTGGCATCGCGCATCGGATTTCCTTTCCTTCCTTTTCTCGTGACTTCGAGCCAGCCGGTGAGTCGCGTTGGGAACTAGGCGCGCGTGCCGTGAGCGACTCCAGGCGGGATGGAGCGGTTCGGCTAGCCCGCTATCTCTCGGCGAGTGATCGAGGCCTTCCGATTGTGTTTCCGGATGAAAATCTCGAGATGGCTGATCCTTGGGCGTTGGATCCTACGCCAACCATTGTTGTTTGGGAGGGGGCTTTTCCGTTGCTCCGAAGTGCCCTTCGAGACTTTGAACAAATGGAAGGTTCAAAACTGAGCCTTGTGGTCGGAGATTGTTTAGCGGTGTCTCAGAAGATGGGGGATTTGGGGGGGGTAGACGG
>CAJXVR010000552.1 GCA_913061285.1 uncultured Verrucomicrobiota bacterium | reverse complement strand
CTAGGGAAACCAATCTGCCACGCACTCCCCCACGCTTTCGAATACTTTGAAGAGAACGTTCGATCTGCCGAGCCCTTCTTCGCGATTCTAGCCGCACTGGGGAAAACCCACCTCTTTCGCACCCACGAAGTCGCCAAAGTTCGTTCAGTCCTAAACACACTGAACGGCGTGTAACACCCTAGGCTGAAATGATCAGCAAAGTCCGTGAACCACATCGCCGCTCGCGATATCGAAAAACCTCGGTCAAAGGTCAAGGCTTCTGGCAAAGATAGAGTCCATCCTCGCCGGAGTCAGAAGCCCATTCTTGGACAAGCCGAATCCCTATCGGATCGAGCAGATTGGGAATATCGTCGCGACAATACCGTATCGAGTAAAACACACCCAATTCTTCCCCTGCATGGAATTGAAACCTTTGTCCCCCAACACAGGTAACAAGGTCACGGTGAAACTCAAAGACAACTCGAATACGAGGCACCGACAAGAGACTAGGTGATTGCTCGGTGAAAAAGCGAAGCGAACCGTCATTCTCGTAAATTCCTAGCTCCGCAAGTGAAGCCGACAACCACTGACGGCACTCCGCATTGTCGTACTGATCGACAATGTTCTGAGGTATCGAAGTGTCTCCAGAAGCCGCGTCTGGTCGAAGATTGGCATCGAAGAGCAGCCAGTCCCCACGATCCATACACCCACTCAGACGATGAAAGAGCTCCTTGGGGTCAAAATTCGGAACCATCCCAAACAAGGTAAAGACGCGCCCCCCTTCTTTGAATGCCGGCAGTAGCCGGCACCAATCCTTCACTCGACTTAGGTCCGCCGCTACGGCGCACACCGCCTTGTTCGGAACTTCCAAACGACAGCGCCGTTTCGCCTCTGCCAGCAACTCAACACTCGCATCAATCAGAACAAGCTGATTTAAGCGATCGCCAGCCATTTCAAACAACGGCGTCTCTTTTTCCGCAAGACCGCATCCCAACGAGACGAGCCCCAGCGAGCGTTCTGTAACGCGTTCAACCAAGGCCGCAAATCCCTGGTGATACAGAGATGAGCTCCTTGCCTCTTGGCAACTGGGAGCGTGAGCGAGGTGAAGGCGCTCCCAAAGGTAGGCAGAATGGGCCCCTCGATACAAGATTGACGATGCAAGTTCTCGATCGGAAAGCGAGGCGACAAGCACCTCTGAACTGGGCTGCGAAAAGACTGACGAATGAATCCCAACATCAACAACATCCTGCACGAATCCGTTTTCGCTGAATATTGCCCTAGAGACAAGGCACTTCCGAAAGATCACGATTCCGAACTTGCGCCCTAGGAGGATCGAAACGTATTATCCCATCGTAATTCAAAGAAGTTTCTATGAAAGAAATCAGCATCCCCCGCCCCTCTCGCACCGGGTTTACCCTCATCGAACTGTTGGTCGTGATTGCTATCATAGCAATTTTGGCAGGTATGCTTCTTCCAGCCCTTTCCAAAGCGAAATCAAAGGCTCACGCCATCAAGTGCATTGGGAACCTCAAACAGATCAGCTTGTCCAACTACATGTATTTGACGGATACAGGCAAGCCAGTGCACTACGAATCTTGGCCCTACCTTTGGATGGAACAATTACTTCAGCAGTATTCGGCGATCGATGAAGTCCGTTTCTGCCCCACGGCGCCAAAACGAACAGAGACGGCGCTTCAAAAAGATTCTGCAGGACACGGCACGACGACCAGGGCTTGGCTTGTAGACGGTGCCACTGACGATTTCCAAGGTAGCTACGCTCTCAATGGTTATCTATATAGCAAAAGCCCGTTCGGTGATACAAAGTTGCTATTCAACTCCGAAGCAGCCATCCGAAATCCATCACTCACGCCATTTTTTGCGGACTCGGTTTGGGTCGATGGATGGCCGAGAGAGACGGATCGCCCCGCCAGAAACCTATTTGACGGAGATAAGTTCCAAGGCGGGATGGTTCGTTTTACCATCCCCCGACATGCGGCAGGCAGAGCGGCGGCTGTCACAAATTTCGACCCCAAGAACACGCTTCCAGGAGCAATCAATATCGCCTTTGCCGATCAGCACGTGGAGTCCGTGAAGTTGGAACGACTCTGGGATCTGACTTGGCATCGTGAATGGCAAGCTCCAGCCGTTCGCCCAGGAAAGTAAGGTCAATGGCCGGGAAATGTTCCGGCGCTCGCGTCACCAAAGGAAATCGCTACCAATACGGCGACATCTTGGTGAGCACTGCTCCGAATTCAGCTCCGAAGGGAGCCCTCCTAACGATCTCCAGACTGACGCATCGCACCTGAGCCCTTGACTCGCACTCCAAAGGTTGCGCCTGTCTTGCCAGTGCTCCGATCTTTCAACTTCGGCCCAGCCTCAGATTTCTTGATCGATCCGTCCTCCAAGAGTTTCAAAATTGGGGGATGTTTTGCAGCTTTAGGAGAGACGGGAGTCGATTTTCCTGGGCTCAAAAACACTTTCTTTCCGCCAGGAAGCGGAAGACTCATTGGT
>CAJXVR010000551.1 GCA_913061285.1 uncultured Verrucomicrobiota bacterium | reverse complement strand
GAGATGTAGAGAGGTCTCGTGGGCTCGGAGATGTGTATAAGAGACAGACATAGAAGTGCGCCATGCGTTGGGCAACGGCCTTGCTGCTTGCGGCGAGTGAGAGGCTTTCCATCCACGGAAGCGCAAGCGCGGCGCCTCCCAGGCCACGGAGAAAATGGCGGCGGGTCGTTTTCATCAGATGCGATGTGATTTGTTCAATCGGTGGGCGAAAGGTTCTTTCATCATTCTCAATCGGCGATATTTCGCTATTCGGGACTGTTGGGGGGATTGGTCTTGCTCATGAACGGCGCACTGTGAATGACTTCGCGAATCAGTGTTTGAAACTTGTAGGCTTCCTTTGCCGTTTGCTCAGTGATCTGGTCAAGAGCGAGTTCATCGGAAGGCGTCAGTTCTCGGGCGACGGCGAATGAGAGAAGGTGCCCAGCAAGACCTCGAGTAAAACGATCTTTCTCGGCCAAGATCGCTTCTTTGAAATCAATGATATCAGCGAAGGCATGTTTTCGGAACAAGGTGCCTGCCATGTCGACCTCACGTTCGTTCTCGTAGCGAGACCGCCAATTGCCGATAGGATTGTAATTCTCGAGAGCGAATCCGAGTGGATCAATTTGTTC
Source organism: uncultured Verrucomicrobiota bacterium (assembly GCA_913061285.1). Lineage (GTDB taxonomy): Bacteria > Verrucomicrobiota > Verrucomicrobiia > Limisphaerales > AAA164-E04 > UBA2970. Next base: position 1,879 of record CAJXVR010000551.1, on the reverse strand, counting down.
ATGGCAACCGCGACAGTCAGAGCGTTCCCGATGCATGGAGAGACGTTCACGAAGGGTCAGGTGTTCTTCGCCGTGAGGAGGCTTTTCCTCCAGTGAAGGGACATCGGCCGGTGGTGGCTCTGGGGGATTGTTAAAGATAACGCCCGCCACCCATGCCCCGCGAGTGATCGGTTTGGTGCGTTCGGGACCAGAGGTCATGGTCATCACAGCGGCATTGGTGATGAGACCGCCATTGCGTCGATCCTTCACCGGGACCCGTTTGAAAGATAAAACGCCCACGCCGCCGTTTCCTCTCTTTGAGGGCACTTCTTCGGTGCTGAGCTCGCCATACGCTTCTTGCAACAAGTTGGAGCGATAAGTGAAATCAGAATCGATAAACTGGGTGATCGATTGGTTTTCGACGAGAACCGTTTCAAAAAGTAAGAGGGGCTCCATCATCATGTGCATACTGTCCCGATACTTCAGATAGTAGAATCCTGGGAATTTTTCACGATTCGGCACGGATGAGATAATGCGTTCGAGTTGGAGCCATTGAGAAGGGAAACTATCACAGAACCGCTTTAACTTATCGTTCATTAGCATGCGGTCGATCTGATCGTTGAGTGTTTCCTTGGACTCAAGTGTTCCTTTCGATGCCAGCTGGAGGAGGATGGGATCCGGGATGCTTCCCCAGAGAAAAAACGATAGGCGTGATGCGAGTTCAAAGTCGTCGATACCTTCGGTGTTATCCGACGAGGCAGAAGTGTCGTAGAGGTAGAGAAACATGGGAGAGGCGATGACCGCAGAGGCAACTGCTTTCATTGCTTCAGTGAATTCGGCTCCTGATTCGATCTGGCCAAAGGTGAAATCGACATAACGCATGAGGAGTGCTTCATCGAGTGGTCGACGAAACGCTTGGAAAAGAAATGGTGCTAGGCGCTTGCTAATCTCAAGCCGTCGATCTGCACTCTCGGAGGGGGCTGCAAAAAAGGTCGGCCAGATGCCCACATTCTTCGGTCCGAAATCGGGGCTTTGGGTGATTGACTGTCCGAGTTTTAGAAACGATTCCATGAGCAACGGGGAGAGGGATAAGTGATCGCCGCGATTGTCATATCCATGTTCTGCTCTGAGATCCTGGGGGAAGGCGGCAACTTCGTTGAGTCGTCTTTCGATTAATTGGGATTTGCCGAGTGGACGGCTTCCGACGGTCACGGTGTCGGCCATTTTTCTGGTGGCTGGCTTGAAGTAGTCCTTGTGCTCTCGCATCATCCGTTCGGGAAGCGTGAAGACGGTACAGTTCAGTTGGAAGAGATCGATCACTGCATTGTTGTATTGAAAGCGATTCATCCGACGAATCGGGGTGTGCTTGAATCGTGGTTTCTTGGAGACGGATTGATGCAGGAGGGATCTGAGCTTCTTGAGTAACTCACTCTGGGATTCAGGCGCCAGTTGAGGTTCATCTTCCGGCGGCATCTCTTTGAAATCGATCACGTCGACCAATTTGCTTAGCAATTCTGGTTGCTCAAGTAAGTCTGAGACCTTGGCGATCTCGAGGAGGTTGGTTTTCCCCTTAGTCTTCCCATCTTTCCCGTGACACTTGATGCAGTGCTCTTGAAAGCTTGCCAGGACTGAATCCCCTTCGCTGGCTGTCAGCACCGCTCCGATTAAGAGCGCGGCGCTCATGATGACGATTCGGTGAAACATGATGTTAGGCGGTATCGTTCATGATCCAGCGGAAATATCCAGTCTGAAGTTTACGGAACCTTGGAAGGAATAAAATGCCGGATTGGCGGATATCAATCGCGACGCCGGATTGAGTCACTGGGATGGAGACGAGGGGGGCAAGAGAATGCCCTAGAGAATCTAAGCTCTCTAGGGCGGTTGCCGATTGATATCGGTG
>CAJXVR010000550.1 GCA_913061285.1 uncultured Verrucomicrobiota bacterium | reverse complement strand
GCGAGATGAAACCTACGGCGCTCATCAGCATTTACATACTTTCTCTGGCCAGTCCTGTCATAAAGGGAACGTGCTTCTGTCATCTCATTAAACACAATAGGCAATTCTGTTTAACGATGAAACTATCCAGAAGTATTAGAGAAACTCATATCGCATCATGCATCAATCGCGTTTCCAGAATTGTCATCCCATCGCCCTGACGGAGACTAAAACCTCAAAAAACCCTGCAATCACAGCATTTCAAGGCCGCTTGCGTGTTAATCAGTTAAACCTAACAGCCCTTCGAAATGTCTTCGAGATCTCGGATAGAACTTTGTCCCTTTGCGCCGCGTTCATGATCTGGACATGCCTTATGGGTTCGGCCATCGCCGAAGAAGATTCTCAGCCTTCGAAAAACCCATCAATCCTCGTTCCGAAAGAAAATGGCGTTCTCTGGTTCCAAAAAGGTGACGATAGAAACACGCCGTTGGCATTGGCGCTCGGTCAATCCCTGAAAGAGCCGTATTTTGTTATCTTCGTCTCGACGACTGATGAATATGAGGAAAAAGCGATACCCCATGCGCTCAAACTGGCCAAGTGGTTTGAAGATACCCCACAGGCTCCCAAAAAGATCGCTGTGGTCGCATATAAAAGCACCCGCGCGACATATTTCGTCTACTACATCAACGGATTGCACTATGCCCACAAGACTGACGCGCCGGACGGCATAATGGGACCTCAAGAAAGCTTCAAATTGAGAGAAGACGCTGTATTAACCTACCGCGCCAGTATGATCATTAAAGATCAAGAGGACGTCGGATCTGAAAACTAGTGAAACCCTGAAACATCAAAGTCGAGGTTTACCATCGCCTCTACGCGGTCTTCGGTATTATCCAAGGTATCGACTACAGTTTTATTGCTGTCCGGCACAGCCAGAGAGACGTTGTTGCGCCCGTTCGTCATGAGAGCCACTCGTTCTTCATGGGATTGCGCTGACACCAAAGCATCACGTTCGGCCAAGAGATCTTTTAACTGGCGTTTTCTCTCCTGAATTCTTGAAGCAAGTTCGTCGGCCTCATCAGTATTCTCGATCCCTGTATTTCGAGCGTTCTCGAATTCTCGGTTCAACAGTTCGATAAGCTCTTGTTTTGAGGCCTTCTCAGCCTCAGCTCCCAAGAGTTTTACCAGCCGTTCACGCTCTTCAATCGATATGCCATCCTTAATCGCTTCGAGCAAATCTTCGGATTCATGCATTCGATCAAATGCCACTTCTGCGAGGCGTAACTTTTCTTTCCATTGAAGAACAAGCAGCTCAATGCTGGCCTCAGTTTCAGCAATAGCGCGCTCAAGATCTTCAAGATAGCGATCAATCATCGCGATCTGTTGGATTAGCGAGTAAACAGAGCTCTTTTTCTCACGCCGATCATTCTCTAACCTCATGGAATCAATTGCTGCAAAGCCAGCAATACTCACACTTTCCGGAGCGATGTTCTCCATTCGCACAGTCTGTTCAATCCCCTCGATATCCAACCGCTTCGCACGGCGTAGAATCTCACTCTGATCCTTGCCCAAATCCTTTTCCATACCTAAAGATTCTAAAGCCACAGCGTTAATAAACGGTAAATGCCAATAGAATAAAGTGACCGGAACATTCTAGTCCCGGCCACTCGACTCCATTCATTCAAACTATCAGAGCTCAGCGTCCTTTTCCCTTATCAATATCAACGCTCAGTCCTCGCTCAAGGCGATGTTCTTCCAAATACTCTTGTAAGCCCATCCCCATTTGTTGCTCAAAGGTCTTATTGATTTTTTCACGCGCGGCGAGCTCCCGGCAACCTTGACCAGCAGCATAACCAATCGCTAGATCCTTCAGGCGATAGCTGTAGCGCCCACGGTCATCGACAGCCTCTTGCAGCCGCGATACCAGCTTCCGTTCGATTGCTTGCTGATTGCTTTTTTCTCCAGAGCCATTTCCACGGCCATTGGTTTTAATGGGAGGGTGCTCTAGTGTGCCTACGTTCTGACTTGTTGTTTCCATTTTTTATCGTGTTCTCTACGTTTCGTTTTCCGAACTCATAGAACACTACGAAACTGCATTCAGAAAAAACCGGACGATGGTAATAATTCTGTCGTCCTTGCGATAATCAAGGGACAGCACTTCGCGACAGCTTCAAGGGGCGAGCCGCGCCAAAGCAAACGAAATAAGTAATGAGGAGGGGTTCTGTTCAAAGGACAACACCAACGCCAGATACCAGATGCTTCACAGATAGCCGTTCCTTCAATCTATTGAAGACGAACAGGATATAGCGGAGGCGAACGAGAAGAGTTACCCACAGTCCGAGCCCGCCCTCCGACGAGCTTGGGCGGGGCCCATTCTCGGTCGGGCTCGGCCCATGGATAACTCTTTAGCGGGAAACGCGGACGGCGTGCTTCGCCACAAACACCTATTCGAAACGGATCGGATTCCTCGACGCAACATACGCGTGCTGTCCAATGAACTTCGTTTCATTGCGGAGGAGGGCCATCATGTAACCAAGTGCCCTGTGATTGCCATCCTGGACCC
>CAJXVR010000549.1 GCA_913061285.1 uncultured Verrucomicrobiota bacterium | reverse complement strand
CGAGATGTAGAGAGGTCTCGTGGGCTCGGAGATGTGTATAAGAGACAGCTTTTGGCATGGCCAACAATCGCATCAAAGAACTGGGTGTATCGGCAATACGATTACACCGTTCGTAGTGGGACAGCGCTCTTTCCAGGGTCTGATGCGGCTGTGATTCGGGTGAAAGAAGATTCCCTCCCTGAGTTGTCGGAGGGAGGCGCCTTGTCCGGTGAGTTTCCCGAAAAGTTTCTCGCTCTGAGTCTTGATTGCAATGCGACCTATGTCTATCTGGATCCCTACGAAGGGGGACGAATCGCGGTGGCAGAGGCGGCACGGAATCTAGCTTGCTCGGGGGCGATTCCTTTGGGTTCGACGGACAATCTCAATTACGGCAACCCCCATGATCCAGAGCTTTTTTGGCAATTGAAGGAGTCCGTGAAGGGCGTTGCGGAAGCGTGTGCCTTTTTTAATGCCCCTGTGACCGGTGGAAATGTGAGTTTGTACAATCAGAATCCTAACGGTGCGATCGATCCCACTCCAGTGATTGGGCTGGTAGGACAAATTGAGGATGAGGACTCAATCACCAGTCAGTGGTTCAAAGCCGAAGGAGATGTGATTCTACTTTTAGGGGATTTGGTCGATTCTCGTGATGCGATGCAGGGCATGGGTGGGTCTGCCTATTTGCAGGCGATCGAAGCGGTCAAGTCTGGACGTCCGCCGCGAGTCTATCTTGATGAGGAGAAAAAGCTGGCGGATGCCCTTCGCGGGTGGATCGGTTCTGGTGTCATTAAGTCGGCCCACGATTGCAGTGAAGGCGGTCTTGCGGTGGCCCTAAGTGAATCGTGTTTTTCAGACGATCAGGCTAGGAACACGCCGAAGCTTTTGGGGGCTAGCATTACCTTGCCTTCGATTGACGGGGTGACAGCCCATGCGGCGCTATTTGGCGAATCTCAGGGCCGTATCGTCGTGACAGTCGAGAGGGCCTTCGTACCAAAGGTACTGGGGCAGGCTGAAATTCTTGGCCTTCCTGTGCGAGAGATTGGTTTGGTTGGTGGCGAACAACTTTCGATTCAGTACGGGGACGAGTCAATGAACTGGAATCTGGCTGATCTCCATCAGGAATGGTGGACATCGATCGAGAAGCGCTTAGCTTAGAAATCGATGATTTTGAGATCAGCTTTGCTTGTAGTTGCTTCTGCTAGACTTTCGCCGTAATCTTCCGGCTTATCCATCACGGCCAATACTATTGTGAATCACCGATTAACCCCGACGCTGTAAGTCGCTGGGCCAACATCGACGCCGTCCTTGATTGAATTCTTCGTGTCTAAACCTAACGAGTATGGAACAGCGAATCCAAACCGCCCTCTAAGTATGCAGGAACATCCAAAACATTACTGCGGTGTCTTCGGCATATATGGGCATCCCAAGGCTGCGGAACTAACTTACTATGGGCTCTATGCCTTACAGCATCGCGGTCAGGAAAGCGCCGGAATCGTTTCTTGTGCTGACGGGGAGTTATTTGACCGGCGAGCCATGGGACTTGTCCCTCAGGTGTTTCGCCCTGAAGATCTCGAGCGTCTGGTTGGGAATATGGCCATTGGTCATACCCGTTACTCGACCACGGGCTCGTCCTTAGCTGGAAATGCCCAACCTATCATTGTCGATTGCAATCGAGGGAAAGTTGCGATTGCACACAACGGCAATTTGACGAATGCAGCGAAGCTTCGCGACGAATTAGAAGCGAAAGGCAACATCTTTCAAACAACCGTCGACAGTGAAATTATTCTTCACCTGCTCGCTCAACCGTCCTTGCCAGGAAACCGAAACAATCTGGTGGATTCGATTCGAAAGATCGAGGGAGCCTTTTCCTTGGTGATAATGACGCCGAACGAATTGATCGGTGTCCGAGATCCCCATGGATTCCGCCCTCTCTCCATCGGTAAGGTTGACGGAGCTTATGTGCTTTCGAGCGAAACCTGTGCCTTCGATTTGATCGAGGCGGAGTTCGTGCGTGATGTGAAACCAGGGGAGATCGTCATCATCGACAAGAACGGCTTAAGGAGCATTGATGCTTTTCCGTTGCATCGCCGGCGAGCGCTCTGCGTCTTTGAATTTGTTTATTTTGCCCGTCCGGACAGCAACATCCATGGGCGGAATGTCTATTCCTCTCGAGTCGAAATGGGAAGGCAACTGGCTCGAGAACATCCGATTGAGGCTGATATGGTCGTGCCCGTGCCAGACAGTGGCAACTATGCCGCTCTAGGCTATGCCCTGGAGTCTGGGATCCCGTATCAAATGGCCTTCGTCCGCAATCATTATGTAGGAAGGAGTTTCTTGCAGCCTTCCCAACTGATTCGAGATTTCAACGTGAAAGTGAAGCTCAACCTGGTTCATGATCTCGTTCGAGGGAAGCGAGTGATCACTGTCGATGATTCGATCGTTCGGGGAACCACGAGCAAGGCTCGAGTGAATAGCCTTAAGGAAGCAGGGGCCAAGGAGGTGCATGTGCTCGTGAGTTGTCCCTGTCTCTTATACACATCTCCGAGCCCACGAGACCTCTCTACATCTCGT
>CAJXVR010000548.1 GCA_913061285.1 uncultured Verrucomicrobiota bacterium | reverse complement strand
TCTACACTAGATCGCTCGTCGGCAGCGTCAGATGTGTATAAGAGACAGACCAAACATAAGGCTCCAAAAACCAGGCAGCGCCGATAGCCCCAGCGCACTAGAAGCAAGCGAAGAAAAGGAAAGATTAGAATCTCTATCACCACTCCAATACACTGAATCGGCCCAATCCACTGTCGCGACATTCCCAGCGAGGCCAGGTAGGGAGGCGAATAATATGTGAGCAGCGAGAAGGATCCAGAGATCAGAAAAAAGGAAATCAAAATGGAGACGTAGTTGCCATTCCTCATGAGCACCTTGATATCCCGCCAATAGTGCGTTCCTTCCTTCGGCTGACCGCTCGCTTTTTCAGGTCGACCCTCAACACTTGTTCGAGGCAACACAAAGGTGACTAGAGTCATTGCCATAGCCGCTGCGATTCCAATAAACAACACGAATCCCAACTCAGCCTCCGGCCGCCAAACCAACCAGAAATAGATCGGTAGCGAAGGCACAATCCATCCAATCGACCCCCAAGCCCTCACCTTACCGAACTGCTGTTCCGGAGACTCCAAGTGGTGAAAACAAAGTGCATTAATCAGGGTGAAGGTCGGATGGTAACAAGAATAGAACAAAAGGAACCCGATCAATAGGCCCGTGTAGGACCATTGCTGATAGAGAACGATCATGGCGCCAACGGCCAGCACATTGAGCACGGTAAAAAGTCGATCAATCGGCACGAGTCGGTCCGCCACCATTCCCCAGAGGAAAGGGAACACCAACAACATCGACGAAGAAAGAGCAAAGACCTGGCTCGCTTCTGCATAGCTAAGCCCCCTCTCCCGTAGCAACAACCCGGCAAAAGGGATCACAGCGCCCCCGACAGCAAATTGGCACAACATTGCCAAATAGAGGGTCCTAGGTATTTTATTGCTATTCACGTATTTACTCACTGTCCGCCCGTCGATCGGCTGAACGACCCAACCACGAACTTTAAAACCACGTCACTCCAGCAGCCACGGCTGCATCGAACCATTGACCCGACGGCCAACACCGAGCAGACTCGGGGTTGCCACGAGGGACCAGAAAACATCGAGATCTCTGAGCGAAAAGAAAACGGATGCGAACGATCCACCTTTACATCACCAAACAGATTCTCGCGACCCTACTCATGACGGTCACAGTCTTCACGTTTGTCCTGATCCTCGGCAACGTCCTGAAAGAGATTGTGGCTCTCCTGGTCAATGGGCAAGCTTCGTTCGGTCTCGTTCTTAAGGCGCTTGGACTTTTACTCCCGTACGTGCTTGTCTTTGCGCTCCCGATCGGACTTCTCACCGCTGTATTGCTGTTCTTTGGTCGATTCAGCGCGGACCAGGAATTAACAGCCCTTAGATCGAGCGGAGTGAGCCTCATGAACGTTGCCCTACCCGTTCTTGTCCTCAGCCTACTCTTTAGTGGCCTTTGCGCCTCAATCAATCTCTGGGTCGGCCCCGCCTGCCGCAGCGCCTACAAGGATCTCTTCAATTCGCTCGATATTCGGACCACAGCCAACTTAATCACGGATGGATCCTTCATCACCGAGATTCCTGGCTACTGGATTTACATTGGCAAACGAGATGGTGACAAGCTAGAGAACGTCCGAATTTTCAAGCTGAAGGATGGCGAAGTCGATCAAGAGTTCAGCGCAAAAAGTGGGCTCCTTGAAATCAATGAAACGCACAATCTAATGCAGCTTTCCCTCTCTGATACGACCTGCCTTACCCGATATGAAAAAAGCCCAGAAAATGGCGATCCCCTTCCGGAAAAAAAGGAGTATGGCTGGCAATTGACAGAGGTTTCTGAATACGTGGCCGAACCGATAAAAATTGAAGAAACCAAGAAGAAAATCCGTAAGCCAAAGATCACCAACATGACCCTTTCAGAGCTGAAACGGGAGCTTTTCATCCGAAGAACTGCAGCAGAAGAAACCGCTCTGCGAGAAGCCCCGGACAAAACGCCAGAAACCGAGCAGACAAAAAAAGCCGATATGATTACTCCGGTCGAGTTACAGATTCACCGACAAATCTCCTTCTCTTTTGCGTGTTTTAGTTTCGCGTTGATTGGAATCCCTCTTGGCATTCAGGCTCATCGACGAGAAACAACGGTAGGCGTTGCCTTGGCCCTAATCCTTCTTGCGGTTTACTACACCTTCCTAATCGTCGCCCAAAGCCTTGATACCAAACCTCACTTCCATCCCGAACTGATCGTTTGGTTGCCCAATTTCCTTTTTCAAGGTGTTGGCGCGTATTTGCTTTGGAAGGCAAATCGAGGTATTTAGCCGAGGATCAAGATCGCCAACTGGCAGCAACGGATTCGGCAAGTGACGCAAGACTCTCTTTCGGTCTCGCAAACGCAGTGGTCTCGTCGGCAACGGTGCCCACGATTTGGTGGACAGCGGTAAACTCTCGCTTGATTCTAGGGCTCCGCCCTAAAACGCCCCCCATTCCGAGGCAAGGAACGCCAAGATCTCGGCAGAGAGAAGCGACAGCTCCAACTCCTTTGCCCATGACTGAAGAAGAATCGATGGATCCCTCACCCG
>CAJXVR010000547.1 GCA_913061285.1 uncultured Verrucomicrobiota bacterium | reverse complement strand
GAGTGAGGGGCGACAATATCTTGACTTTACCGCAGCCTTTGGGGTCGCAGCAGCTGGTCATGCAGCTCCGCCCGTCGTTCGTGCGGGGCGTCGGCAAATGGGGCATTTGTTGCACGCCATGGGGGATGTCCATCCTCATCCTTTGAAAGCGACGTTGGCGGAACGACTGAGTGACCTTACCTTTGGCCGTTGGGGACAGGGTTCGGGAAAGACGGTTTTCTGCAATTCAGGATTTGAAACGATTGAAGTCGCACTCAAGAGTGCCTGCCAGGCAACGGGGCGAAGTCATATCCTATCCTTTGAAGGCGGCTATCATGGATTGGGCTATGGGGCCTTGGTCGCGACTCACCGCTCGCACTTTCGCGGGGAGTTCGGAAGACAGGTCGGCGAGTTCGGGGGGGCTGTGCCTTATCCCTCTCCTGGTGATGATCTGGGCACCCTTCGAGAACTCATTGTTAAAGAATTCGAGGCGAAGCCGATCGGAGCGCTCTTGGTCGAACCGATTCAGGGCCGAGGGGGGATCAATGTCCCTCCTGATGGGTTTCTTGCTATGCTGCGAACGATTTGTGATGAGTTTGGTGCGGTGCTGATATTCGATGAAATCTACACCGGTTTCGGCCGAAGCGGGACCTGGTTCGCTTGTGAGGATGAAGGGGTCTTTCCGGATCTGATATGTGTTGGAAAAGCGTTGACCGGAGGCTTTCCCTTGTCGGCCCTTATCGGGGAGTCCGAGGTGATGGACCAAGCCTGGCCAAAGAGTACTGGCGAAGCGATTCACACGAGTACCTATCTTGGACATCCGGTCGGCTGTGCGATGGCCTTGGCCCAAATCGACCTCATTGAGCGCCGCCGCCTGGTCGAGCGCTCATCAAGAATGGGAGCATTACTCAAGAAACAATTGGAGGCCGCGTTTAGCGACTATGCCGATCGCGTTTCCATTCGAGGGCGAGGTTTGATGATTGGCGTTGAACTCCGGACGCCATCGGGAGCCCCTGATTCGGAACGGTCCTTGGGCCTCATTGAAAACATATTGACTGAAGGATATCTTTTGCTCCCGGATGGAGAATTTGGCAACATCATCGGGATCACTCCGCCGCTGATTCTCACAACCCGTCACATTAAGGGGTTTGTTGAGACCTTATTCCAGCTTTACCACAAGTCCCTGTTCGTATGACGCTCACCGAAATAAGGCAAATACTCGAGGAATCCAATATTCGCCTCACGAAGTCGTTGGGACAGAATTTCCTCCATGATGGCAATCAGTTACGTCGTATTGTCGAGACAGGCAAACTGGTGGCTGAAGACTCAGTGCTTGAGATTGGGCCAGGATTGGGGCCGCTCACGGAACAATTGATTCCGGCATGCCAACGGGTTCTCGCAATTGAAAAAGATGAGCGCTTGGTTTCCGTGCTCTCGAAACGCTTTGCTGAATCTGAGAACCTTGAGTTGATACATGCCGATGCGCTGGCCTATTTACGGCGGGAAAAAGAGCGCGATTGGAGTGATTGGAAACTGGTTGCTAATCTTCCTTACTCGGTTGGCTCACCAATTCTCGTTGAATTGGCTCTGGCACCTCGAAACCCAGCGCGATTGGTCGCCACCCTCCAGTGGGAAGTGGTCCAGCGAATCAAAGCGAAGCCAGGAACGAAAGATTATGGAGTACTGTCCTTACTACTTCAGCTGGGATATGTAGCGGAGAGTTCCTTCAAAGTGCCGGCGGGCTGTTTCTTTCCACGGCCTGACGTCGCTTCTGCTTGCGTAGCCCTTCAGCGGCGTGAGCGGCCACTACTGGTTGGCGGTGATATCGATTTGTACGTGAAGCTCGTCAAAGTCGGTTTTGGTCAGCGGCGCAAAGTGATGTTAAAACTATTAAAAAACCTTTGGCCGGAATCCGCGCTTCAAGCGGCCTACGAGCAGGTAGGTATTGGTTTGCAGGTGCGGGCAGAAGCTGTTTCTGTGGAGCAGTTTGTGAGTTTGGCGCAGGCCTTATCAAACAATGCTCCTTCAAAGTAAGGGAATAATGGAAGAAATCTTTGATGTCGTTAATGAACGTGATGAGGTGGTTGACCAGCGGCCTCGATCAGAAGTCCACCGGCTCAGGCTGTTGCATCGCGCCGTGCATATCTTGGTGTTCAATGATCAAGGGCAGTTGTTTTTGCAAAAGAGATCTGAATTGAAAGACTGTTTCCCGGGCAAGTGGGATTCCTCAGCTTCGGGGCATCTTGACACTGGGGAAGGCTATGATGCCTGTGCCGTACGAGAAGTCGGAGAAGAGATCGGCCTGTTACTAGAAAAAACTCCTGAAAAGTTGTTCAAATTGGACGCGTGTCCCGAGACTGGCGAAGAATTCGTTTGGGTTTACCGTTGTTCCTCGAATGGACCATTTCAGTTACAGCCCGAGGAAGTATCCGATGGTCGCTGGTACGGAGCTGCTGAGCTAAATCAATGGCTGGATAAGACGCCTGACGATTTCGCCAGCGCCTTTCGGCTTGTTTGGAGGCATTATCAATCGTTTTCGTCCACTCACTAAGCTTCGGGCGGTCAGAAAATGAGCTATTT
>CAJXVR010000546.1 GCA_913061285.1 uncultured Verrucomicrobiota bacterium | reverse complement strand
CGAGATGTAGAGAGGTCTCGTGGGCTCGGAGATGTGTATAAGAGACAGACGCAGTCCAACATGGCCCGTTGCGCCGGTTTAGCATTGGATTTCAAATAGACTCCTTCGCCTTCGATCAGCGCGGCAGGAACGGGAAGCTCTTCGGGATTCAATTGTGCCAGTTCTGAAGAAGACAGTGCGGGTATCCCCGGTCCGAGGAAAACCACGTGATCGGGATAGTACGTTCCTGAGCGTGCGCGTTGAAACAGAAGGGGATCGGTTGCCAAGGGGGAGACTTCCGGAATGCAATTCCAACCCGAGTAATCGGTCTGCGAGTCGCCTGTCTTGTTTTGCGCCAACACCGGTAGATCGAGACGTCGCTCGACGTCGTTGATTCGTTCTCTGACTTCTTCAATCGTGTCGCCCACGATAATGATGCCATGGTTGTTCAGCACGACGACTTGTATGTCTTGGGTGCCAACGGCTTCGCGTATGGCTTTGCTGAGTGGGATTCCGGGCTTTCGATACGGAGCGGCAACCCAATGCAATCCTGACAACTTCTCGGCCAAGGCCTTTCGTCCTTCTTCTGCAATCGCATGACAAATCGTGGCCACGGAATGGTAGTGGAAGACGAACTTGTGATCGAACATCGCATGGAAAGTTGTTTCGATTGATGGACGCAAGCCGCAGTCGGGATCGATCAGGGCTGAGCGGCAACTGCCATCGCCGGCTCCATCCAACTCTTGCATCGCCTTGGCGGAATCGACCGCGACGAAAATATTCTTGTCCAATGCCTCGGCCAGTTCCGTCCCAGATGCCTTGATCCACATTTGACCGTCGATCTTGATGGAGGTGTTGCCACCGGGCCCTTGCACAAGTAAGGGCTGAGCGCCGATTTCCTGGGAAAGGGAAATAAATTCAGTAGGTAGTTTCATGTTCGATGATCAGACGAGGTAGCTTAGACTAAAGTCAGGCATTTGAACGTTGTGTTGATCGGCGAGCAATCGCAAGGTGGCGTTGATTTGTTCCTCGTCCGCCCCGTTTGGGAAATCATTTGTGTGGATTCCGCCACGAACCAGGGCTGTTTTGAATCCAACCTTCTGGCCTCCTGCAATGTCGTGTTCCATACTATCACCCACCATGAGGAAACGGTTCGGTTTCAGATCTGGGTGATGCCGCATGACGGCTTGAAAGACGGGGGCGTGGGGTTTGCCATACCAAATCACTTCGCCTCCCATCTCTTCATAGCGATCCGCTAATGCTCCGGGCGACATCACGAACCGGTCAACACGGGGCGAGGTCTTGTCGGGGTTCGAGCAGATCAGCGGAATTTCGAATTCCAGAGCCTGCTGGAATGTAGGATCGTATTCTGATTCACTCGTGTCATCGGCTAAGCCCATCAATAGAATAGCGTCGACGGATGGATCAATTCTTTCGGCGATATCCACCTTGCTGTCGATCGCCCAGACTTTGGGATCATCCGGGTGCCCGCAAATAGGATAGAGCCGTCTGGGTATTTGCCTCGAAATTCGAATTCTGGATTCGTTGACATCTTGCCATAGCGCTTCGCCGGAAGTGACAACCCGCGAGATGGTCGCCACCGGCAATCCCATTCGCTCGATCCGTGCCAAATTCAGGTCGGCCCGCTTGCCTGAATTGGAAAGGACGAAAATCTCTTTTCCACAGGCGTGAAGCATTCTCATCGCGTCACTTGCGGAGCTGTAGCAGATCGAGCCATTGTGAAGCACACCCCATTGGTCGAGGACCGCGACATCAAAGGAGTCCAGAATGTCCTCCAAGCTATTGATTAGTATTGGATTGCTCATTCGCTTTCAGATTGTTCATTCAACGACCCCTGTTTGGACAGATTAAAACGTCTCTGGGTGACGATTGACACCGATCGAATCCAAGCTGTCACAGAGCGCGGAGCCTCGACCTTGTGGCAGGCAGAGAATAGGAGAGGGGGCGTTTAGATGTTCGCGGTCATGTTTGCCTACGGATAGTCGACTCCTTATTAGGGTGGCGTTAAGGGCCACAGCCGTCTTTCCGAATAAGGATCGAACACGCGCTGAGTTGACGGCGGCGTAGAGAAAAACTTGATTCGTGATATAGAGACCCGGGTGGGCATGAACGGTCGGAGAAAGCTGTACCGTTGAAAATCGGAAGCCAAGGTGTGTGGTAAACGATCAGATCGCCCGATTGGACTTGCACCAGCGAGGAGCCGAGCCAATATCGGGGGAGGCAAAGTTGAGTAAGCACAGGTAACCACGGCAGCGATTTGAAAATACTTCCATTTTTCCTCAGCACAGTAGTCAGCGTCTCTCTTGGAGTGATTCACAGTGCGGCTGCTGAACCATTGAGAACTGAAATTAAGGTGGCTGCCTATAACGTCGAAGTGAGCCGCAACGCGCCGGCAGAGAAAATTGGCGAAGCCCTCAGACGGTATGAATTTGATGTGGTGGCGTTTTCTGAGGCGCCCGGCGGCGATTGGACAAGACGGGTAGGGCAGGTTTTGGGACTCGACCACGTTATCGTTGGCAAATACTCCACCGCAGGTCACAAAGACAAATACAAGAGCATTGCGAGCCGCACGCCCTTGTACCTGTCTCTTATA
>CAJXVR010000545.1 GCA_913061285.1 uncultured Verrucomicrobiota bacterium | reverse complement strand
GAGAGGTCTCGTGGGCTCGGAGATGTGTATAAGAGACAGGACTAATCCCCTCCCTCGTTCAATCAGTTCTGACTCATTGTCCGTAGCAGATACCGTCGGGAGTTCAGAGTTGAGGAGGAAGGAAGCGATATCTTCGGCTTCGATCGTCGACAATTGGAAGTTAGGCATACGGACTGCAGGGAAATGTTGGCTCGGATTCAGGAGGAACGATACGAGTGCTCCATCGAGAAATTTCTGGTCCAATGTCTCGAGTGAAATCAGATTGTCCCCCTCGGCTTCCCGGTCTCTTATTTGATGACAACCGCTACAGTGAAGGGCGTCCACCAAATGAGCTCCTGCATCTGGGTCTCCGTTGGTATAACTACCCCGGGCCTCGCTCTCGCTCTCATCCCGCTGGCTCGAAAGCCACGCAGCTATCGCAGCGGCATCTCCGGATTCTGACTCGCCATGAAGTAGATCAGGCATGCTCGCAGTCTCACGCATCGCTTGAGGATTCTTAACCCAAGATTCGATCCAGTCCTTCTGCCGGCGCGATCCAATGCCTACAAAGGAGGGCCCCGCCGCCTCAAGTGACGGCTCGGGACTTCCCTCAATGCCGGAGACATGGCAGGCAAGGCAGCGATAGGTTTCAAACAGTTCTTTTCCCTCCCTGAGTTGTTGGGCGAGGAGGAATTCAGAATCCTCGCTCGTGTACTTTAAAAACCGTTCCGGAAGCGGCCCCTGAACCCAATCGCGACTCTCCCAGCGAAGGCGCAGGAAGGCATCCCCACTTGCAGGGCTGGACATCCGAAGTTTGATTGGGTTATAGCCACGCCCGAGCTCGATCGGATCGGAAATTGCGTTCGCTCCCTTCGCTTCTAGAACCAGTTTCTCCTTAAGATACAACTGAACCGTTCCTGAGGTTTCGATCGTAAACCGATAATTCTCTCTTCGAGCAACTCGCACTTCCGCGTTCCACTCTGATTCCCATGCTCCGGATTCTAGGAATGCGCTTGGGGCATTCTCTTCAGGAATATAGATCTCAAAGTTTGGAAGCACTGCGAAATCGGTTTTAGACCGAGGCCCTTTCTGTTCGAATTTCACTAAGACTCCACGACCTGACTTAGCCGAAACGATCGTGGAATCACAGCTTAGCCAAGCAACAAACAGGGCAAGAGGAAGAGACGTTCTTCTCATGAAAGATTCTGAATGGAGAACACGAAGGGACTGCCCCTAGATACCTGGAATGTGATGAATAGTTTGCAGCGTTTTTTGACGAATCTCCGTGCCGTCAGCAGCCTTAATCGAGAAATCAATCTCAAACTGCATTACCGGCTTCAAGTCATCAATGACCAGTGTCACGCTCTTCCCGTCGGCAGACACAACCGCCAGATCGATATCGACAGGATCACGTCCCGATTCTCCTTCGATTTCCAGCGAATACTCACGAGACCCATAGTTTGAAGAGCGGAGGTAGTTCCATTGCTCAGCGGCATAATTCTCGACATCCCCAGCAGACTCTCGATCCAACGCCTGGGAAAAGCCTAAATGAATCCCCTTCTCGTCTACGTGCAATGTTTGAACGGTATAGACGTCCTTACCAGTGTAGCGAACACGATCAAATCCCGATAACTGAGCGGCCCTGGTTTGCCAGCCGCGGAGCCCCGCAACATAGAGCTGTCCATCGCGCTCGTTAAACCGTGCCCGCATGGCAGAACTTCCAAAGGAAACAGGGATCTTGACGACTCCGCCTTGCATTTGTGATCCCACTTTTTGTTTCATGACAAGATACATGGCACACTGGCCATAGGAAAGATGGAGGAGTTCTCCTTCGAATGGCCCCCAGCGATCACTTGTCACCCAAACCTGTCCGCCACCGGAGTTGTCAAAATCTCGTTTCGAGAGCCAGCATAACGGCTTGTTAAATGCTGGAATTTCCTCCCGTTGAGCAAGATCCTCCACGCCGTAAAACCCACCTTCCTCAACCCAATTGATTGGACAGGCAGGGATCCAGGTACCTTCATTGTCACCGGTGGTTACCTGACCGTCTGGTCCAACCCCAATCCCGTTAGGAGCTCGAAAACCTGTCGCATAGACATCAAGCCTCTTTCCACTAGGATCGACGCGTACGACGGTGCCCGCATGGGGCGAGACATTACCAAAGCGATTGTTTTCGTTGGGACGGCTTCCGAACCCTCTTCCTCCACCTCTAACCGGACCTGCTTTCGCGAAGTAAAAATTACCCTTTTGATCAGTGTGCAGATCGAACACAAATTCGTGAAACCCAACAGAACTGGTGAGCTCATTGTTGAAGTTCTCATAGTGATCACAAGTTCCATCGCCATCGATGTCCGTCAACCTCATGATTCCCACACGACTCGAAACGTAGATTTGTTCATTGACGATGCGCAGACCTAGCGTCTCGAATAAACCGGATGCAAAACGCTTCCAAGCAAGGTGTTTTAAGGAATCATCTATTCCGGTGAGCAGCCAAACATCGCCGTCCCAAGTGCTGAATGCCGCCGATTTTCCGTCAGCAAAGAAGTCAAATCCTCCGATTCGCACGCGCCTGTTCCACGGATTGGTCAGAGGTGGCGTTAGTCGATCAACCGTGTAGGCTC
>CAJXVR010000544.1 GCA_913061285.1 uncultured Verrucomicrobiota bacterium | reverse complement strand
ATGTAGAGAGGTCTCGTGGGCTCGGAGATGTGTATAAGAGACAGTCTTTCACCAGAGCATCCGTTGGTCGACCAGATCACCCATCCGGATTGTGCGGCGGCGGTGAAAGCCTACCAAACGCAAGCGGGCAACAAGAGCGACCTCGAGCGAACTGATTTGGCAAAAGACAAGACCGGGGAATTCACCGGAGCCTTTGCCATCAATCCGGTTAATGGAGAAGAGGTGCCGGTCTGGATCGCCGATTACGTGCTTTCGAGCTATGGCACGGGGGCCATCATGGCCGTGCCGGCTCACGATTCGCGGGACTTGGAGTTTGCGGAAAAGTTTAACCTGCCAGTCAAGAAAGTCGTTCAAGCGCCAGAAGGGGAAGAATCAATCGGATTCACCGGAGACGGAACGGCCGTTAATTCTGATTTCCTGAATGAATTGCCAACGGCTCAAGCAAAGAAGAAGATTTTTAAATGGTTGGAGACGAATCATCACGGTCGGAAAACGATTAACTATAAGCTGCGTGACTGGCTCTTCAGTCGTCAGCGATATTGGGGGGAGCCGTTTCCTATCGTTTGGCGAGGCAAGGAGCACGAAGCTATTAGCGCTGAGGCCTTACCGCTCCTACCTCCGAGCCTGACAGACTACAAACCGACTCCCGATGGTGATCCCCCCTTGGCCCGAGCAACGGACTGGTGTGAGGTTGAATCAGGTATGCGACGGGAAACGAACACCATGCCCCAGTGGGCGGGAAGCTGTTGGTATTACCTCCGCTATTTGGATCCGAACAATGAAGAGCAATTCTGTGCTCCCGAAGTGGAACGCTATTGGATGGGGAGCGATGGGCGAGAAGGGGTGGTGCCCGGTGTTGATCTCTATGTGGGAGGCACGGAACACGCCGTGCTTCATCTGCTCTATGCTCGTTTTTGGCATAAGGTGCTTTACGACCTCGGTCATGTCTCGACGCCGGAGCCGTTTTACAAGCTGGTGAACCAGGGGCTGATCCTGGGAGAAGACGGGCAGAAGATGTCGAAATCTCGAGGCAATGTCGTGAATCCTGATGATATCATTTCGGACTACGGCTCGGATGCCTTTCGCCTATACGAGATGTTCATGGGGCCGCTGGAAATGGTGAAACCGTGGAACACGAAAGGCGTCGAAGGGGTTTATCGATTTCTCGGTCGCGTGTGGCGCCTATTTATCGATTCGGAGAGCGATAAGGCATTTCACCAAAACCTGGCTATCGAAACGGACAATCCGACTGGGCTGCTTGATTCGATCGAATTGGCAAATGAATTGCACGACGGCGAAGCGAGTGCAGAACAACTCAAGGTCTTACACACCTGTATCAAGAAAGTGACGGAAGACCTTGATGCGATGCATTTCAACACGGCAATCTCTGGACTTATGGTCTTTGCTAACGAGGCAAGCTCGTGGACGGAGCGACCACGGTCGGTCCTCTTAACCTTCTTGAAGCTACTGTCACCCTTTGCGCCGCATCTTGCGGAAGAACTCTACGCCAAGGCCAATCCTGATTCAGAGCGATCAATCGCCTATGAACCTTGGCCAGAATTTGATGAGTCCCTGCTTGTCGAGGACACGATCGAGTTACCCATTCAAGTGAATGGGAAACTTCGCGGTCGCCTGACCGTGGGGCAAACCGCGACGAAAGAGGAAATCGAGGCTCTCGCGCTGAAGGACGAAAAGGTGGCTTCTTTTATCGAAGGAAAGACTGTCCGAAAAGTGATCGTTGTTCCTAAGAAGCTGGTTAATCTCGTCGTAGGATAGTTTAAGGCCTAGGGCTCAGTCGGGACGAGAGTCTCACGAATCCGGCATCCGCGGGGTGCCTAGTCACCATTAGCGATGGATTCTGGTGTGTCGGAGCATTGACCGCTGTCGCAGTCTATCCTGCTTTGATTCGTGAGACTCTCGTTCCGGCTTTTTCTTGATCCTTGTGTCAGCTTAGGTCTCAATAGTGCTCATTCCGTATTGCTCATGCGTTGTTGTGCGAACGTTTCGTTCCTTATTCTGTATGAGCAGATGGAATGCCACGCAGATTTGAGAGAGCTGAATGATCTGCGGACTCTCTTGAAAAGGGATATTTTAGGAGAGCATGAAACCACTCCAACGTATAGGTTCGCTAAAAACTCGTTTCAGCAATGACCGTCTTCATTCTATCTGATTCTCGGAATCGCTTCTCAAATACGATCGAGGGGAGAATCGCACCAACGTGCTCGGAGCGGATAGTGATAAAGTTTCAGCCGGGGGAATCAAGGTAATGTGGCGTCGACTCATCGGCTCTTTTGTTTGGGGGACGCTGATCGTTCAGCAATCCGTCTCGTTAGGGGGGGGTGATCTGAATGCGGGATCTGAGTTTGCCGTGAGTTACGGCTTGGAGCCTCGGCAGACTGACGATGCTTCGGATTTGGCTTGGTCGGTCGAGGGGGCGATTGAATGGGTTCCAGGCCTGCGTGGAAACGCGGTTGCCATTCGAAGCACTGGGGCAAAACTCAAATTATCACTCGGTGAGGGGGAGGCTAGAGCTGCGTTTCATCCTACCGAAGGAAGTATTCGCTTCCGATTTCGACCTGACTGGAGTTCAGGTGAAGGACCAGGGCATTGGGCAAGTTTTCTCTCCATTGGGGTGTGGACTGTCTCTTATACACATCTGACGCTGCCGACGAGCGATCTA
>CAJXVR010000543.1 GCA_913061285.1 uncultured Verrucomicrobiota bacterium | reverse complement strand
GATCTACACTAGATCGCTCGTCGGCAGCGTCAGATGTGTATAAGAGACAGCATGAGGGATATTGGAATATGGTGCTCGGGCTGCCGGGATGGCCCTCGTCTGGCGAGGAGATCATTGTGGCCCGAAATATTCATCTGGCGGATCTCACTCAAACCCATGTGCATTGTCAGAATATTTCCACCGCTGGGAGTGTTCGCCTCTTGAAGGAGGCCCGGGCGCGCGGGATTCCGGTCAGTGGCGAGGCTAGCCCCCATTATTTCACGCTGACCGACGCCAGCGTTGCGGGGAGCGACTCTTTTTGGAAGGACGACGGTGAAAAGCTCTTCTCTTACCTCGCCTCGCCAGTGGATCTCCCCTCGTGGCCTTCCTATGACACGTCTTTCAAGATGACCCCACCGCTCCGAGCGGCGAGTGATCGCCAAGCGGTCATTGAAGGAATCGCCGAAGGCACGCTCAGTATTATCTGTAGCGATCATGCCCCACATTGCAATTACGAGAAGGAAGTCGAATTTGATATCGCTCCCTTCGGCATCACCGGATTGGAGACGGAATTAGCCCTGAGTCTGAGCCTCTTGTATCACGCGGGCCACATGAGCCTGTCTCAGTTGATCGAACGGTTTACGACCGGCCCCAGCCAATTGCTCAATTTGGATAAGGGAACTCTGGGCTTAGGCAGTGTCGCGGACGTGACCGTCTTCGATCCCGAGGCCGATTGGGTTTTCGACCGGGATACCTGCCTCAGCAAGGGAGAAAACACGCCCTTTCATAGCTGGCCCCTGCGCGGCAAGAATGTGATGACGATTGTCAGTGGCGAGATCGTTTGGCAGGAAGCGTCCCGAACCAAAGCGTCAGCCACGGCATCAGCCTGAACTCGAAGGTCCCAAAACCAAGGAAGCTCAACGTGACGGACTGGGAATCTTGCTACCAAAAAAACGATTTTCCGTGGGACAAGGGTGCTCCGTCGCCTGGGTTGGTGGATTTTCTGGCTTCTGAGACCGATTTAGAACACGGATCGGTCTGTGTTCCGGGCTGTGGCACCGGCCATGACGTCCGTGAATGGGCCAAGCATGGCTTTGAGGCGACCGGAGTGGACATTGCCCCCACCGCTATGGATCTCGCCCGTCAACGCACGTCTGAGGCCAATTTGGAGGCAGACTTTCGAGTCGCCGATTTTCTCAACGACCGACCAGACCAGCCGTTTGATTGGGTTTTCGAGCACACCCTCTTTTGTGCTATTCAGCCCGAAGAACGGGATCGTTACGTTGAAGCTGTCCATCGCTGGCTCCGTCCCGGCGCTAACTACCTGGCAGTCTATTACCTCATTGAGGACGAGGATGGCCCGCCGTTTCCCTCCACCCGAGACGAGATTCTCAATCGTTTTTCCGATCGCTTCACGCTAAAACGAGAGTGGACACCTCGATCGTATCCTAACCGAGAGAATCTCGAGTTGATGATTTGGTGGCAGGCACGGCTCTGAGAGCCGTGATCGCGGACGGCGATTCACCTCCCCCTCCCCGCAGGCCAGCCCGTTCCTATCCTTTCCGTTCGGTTCCGTTCGGTTCCTTTCGGTTCCTTTCCTAAGGGCGCGAGTCGATCCATTGGGTATATTCGGCCAGAATCTCGTCACGGGAACAGCGGGGCCGAAGCAGCGCTCTGACGTCCAGTCGATATCGCTCCGGCACTTCAAACTCGGGAATGATGAGTTGAAAATCCCAGGCCGGATTAGCGCTGCGTCGTTCCGCGTTGAACCCCCCTCCGCTTGGCGAATGCGAAAAGCGAACGAGCTGTTTGGAATCAAACATGACTATCCAGACGAGATCCTCGAAATAGCCATAGTAAAAGGGCATCCGATACTGAAGCTGGGAGTGATTACGGAATAAGGCGTCACGGTAACCAGGACTGACGGTGAGTTCGAAGGAATCGTTCACCGATCGCACCGTACTTTGATCGTTGTGAAATTGCGTGCAGTACTGCAGCCATTGTCCCGGCGCGGCGCCCCCAAGAAAGTAGAAACTCTTGTCGAGTGGCGCATTCATATAGCTCGCCCAGAACAGGCCGATGTAGCCGTGATCAAAGACATGCTGGTGCGGACGACATTCAAAGCTCATGTCGATGTAGTGAGGCGGCTTTAACTCGAAACGAGTCCAACTCTCCAATTCGAAGCTCGGTGTGGGAGCTTGGTGAAGCGTTACGCGGGTGGCATCGTCTCGACTGAGGGTCATCGGCGCCCGCCGTGGTTCAAAGAAGACGTCGTTATCGAAGGGCGGCGCGCCGTCAAAGATATGCTCAAGATTGAGACCGGCATAGGCAGGGACGAAGAGATTTCGATCGAGCGACGCGTGTTTCAAGCTCCAGAGCCCATTGTAACCCGCTCGATGGGATTTGTGAGCGCCGTTGTCCCCAATGATGGCGGTGAGATCTCCAACCGATAGACGTTCGAAAGCCATCTGCGAGTTTAGACCGCCAAAGCGATCTGGGGCAACCTATTCAGCTAGAATGCGGGCATTGGAACGCCCCTCACGGAACGTCGTCGCCGGAACGCTTTGGTCCCAAGGGCATCACTGAACGAGCGTTTCGTCAGGCAAGCGCGGCTCGATACAGCGCTAAGAAATCGTCAGTGGCGACGGGGCGAGGATTAAAACTCGCGGTCCATTGTTTCTGTCTCTTATACACATCTGACGCTGCCGACG
>CAJXVR010000542.1 GCA_913061285.1 uncultured Verrucomicrobiota bacterium | reverse complement strand
GTGTATAAGAGACAGTTACTCAAGTTGATCAAAGTTCGGCGAGAAAATATGAGGGGACGGGGCTAGGCTTAACGATCTCGAAACGTCTTGTCTCCTTAATGGGTGGGGATCTGGTCGCGACAAGCGTACTTGGGCAGGGAAGTCAGTTTAGTTTTTCGATTTTGTTCAGTGATGCTGAAGAAAATCTGGAGAATGATGAGTTACAATGCCAAGCGCTTCCTCGAAAAACGTCGGTGCTCATCGTCGCTGACAACACATGCCTGCGCGCCGCCCTAGGAAGGCAGATCGGGGCTATGGGATGCGACGTTCTCGGTGCCAGTGATCTTGTAGCCGGGACCGAACTGATTCGAAAACACGATCGACCTGAGGACATTGAAATCATTTTTGTCGAACATGCCCTTGCCGGAGAAAACCCTTCATCGATTCGGCATCAATTCGGTATTCCGGTGACGGGTGAATTGCCACTCATTGTAGCACTGACTGCCATCGATCAGCCGCTCGCGATGATGACGCTCAAAACCTGGGGGTATGAGTTTCAGATTGCCATGCCGATTAAGCCGTCTGCGGTCCAAGATGGCCTGCACCGGCTAGTCTCTGAAATGGAAGAAACGGCCCCCAGCGATCAAAAATCAACTCGGTCGCTTGTCCAACAGCGCCGATACGATCATGTCCGTGCCCTTGTCGTCGAAGACAATGAGATTAACCGCCTCATCACTGCAAAGATGTTGGAAAGCCTAGGCTGTCAGGTAAACACAGCCGTTGATGGAGCAGACGCGATATCGCAGTGTGAAGAACTAGCCTTTGGCTTGATTCTGATGGATTGTCAAATGCCCAACGTGGACGGCTACGCGGCGACTCGCGTTATTCGTGAAATTGACGCGAACCGTAAGACCCCAATTGTCGCACTATCAGCGAGTACACTAAAACCGGATATCGATGCCTGCTTTATGGCTGGGATGAACGACTACATCGCCAAACCCACAGATCTTAAGGCGCTTGTCCGGGCCATGGAAAAATGGACTGAAAATGAAGCCTCCCGCGAGGCGCCTTCTACTGGTACCTGACGAGTATTCCCCAAAGGAGAAACATCAGCACAACAACAACCGCTCCGATGAGTAGTTGCCATGTTTGAACAGGGCGCGGGTGCCCTTTTTTTGACGGGGAGCGTCGTTTCTTACCTCTTGCCATCGCGTTTGTCTATTGTTGAGGATTACGTTTTTTCTGTCTTGCTAACCAATCCAGCCCTGCTGCGGGGATGCCTTCATGACCACCATCGAAGATGGTGATTCGAGCCTTCTTCGACGTTCGCCGAAAGAGGGGCTTTTTCTGTCCGTAATTATTATCGATCAGTGCCGAATCAATGAGGGCTTGGGGTACCTGGCTCGTGCCCGTGAATTCGATGACATCAGTTGCTGAAATGCGATCTTGAGGCGCAGCAAGCTGATTGAACGCAACCAAGGAGTGGCTGATAGGCACGCTGCCTTCGTGGCCATCGCGAATTCCTGCGTTGATATCGAAAGAGACGGAGTGAGCTCTCTGTAACCAATGGATTGGTGCCCTCTGTTCATAGGCCGCTCGGGCATGGTGGGGGGGCGCCCCGATCGCCTTGAGCATATCAATCGCGTAGCGCCGTCCTGATGCCTGACACTCGTAGAACCAGGCTGAGAGATCAGTGATTGGTACCCATGCGGATACGGCTGTAAAGAGCTCGGGGTGTCGGCCTGCAACCAGGAGCGACATGTGGCCACCACCGGAGGTCCCCATGAGATAGACTCTGCTCTCGTCGATCGGGCACTTCTGTTTCACGTGCTTGATGGCATCGATGACATCTTGAACCGCGAGATCGGATCCACAGGCATCTGGAGTCCAGTTGGGACCGCGAAAATTGGGATGAATAAAGGCCCATTCCTTGCGAACCGCCCATTCAGCCATTGGAATGCTTCCCGTCTGACGGAAATTCCCGCTCCATGTGTGCAAACCGACGAGTAGAGGCGGTGCGTCTTGAGTCGGTGAGCGGTTGGGGAGATAAATCAACGCCGGCTGTTCACTCCCATCGAGGCTACTCGTGAAGGTGATCTCGCGGATTTCCGGCGGGAAACTTTCCGGCGCCGGCTCGGCTGCTAACGCCAACTGGGCGACTACAGCGGAAAAAAGGAGAGCGATGCAGCTGAATTGCAGAGGATGGAGCACGAGTTGAAGTTAGCATTCTGCGTAAGGCGGGATCAACCCTTAAGGCATTCATCAATGCGATCCGCTACGGCGAATCCAGCTACGGATCCCCGGTAATGAATCAGGCGCAGAGAAGGTAAAAGAGGGGTGATCTTTGAACCGCAAGAGTCAGGAAAAAACGAATGAATTTCCCTGTTGAAAACCTAATCGATGCCTGCTAACTTTTCAGCGTCGTTGGGCGGCTCCTGGATACATACTAGGAGCTGCTTTGTTTCCTCAAGACGAAATGACAACGAGCGTGGTACATTCCGCCTGTCACACGCCAATGTAGCTCAGGGGTAGAGCAACGGTTTCGTAAACCGTCGGTCGTCAGTTCAAATCTGACCATTGGCTCCATTTTATTTCCTAATTGCCAATTATTTTGGTGTTTTCCTCTCCGTATTTGAACCTAGAAGCCGGGTCTACACTAAAGAATGGGGATTTGAGTTTTTGTTGGTTTCCAGTTTTCGGTCTTAACCGCATT
>CAJXVR010000541.1 GCA_913061285.1 uncultured Verrucomicrobiota bacterium | reverse complement strand
TCTACACTAGATCGCTCGTCGGCAGCGTCAGATGTGTATAAGAGACAGCGCCACAGCAGCGATGGCCCAGACGTGAGGTCGGAATGCTGGTCGGTAGCGTCGGAACGTTGGTGCGAGTTCCCACTTGGATAGTATGCGTTGGCTTTCTCGCCACTGGTCAACGAGCTGAGCGCATTGAGGGCATTCCTGCCGATGCCGATCCCAGCTTTTCAGTTGTTCGGTTGAGCATTCTTCATAGAGAAAGCTCAACCAGTCTTCATTTGAAGGATGCTTCATAGGCGGCGGTGGAATTGGTGTTTGGCGGTCCTTTGTCAGGCGAGACTTGGTTCTTGAAGAGAGGATTCAGTTGTTTCTCTAAGAGCGCGAGGCCTTGGGTCATTCGAGTCTTTACGGTTCCTTCGGGGATTTCGAGAACTTCAGCGATCTCGCGAAATTTCATATCGTGATAATGTCGCATCACGACGATCATTCGAACGGGATCCGGGAGTTGGGCCACAGCCTGTTTGACAACGCCAGCTTCTTCGTTCGTTTCAGCCTCTGAATCGGGTCCCTCTTCGAGGGATTGCAAGGGTTGTTCCGTATCGAGACTGGCTAGGGGATCAATAAGTTTATTCCGTGAGACCCGTCTTCGGAGCTCGTCTTGACAGAGGTTGAGTGTGATTTTCCAGAGGTAGCTCGCGAATTTAGCCTGTTTCCGGTATTGTGCCCGCTTTAGAAATAGGCGGGTGAAGGCTTCTTGAACGAGGTCTTCACTTCGATGCCGGTCATTGAGAATGCGATACGAGGCTTGTTCAAGGCGAGTCTGCCACCGTTGGACGAGTTCTCCAAACGCAGATTCGTCAGCGTGGGTTTGCACCCGCGTCATCAGAGTCTCGTCAGATGTGATCCAAAAGGGCATGGTCTGCGTGGTTCTTGCTTGTTGTGTGCTCGCTAATTGTTCTCGCTACTAGTTAATACGAAGGTCAGAGCGCTTTGGTTTGGAAAAAGATTTGCATCGAATTGTTCAATTCATGTGTGTCAGATCTTTCCGAGGATTGACTATCGAGCCGTGCCAGTCTCTCATGAACGCATTGATTGCGGAAGAAAGGGATGATTTATGTCTGAAACGCCTCGTTCTGAATGCGATAGAGGGATTAAAGGTCGAGTGGTCTTCGCGATTGCAGCCCATCCAGATGATATTGAGTTTGGGATGGTTGGCACACTGCTCAGGCTTCGTGAGCTTGGCTATTCCATTCACTATCTGAATGTTGCCAGTGGTTCTTGCGGGAGTGCGCATTTAGCGGCAGATGAAATTCGAAAGATTCGCCGGGCAGAAGCTCAAGACGCGGCTAAATTAATTGATGCCACATGGCACGAGCCGCTGGTGGATGATCTAGAAGTCTTTTACGAAGACGGATTGATTCGTCAATTAGCCGCTATCGTTCGGGAAGTCTCGCCGAGTCTTGTGCTCACTCATTCTCCTCTAGATTACATGGAGGATCATACAAACACTTCCCGTCTCGCCGTAACAGCGACGTTCTCTCGTGGCATGGCAAACTATCGAACGATCCCAGAAAGGGCAGCGGTTGAAGGTTCTGTGACCCTCTACCACGCCATGCCGCACGGGCTATGTGATCAGCTTTCTCAAGCGGTGGTGCCCGAGCTCTTGGTTGATACGGGTCCTGTCATAGAAACCAAGGTTCGCGCCTTGGAATGCCATCGAAGTCAAAAGGATTGGCTTGATGAAAGCCAGGGGATGGACTCTTATGTCGGGAGTCTGCTGAAAATGTCTTCGGCGCTGGGAGCGATGTCGGAAGGCTTCCGTCATGCCGAGGGGTGGCGACGTCATTCACATTTCGGATTCTGTAGCGGCAACGAGAACCCATTGCTTGAGCAACTTGGCCCCGCGGCTTGCTACGCAATGCCGAATTCGGAGACGAATCGATCCTATGTTGCTTAGGTAGATTGAAGGCCTATCAGGGCTTGAAAGGAATGTCATGAAAGCAAAGTCGCTAGTTTATGTTTCCGGAAGCTTGAACCTTGTTCTCGTTATCTTGCTCCTTGCCCGCAGTGAAGGAGACTCTGACGATGCCGGGAGGGGACCCAAGTGGTCGCCGCAAGAGGCAGATCTAAGTCTCTCAGAGGGACCCTTAAGTGCGGCTCCATCGGCCGAAGGGGCCGAGGAGATCGTTCCTCAACTACCGACCTTCCGTTGGAGCCAGATCGAATCTGAAGACTACGCGAAGTATATCAAAAACCTTCGTTCTGTGGGGTGTCCCGAATCAACGATTGCCGATATCCTCGAGGCGGACATTAATCAGCTGTTTCAGCCTAGATACTTGTCCTTGTTGTCAGATGTACAATCGTTCGACTTTTGGAGGAAAGGACCGGAGGATCTCGAAAACCAGGAGTCGATTCGAGAGGCGATCGCCGTTTTGGATGCGGAACGCGAAGGTTTCCTAGAGAGCTTGTTAGGCGATTCATATACGCCATCCAAGGCGATGGCAGTCTTGTCGGACGATGAGTTATTGGAACGGTCTAAACTAGGGTTTCTTGATTCTTCCGTGCAGGGGGCCGTTGTGGCGATCAATGCTGAGTTTGACGATTTGGAACGTCAGCTGAGGCTTGAGAATTCTGGGCTCGGTGAACGGGCTCAGCTGAATCGACTCTTGGCTGAAAATCGAAGCGAACGACGAGAGGCCTTGGCGGCGGTCATGAGTTCAGACGAACTGCTTGAACTGTCTCTTATACACATCTGACGCT
>CAJXVR010000540.1 GCA_913061285.1 uncultured Verrucomicrobiota bacterium | reverse complement strand
TCGGCAGCGTCAGATGTGTATAAGAGACAGCCACATTCTTGGAATACTCGATCTGGCCCTTCTCAGGAATGCCCCACATTCCTTGAGCGCGATAGTAGTTCTCGTACATTTGGCAATGCTCTTCACTACGACCCGTAGCCCGTAAATAACGAACGGTTTCATCATCGACCGGGAAAAAGCCCATGGTCGCCCCATATTCGGGTGCCATGTTGGCAATTGTCGATCGGTCTACTGCAGGAAGCGCAACAGCCCCAGGGCCATAGAATTCGACGAACTTTCCGACAACCTTGGCTTCGCGAAGCATTTCCGTGATCGTCAGAGCGAGATCTGTCGCGGTCACACCTTCACTCAAGCTACCCGTCAAATAAACGCCGACAACGTCAGGAGTCAAAAAGTAGACCGGTTGACCGAGCATTCCTGCCTCAGCTTCGATGCCTCCCACACCCCAACCGACGATACCAAGTCCATTGATCATCGTGGTGTGAGAATCCGTTCCTACCAAGGTATCAGGGTAAAAGATACCGCCAGCCTCAAGCACACCCTTAGCGAGATATTCGAGGTTCACTTGATGGACAATCCCAATCCCAGGAGGTACCACCTTAAACGTCTCGAAGGCCTGCATCCCCCACTTGAGGAATTGATACCGCTCCCGATTACGCTGGAATTCCATTTCCAGGTTCTTTTGCAGCGCGTCCTCGCTTCCGGAGTAATCGACTTGAACAGAATGATCGACCACCAGATCTACCGGCACGAGCGGTTCGATGATCGTCGGATCCTTGGAAAGCCGTTTCACGGCAGAACGCATTGCCGCCAGGTCAACCAACAGAGGCACCCCGGTAAAGTCTTGAAGCACGATTCTCGCAACAACAAACGGGATCTCAGCCTTTCGATCCCCCTCAGCCTTCCAGTTTGCCAAAGCCTTGACGTTTTCTTCCGAGACCCTCTGTCCATCGCAATTGCGAAGCACTGATTCAAGAACCAGACGAATAGAGACGGGCAATCGCGAAATGGAGCCAACGCCAGCAGCTTCGAGCGCTGGCAGTGAATAGAGCTTCCCTGTCTCTCCGTTTCCTAAATCAAAGTCTCTGAGCGAATCAAATAGATTGTGTGATTGGTCCATGTAAGAAATCCGAGCCTAAGGCGTTCTAGTTTAAAATTAAATGCGAACCATGGGGTCTGGAAAGAGGCTTGTCAACACGGAGCTGCGCCACGGCTTCCGCCAAAAACACACCGAAATTGAACGAATGACAGGAAGAATGCACTCACGAAAAGATCCGCAGAGCCTTTCCCGGGCAATCTACGAGCCTAAGTCTTCTGAATGGGAACTCGCCTCCGTCCCGACATCATCCACGTGATCACGATAAAAGGACTCCGCTTCGTCGAGTAAGGCCTTCACACCTCCGGGAGGCAGATTAGGCGGTCCATCAACCCAAAAAGGCTTCAGATTCGTCCCATTCCATGAGGTTTCAGAGACATCCACCGCAAGGTACGGCTGCTGCAGGTGAATCACGAGGTGTTTTTGCTCGCCTCCGATCTCGACATCTCTGGCCAGCACCCACTTGGGCAACTTCGTAACAGCTCCGATTCCTTGGCAATAGAGCACGTTTCGTAGCCACGGCCAGACACCGATACTAGCCCCCATGACGACAAGCCCTAGACAAACGAGCATCTGTCGACGTTCAAGCGGTTCCGGACTCAGAACGATCAGCCAGACCACCGCAGCCATTAACACAAGATCACCAAGGTAGAAGACCCAACCCGGCACCTGAGCCGGTCGAAGATCATTCTCGCCCAAACGCTTAGGAGCCCCTGAGAACGGGCGACTTGAAGTTTGCCCTAATTCGAGCTGACTGCTTCCTTGAATGAGACGTTCGACGCCACCTCGGGAATCTTGACGGGCCTCTCCACCCAACGCATCCGTCAAGGAAGATGACGAATCGTCCGCTGCAGACATTAAATTCTCTAAGCCTCGTCCCAAAGGGCGTTTCATGTCTTCAAAAGGCTGTCGTAAGACCTCACTCGTTGCAACGCTTTTCGATCGTGAACCGCCCAGTTGGACTTGGACCAGCAAAGGTTCCTCAATTTCACTTGGAACGAAGATTCTGCTCCATGCCTTGCACCAGAGACGACAGAATTCGGCTCGCCAAACGATCATCCGAATTCTATCATTCCTAAGCGTCCTCAATGGAGTCACAATATTAATGAAAGCATTGTCGACGCAAAGACACGTCACTTATGTCGATCGCAAAAGGTTTCACAGAGGGAAAAAGGGAGTCGGTAGAATCGTCACCCAAAGAAGATGAGAAGATCTTTCTAGTCGGGGCCGAGCTCAAGTCCCGATCTCAATGGGACGTCACCGAGTCTCTTGAAGAACTCGCCAGTCTCGCCGAAACCGCCGGTGGAACAGTAGTCGGACAGGGAACGCAGAAATTAGATCGCCCGATTGCAGGTACATTCATTGGAAAAGGCAAAGCGGAAGAGTTCGCTGACGAATGCAAAGCAAAGGAGGTCGATACGGTCATCTTCGATGATGAATTGACCCCTGGACAGGGACGAAACCTCGAGCATGTCTTCGATCGGAAGATCATCGATCGCACCTCACTCATCTTAGACATCTTCGCTCAGCGAGCTAGAACTCGAGAAGGTAAGCTCCAAGTGGAACTAGCCCAGCTTCAGCATCTTCTCCCTCGACTGACTCGGTTTTGGACGCATCTCTCGCGGCAAAAGGGAGGTATTGGTATGCGAGGAGATGGGGAATCCCAATTGGAACTGTCTCTTATACACATCTGACGCTGCCGA
>CAJXVR010000539.1 GCA_913061285.1 uncultured Verrucomicrobiota bacterium | reverse complement strand
CTACACTAGATCGCTCGTCGGCAGCGTCAGATGTGTATAAGAGACAGTCCCAATATCGGGGGCCATCAGATTGACCTCTCACTTATAGACTTCGGAGACGCGGTCCATTCCGCAACGGTCAATGACCTAGCGATTGCCCTCGCCTACGCGCTCTTTGAAGTCCCAGACCCAGTAACGACGGCCACCCATATCGTAAGCGCCTATCATGCAGAATATCCGCTTAACGAAGACGAGCTCAAAGTTCTTCCGTCGCTTGTCATGATGCGCTTGTGCACAAGCATAACCCAAGCAGCGGTCAATTTGGAACAGCACCCTGACAACGCCTACCTCTCGGTCAGCGTCCGCTCGGCCCGATCGCTACTCGCTCGACTGGATGCGTTACCAAAGTCACTGCTCCACTACGCGCTACGTCAAACCTGCGGGTTACCGGCGCACCCTCAATCCGCAAAACTTGCCACTTGGATTGATTCGGCAAGACCTCAAGCCATAGTCGATTGTTCCTTTGCCCCGAAGGACATTGCCGTGCTTGATCTCAGTGTCGGAAGCCCCCTTTCACTATCGGCCGATTCACCACAAGCCGTTGATAGAGCCACTCGAAAAATCGCAGACCAACTCTTTTCAGCCGGCGCCTCCGTTGGCATCGGCCGATACAACGAGCCTCGATTCTGCTATCAAGGAGCACAGTTCGCGTGCGAGAACGGCAATGCTCGAACCATTCACCTTGGAATCGATCTCTTTCTCGAACCTGGCTTCCCGGTCAAAGTTCCCTTTCCGGGCCGAATCTGCGGTGTCAAAGACAATGATCAAGCAGAGGACTATGGGCCGACGGTCATTGTCGAACACACCGTCAATGATGACAACCTGACCTTTTATACACTCTACGGGCATCTTGGTCGGGATTCCATTTCGTCACACGTCATCGGCAAAGAAGTTCAAGCAGGCGAAACGATCGGATGCATCGGCATCCCATTCGAAAACGGCGGCTGGCCTCCACATCTGCATTTTCAAGTCATGATGGACCTATTGGGAAACACAGAAAATTTCCCTGGGGTTGCAGACGCCGACCACCGGGAATTATGGTTAGATCTTTGCCCGAATCCAGGACCGTTCTTTGGCCTCCCAAGAGAATCCATCGATGCGAGTCAGATTACCGCTTCTGATCTCCTTTCACGCAGGAAGTCAATCATCAGCCCCTCGTTGAGCCTCTCATACGAGACGCCATTGCACTTCGTTCAAGGTTCCGGGCAATATCTCTTTGATCCAAACGGGCGGCGGTATCTGGACTGCGTCAACAACGTCTGCCATGTGGGCCACTCACATCCCCACGTCGTTAATCGCATTTCAGAACAGGCCACGCTGTTAAACACAAACACGCGATATCTCCACTCTCATCTCATCGAGTATGCCGAAAAACTGACCGCGCTCTTTCCATCCCCGCTGGACGCTTGTTTCTTCGTCTGCTCGGGAAGTGAAGCCAATGATCTCGCCTTGCGTCTCGCCCGCAATGTGACGAAGTCCAAAGAGATCGTCGTCATCGACGGAGCCTACCACGGTAATCTGACCTCGACGGTCGAAATCAGCCCCTACAAATACAAGGGCCCCGGTGGATTCACGCCACCAGAATACGTCCACGAAATCGCCACACCAGATCCTTATCGAGGCCCTTTTCGGTCACCAAGTCCCTCGTTAACCCACGACTACGTGCAGGAATTGGAAACCCTTCTAGAGCGTCTAAAGACCGAAGCTAAGCCAGCACCAAATTTTATTGCGGAATCGATTCTAAGCTGTGCCGGGCAGATCGTTCTGCCAGACAACTATCTTCGCCGCTGCTACGAAGCCATTCACCAAGCCGGCGGACTTTGTATCGCCGATGAAGTCCAAGTCGGCTTCGGTCGCGCCGGCTCGCACTTCTGGGGTTTCGAAACGCAAGAGGTCATCCCAGATATCGTGACCCTTGGAAAGCCCATTGGCAATGGCCACCCTATCGGAGCCGTCATCACGAGCCGCGCGATTGCGGATGCCTTCAACAACGGCATGGAGTATTTCAATACCTTCGGGGGCAATCCGGTCTCTTGCGCGGCAGGGCTCGGGGTACTCGAGGTCATGGAAGATGAAGCATTGCAGAGTCACGCCAAGATCGTAGGGAGTGAGCTTCTCTCGGGGCTTAAAGAACTGCAGCAGCGCTATCCCATTATAGGGAACGTGCGTGGTCAGGGACTGTTTATCGGGATCGAGTTAGTTTCAAACGCAGAAACTCGAAGGCCCTCCGCAGCGATCGCGAAGTATGTCGTCGAGCGCATGAAACAAGCCCGAATTCTCCTCAGCACCGACGGCCCGAAGCACAATGTGATCAAGATCAAGCCCCCCCTGCCGATTTCGAAAGAGGACTGCCAGCAAGTCCTTACCATCCTCGCGCACGTTCTCAACGAAACGCCCTTAGAACGAATTCGCAGGGCCGAAGCCAGTCATCCGGCATCATGAGCTCGAAGTCTCAAGGTTCACCACATCTCTGGTTGAGGAGCGAAACCAAGGCAAACGAAGCTCGAAGCCCGCTCACTCCTGAAGGGGCCCGCACACTGATTACCAAAGGATTCACGGTCACTGTGGAATCGATGCCCAACCGAATTTTTTCGGACCAAGCGTTTCAATCGGCAGGATGCGCCATTGAACCGCCCGGTTCATGGATTCACGCACCAAAGTCCGCATGGATTCTCGGGCTCAAAGCACTGCCACCAACAAACCCGCCCGAGCTGAGCCATCAACACATCTACTTCGGGCACGCCTGTCTCTTATACACATCTCCGAGCCCACGAGACCTCTC
>CAJXVR010000538.1 GCA_913061285.1 uncultured Verrucomicrobiota bacterium | reverse complement strand
CGAGATGTAGAGAGGTCTCGTGGGCTCGGAGATGTGTATAAGAGACAGGCGCGCAGATAATCCGAAACACTCTTTCCGATTTTTCTTTAGAGACCTCTACGGCCCCCCAAAACTCAACTACCCCCTCTTCGGTAAGAACGGAGCAAAGAAATTTGATCACATTGATCTTCGGACCTTCCAAAACTACGGATGGCACCTTGGAAGCCGAGAAACCATTTTTCTTCGAGATCAATTCTGTCGGGATCTCCAGCGAGCAACCGGGCAGCCCGCAGCGCGCGGAGAGTATTACCACCTCTTTCTCAACGGCCAATATTGGGGCATCTATAATTCTTGCGAGCGAGTCAAAGCATCATTCGGCGCTGCCTACTTTGGCGGCAAGAAAGATGACTACGATTCAATCAAGAAAGGTACGACGTATCTCCCTGAGACTAAGCGGCGCCTCAGTGTGATGGCAAACGACGGAAATCTTGAGGCGTGGGAACAGCTCTGGAACAAGGCCAAAGCAGGGCTCGAAAACAACCAGGACTACTTCGCGCTATCAGGACGCAACGCTCAAGGGCAACCCGATCATCAGATTGAATGCCTTCTCGATGTCGACAATCTGATCGACTTCATGCTTGTCACGTTCTACGGAGGAAACTATGACGGTCCCATCAGTGCCTGGGGAAACAATAGGGGCCCAAATAACTGGTATGGCATTCGAAACCGAACCACGCGAGAGGGTTTCAGATTTTTTGTTTGGGACGCGGAACACACTTTGAAGGACAAGAGAGAAGATCGAACGGGCCCCTTTCCCGCTGGGCAATCATTTGGAGGAAGCAATCCTCAGTGGCTTTGGCAGCAATGCCTCGAGAATGAAGAGTTCCGCGTTCGAGTTGGGGATCGCGTCCAGAAACACTTTTTCAATACAGGAGCATTGAGTGTTGAATCCGTAAGGAGTCGATTCCTTGACAGAGCCGCTGAGGTGGAATCTGCCGCCGTGTGCGAATCCGCTCGATGGGGCGATGCCGCATACACCCCTTCGGGAGGAAAGAGCTCCCCTGACCGAGAGCCGTTGACCCGGGATCGTCATTGGCGCCCCGAGATCGATCGTATTGCGAATGAATACATTCCGGCACGGAGCGAGATCATCCTCACCCAACTCTATGCCCATGGTGTCCTTTCTGACGTGGCCGCCCCTATCGTTCACAATTTCGGCAATAACAGCTACCGGATTCGAAGTCCGCAAGGGGTCGTCTACGTGACAACGGATGGCTCTGATCCCCGTCTCGTCGGAGGCCGTCTCAATCCGAGGGCCACCATTCCAAGCAACGGCATCGTCCAGAAATCCGGAGATACTCCCTTGCATGCCCGGGTTTTCTATCACGACGATTGGAGCAGCGTGATAAGCATCCCCTAACCGCTTCCGCTAGTAGCATCAAGAAAGCCTTTTCCCAGTAACCATGAAACATCGCATCCCCTCAATCGCTCTCCTCTCGATCCTGACCACTTTTAGCCCGTCATTGGCATCGGCTGAAACGGAATGGACCGGTTGGCTCGGCCCAGAACGAAATGGCTGGGTTCCCGGTTTTCAGCCTCCGGCGCAATGGCCTGATCAGCTGCAGGAAATCTGGCGAGTTAAGGTCGGCACCGGCTACGGCACCTCCCTCGTTTCTGGCGATCGTGTCTACCAGCATGCTCGAGTTGGCGACAACGAAGTGCTTTGGTGTCTCTCGCTAAAAACGGGAGACATTCTTTGGCGCCAAGAATCATTGACTCCCTTCAAATTGGGCGGCGGTGGCGAACCCCATGGAAAAGGCCCCAAGTCAAATCCAACCCTTGCCAAGGGGCGTCTTTTCACCATGAGCATTAGTGGAAAACTCTCAGCATTCGATGCAAGCACCGGCACCCCGTTATGGCAACAGGACTACGGCGCACGATTCGGAAAACCCCATCCCTACTGGGGCGCTACAACGTCTCCGTTGGTCGACGACGACCAAGTCGTGATTCACTTCGGGGGTGACGACGAGGGACTTCTGGTCGCATTCGACGTAGAGTCCGGCAGAGAACGTTGGTCCCTAGGGGACGATGGCGCGGCCTACGCCTCGCCATTCATAGCCGAACTCTTTGGCGTCAGGCAAATCGTAGAGTGGAATCACAATGCGCTCATTGGCGTCGAGTCGACCACAGGGCGAAAACTATGGGAATACGCCCTTCCCCATCGTGGCACGAACCAAAACATGCCCACCCCAAGCATCCATCAAGGCTGCATCATCGTTGGGGGCGAAAACCGTGGCATTCGATCGATCCAGCCAAGGCTTAGAGATGGCGTTTGGAGTGTCGTCGAAAACTGGCATCAAAAACGACTCGCCTTGGATATGAGCTCAGCTGTTGTGAACGGAGATTTCCTCTTCGGATTCTCACACTACCGCATGGGACAACTCTTCTGTCTCGACACGGCCAACGGAGAGATTGTCTGGGAAGGGCCAGGCCGTGCCGGTGACAACGCCACATTCCTCGCCATCCCCAAACACGTGATAGCGCTTCTCGATGATGGGGAACTGCAGATATTGGCATCCGAGAGCGACCAGCTAGAGAAAATAGCTACCTACACCGTCTCCGATGCTCCCACCTGGGCTGCCCCGGTTCTGCTCGACAATGGATTCTTGATTAAAGACAGAGACACATTGACCTTGTGGTCGCTGAACCGTGATATCGAGTCACTAGAATCCCCAACCCGATAGGCCCCCAAGCCTCTCAGATCGAGCTGAGGCAAGGCTGGCTATTTTTCGAGATACTTGGCGACCGCTTCCGCTCGAGACGCTACTTGAAGTTTTTCGTAGATATTTCTCAGGTGACTCCGAATCGTATTCTCACTCACCGATAGTTCCTGTCTCTTATACACATCTGACGCTGCCGACGAGCGATCTAGT
>CAJXVR010000537.1 GCA_913061285.1 uncultured Verrucomicrobiota bacterium | reverse complement strand
GAGGTCTCGTGGGCTCGGAGATGTGTATAAGAGACAGAGCCAAAGCGAAGGCGTCTCGTTCAAGACCAAGTTGTTGTATCCACCGGGAACACCATTATTTACTGAGGTCCCCAGGAATGTTGCCGGTACGGCTTGCCTCCGCCCGGTTTTTAGTTCGGTGCCGTAGAACCGGATTTCTCCAAGGTAGGGTGGCGCATTTGAAGAAACGAGCAGCTGCATCGAGGCTTTGGTTTCATCCCCTTTAACGTTACCGCCAGTCTGTTGAATCGAAACGGGCAGGTTATGAAACCGAAATCGGAGTGCCTCGCTGTGTCCATGATGTCGCGCCAGTGTGATGGCCACATCATTCGTACTCCCAGGCTTCAGCGTCAATTGAGTGATTTCAAGATGTGCTTGGTAGTTGGGGCGGGCTGCCGTTGCGGTTAAATGGTAATAGAAGTTTGGAGATCCGTTGCCGAGGAGATTTCCAATGGCGAGAGTGTGCTGAGCGTCCTCGTTGGCTTTCCAAATGATCGCGGGATCGCGGTCTGTCCTTGAATCGTCATCACGTTTTAACAACTTGCCTTCAGAAGATTTGAGCTCTAGCCATGCGTCGAATTGGTGAATGGGGGCCTTGGTGCTTACTGAGAAGGTGTATGATTTGTCTTTTTCCAGGTCGATTGTGTATTCATCCTCTTGATCGTCCGCATCGATAGTTCCAGAAATTGCTCCCGGAATTGGCAGCTGCTGGGGACCATTCTTGGGCACGGCAGATTCAATAGCTTGTGGGAAATCAGTGGTTGGTATCGTAATCGATTGTTGCCATTCCTGAAATCTATGACGGGTCACGCTTGGTTCAAAATTGGACTCAGCCACGGTCTTAGATGGCGTGATGCTTGTGCGGCTCGAATGGAGGTTCCATCCTATCAGTGAAACGTCTGTGGGCTTCGCCTGCTGGAGACTGAGAGGATAGGTGTGACTGACGTAGGGGCCGGTATCGAGACTGAGCCGATAGACATAGTTCTGACCTCCGCCGAGTCGAATGTCAGATTTTGCGGGGTAGTCGAATCCAAGCACTTGGATCACATAGTTGCCGGGCTGCTCCGCTTGAAAACTCAGGAACGGATCAAGGTGAAAATGGTCGTGATTGAATGCCGTTTTTATTCCGTGTGGATCGATAATCTGGAGGAGCGGATCGAGGCTAGATCGCAGACGGTAGGCATAAAGTTCAGCAACCAGCCATTGATCTTTTTCGAGAGCGATTTGAAATGAATCCGTATCCCCTCGTTTTGAGAGGCGCCCGTTGATGATCATTGCTTGGTCTTCGAGCACTGGGGCGTCTTGGATGCTATCATTCGGTTCCGTTTCAATGAGTTCGACTCGGTCGCTCAAAAGAAAGAAACGCGGTTCGGAAGCGCCTTCGGCATTGAAACAGCGAATCAAGGAAGGTCCGCTCTCCGCATCGGCACCGACCTTGATGCGAGCCTGTCCTTTTTTCTTCAAGAAGCGAATCTCAAGGTCCTTGGAGCTAGCCCAGACCTGAGGTGGCCATTCATCAAATGTGCCGACAAATTCGACCTCTAACTCTTGGCCGATGCTC
This sequence comes from uncultured Verrucomicrobiota bacterium, assembly GCA_913061285.1. Taxonomy (GTDB): domain Bacteria; phylum Verrucomicrobiota; class Verrucomicrobiia; order Limisphaerales; family AAA164-E04; genus UBA2970. The sequence goes on along the minus strand of CAJXVR010000537.1, from coordinate 1,365 downwards.
GCCCCCGCGGGAAACAGGGTGACCAGACTGGGAGGGGAAGCAAGCAGCGACCTTGAAAGAGCGGCCAAGCCCAGCGCACAAACTAGAAGCTGTGATTTACGAAGTTTGATTGCAAAAAGTTACTCGACTTTTTCGAGTGCGTCACGAGCTATTGCAGCTAGGCCTTGATACAATCTCGAAACAGAAAGACGTCGCAGGAACCTTGGTTGGCCGACAATAAAGGAATGAAGGAAAAAGAGTGGTAGGTTGGCAGGGACTCGAACCCTGGACCAACGGCTTAAAAGGCCGCTGCTCTACCGACTGAGCTACGCCCCCACGAACTGCTGCTCGGATCGAGCCAGAACAGGGGCAGAGATGAAACCGTCTCTGCCCGCCACGCGCAAGCCTCTCGGTGGCTTTGGGCCCTCTCCGTGACTTTGGCCCCGGGACTGCCAGCGCGGATCGGGAACGATCAGTCCTCGAGGATCTCTTTCGACTTCGCCTTCAGGGCCTCGTCGAGCTTTACCTCGACGGCCTTGAGTTCCTTGTCGATCAGGTCGTGGGCCTTCTTGCACTGGTCCTCGGTCAGGTCGCCGTCCTTCTTCATCTGGTCGGCGTGCTTGTTGGCGTCCCGGCGCTCATTGCGAAGCGCGACGCGGTTCTGTTCGACGAGGTCCTTCACCTTGGCAACGAGCTTCTGGCGTTGCTCGCCGGACAGCGGTGGCATGTTGAGGCGCAGCGTCTTGCCGTCTGACTGCGGGTTCAGGCCGAGATCGGACTTCTGGATCGCCTTTTCGATCTCCTTGATGACATCCGGCGACGCATCGAACGGCTTGATCATCAACTGGCGCGGCTCGGGCACCGAGATGTGCGCGATCTGGTTGAGCGGTGTCGGCGAGCCGTAGTAGTCCGCGCGCATCGTGTCGACGAGCGCCGGCGACGCGCGCCCCGTGCGGATGCTGCTGAGCTGGTCGCGCAGGTGCTGCACGGTCTTGGAGGTCTTCTCCGTGAGGTCTTCTAGAATCAGATCGTAGGGGTCCATGTAATCTCCGTGTTGCTATCCGCTACTGCTGGTCTGTGTGTGGCGATCCCTGGCCGCACAGTTCGGCCCGCACATTCTGGCCCGCACTACGTCACCCAGGTCCCGATCGCCTCGCCACGCACGGCGCGCTCCATGTTTCCGGCCTTGAACATGTCGAAGACCATGATCGGCATGCGATTCTCCATGCACAGCGTGAACGCCGTGCGGTCCATGACCTGGAGATCGCGGTCGAGTGCTTCGCGGAAGCCGAGGCGATCGAACCTGGTTGCACTGGGATCCTTGTTCGGGTCGGCGGTGTAGATGCTGTCTCTTATACACATCTCCGAGCCCACGAGACCTCTCTA
>CAJXVR010000536.1 GCA_913061285.1 uncultured Verrucomicrobiota bacterium | reverse complement strand
AGAGAGGTCTCGTGGGCTCGGAGATGTGTATAAGAGACAGTCTTTAAGGCACCCGACATCCTAACGATCCGACCGTCGACTTGCGAAACCAGTCTTACTGTAGTGGCGGCCTCAACCGAGCCCTGACTACGCACGACGAACCCAAAGTTTCGTCGCTCCAAGTCCAGAACCTCAACGCTGGGCGGAGAATTCTCAATGGGCTTCGGTTCTACCGTCCGCCGAAACTTGATCATCATCACAAAGGCCCCACAACTTATCCCGACAACCAGGATGGGGATAGCGATCTTACGGAATCTAGTCATATCACTGTCTCTTGTTCCAAATCTGTTTTTCTGAATCGGCCGCACTAGCGCTCAAGGGGTGTCTCACTTGCGCTCGAATTCCCTCCCAATGCCAGGAAGAGATCGATTCGATTATTTAATCGAGCTTGCTGAATCGCGATGACCTGTGTGGCATCACCGAGCGAGCGCCGCTGAGACTCCAAGACATTGATCAATTCCTCTAGGCCAGATTCGTAACGCCGATTCGCTACCGCCAGCGCTGCCGCAGATTGCATGGCCGCATCAGCAATATGAGATTCCCGCTCTTTCAAAAACGACTCACTCGCCAAGCCAAATTCAACCTCCCCAAAAGCTCGGAGAACCGTCGACAAATACTGGGCTGCGGCCTCCTTGATTCGAGACTTTGAGAGATCGACCCCAGCCCTCAGACGCCCACCTTGAAAGATCGGTTGAGCCAAGTTCCCGGCCAATGTCCACACGCTGAAATCCGTATCAAGCACATCTCGAAGTTCAGCGGTACTCGTCCCAGTCGATCCTGAGAGACTAATCTGGGGAAAAAGCGACGCCCTGGATTCCCACAATCGCTGATCAGCGGCTGCCAAGCGCCGCTCCGCCGCCAAAAGATCTGGCCTCCGCAGCAGAAGCATGGAAGGGATTCCTGCGCCAACCTCACCCTCCACTACCGGAAGCTCATCAGCAATCTCAAGTTGGCCAGCTGGATACCGCCCAAGCAAAAGCTCCAATTGTTGAATCGACTGGAGTTCCTGCTGTTGACGTTCGACGACGAGCGCCTTTGCCGTAGCTGCACTGTTCCTTGAAAGCTGATACTCGAGCGCGGATCGAAGACCTTGTTCATAGCGAGAACGCACCTTAGCAGCAGTGTCTGCAAAACTTTGAGCAGACCGCTCCGCTAGGATCCTCTGACGCTTCGCCGCAATCGCCCCGATCCAAGCCTTGCTCACCTGGGCGGCTAGCGAAAGGCGTTGCATCTCATAGTCTGCCACAGCGGCCTCTGAGTCCGCCATCGCTGCCCTTTTCCCCGCCCGAACTCGTCCCCAAAGATCAAGTTCCCAAGATGTCGCCAAGGACAAACCATAGGTCGTCGCCTGAGTACTCAGCACATTGCTGGTGCTACCAGGAATGGGAAATCCAATAAAATTCTGCTTGCGCCTTGAGCCGTCTAGCCCAGCAGAAACAGATGGATAAAGATTGGCCCCAGCAATTCTCGCCGAAGCCCCCGCCGCCTCAACACGAGCACTCAACGACTGAAGGTCTGGATTTCCTAAGAAAGCCTCCTCGAGCATCGCCTCAAGCTCAGAAGAAGAAAAAGCCTCCCACCAGAAGGCATCATTCAGAGTTGTCTGATTCAATGCCCCGGAGCTTCGCCACGTCTCGGGAACGGCTAACGAATCGGGAGTCGACCGCGCCGGCGCCGGCCCGACACACCCAACCAACAGCAAGACAGCCCCCCCAAACACACCCACTTTCAAACTCACCGTGTCCTCCTTTTCTTCGGCGCTTCCGCCCTCATCCCAGCCGCACAAAAGGCAACAAGCTGAGCAATCACTTCCTCAACATCCTCCGGATTACAAGCCCCTTCAGACAACAATGCAGGCCGCTGGCTATCGCAGAGTGTCAGACTCATCGCGCCAATGACAAAATGGAGTCTCCAAAAATAATCCTTCCTTCTCACCCCAGGCAGAGCCTGTTTGAACGCTTCATTAAATCGTCGAAAAAGCGCCTCGAAACGGGCTTTCAACATCGCCTGAACGGAGTCACTAGGCTCAGCAAACATTCTTCCGACCAGTCGTATAAAATGCCTCCCCGCCTCTGTGCCGCGACTTAATCGAACGGCAGGACCAACAAGCGAATAAAGCACGTCCTCGATCGTAATCGTTGTACCACTCTTACTTGCTTTCTCTTCAAAAGCGCTTAGCTGCCGGAGCCGCTCTTCATTCAATGGCGTCAGGCGCCGCGAAAGCACTTCTTCAATCAAGGCATCCTTTGAACCAAAATAATAGTGGATCGAAGCCACATTCACATCCGCCTCATGCACCACCTGCCGAACGGACACCTCCCCGAACCCGTGCTCAGCAAACAGAACTTCTGCTGCATCCAGGATTTTCTGTCTCGTATCGGCTTTCGTCATATTAATTCAAACGACTGTTTCAATTACACGTTTAATTCTTTTCCCATAGAAATCAACAAAAGAAATAGATTCGCAACAAGATTAAGGAAAACTAATGTTCCACATCACGAACACTTAAGATGGTAGGACGAATGCCAGATTGCCTCGATTGTGATCCCTTTTGGGCCATGTGAATGTGCAAGCCCCGCGCAAACAGCTGCTAACACCTACGATCCTGTGCATTCAAGGCGATCACTACTCGGTGTCGGCACGGCCCTCGCCCCATCGCCCGCCGCAAGGAAAGGTATCACTCTGACTCTGGGACGAGCCGAAAAAACAGCTTTGATGCTTCACTCGGCAACACGTGGTGGTGGACTTCACTCGTCTCGTCACTCTCGGGATTGAAAGGAGTAAATCGAGCGCGCTCCTCCCACCCCCCGAACAAACTTGAAGACTGCTGAAGAATCAACCCCTCGGAGGGACTCCGCCCGAAACTAAGGTGCCTGTCTCTTATACACATCTCCGAGCCCACGAGACCTCTCTA
>CAJXVR010000535.1 GCA_913061285.1 uncultured Verrucomicrobiota bacterium | reverse complement strand
TTCGGGAAAGAGGCGGCGATCGATACTGCGCTTCGCAGTCTCTTTCTCGAATGGATGCTCGAACACCCAGACGAAGCCGAGCAGGAGACTGGCTATCAAGAGGAGGAGAGAACTATGGCGAAAGGTCATGGCAAAAAGAGGAAGCCTTCGCGGGGGGGCGCTTCGTGAACGAAGCGACACTGCGATCTCTTGGGGTTGTTGAGGCGTTTCGTTCTCATGCTTCGATCAAACTCGGCGGCGCCACCAAACGAACATACCGATTGCGAAGACACTCCCAGGAAGAATGGCTAGCATCCACAATTGAAGGCGCTTGAATTCTGGATCCGGGATTGTGATCTTGAATTCGTAGACTGGCTGAGGTCCGATCCCTTGAAGGAGTTGGTATTGATCTAGTAACCAACCCGCTGCGAGGGTAGCGAATTCTCGGTTGCCGTACTGTTGAATCCGATCATTAGCCAAGAAAATGGAGTCGCCGGTCACCAGAATTCGGGTACGGCCTGAAAGCGGTTGGTTAACATTCGGACTTGCTTCGGCCTCGACAGCGGTCATTACAGGGATCGCCCCTTTCCGGTCTCGAAAGTGACTGTATTGATAGCTTCCTTCTTTGAAGTCTGACTTGGTGACACCGTTCGCCGAGGTGTAGGCAATGCCTTGGGTGACAATCTCGGCCCCATTGATCACAGACTGTCTGGGGAGGGGATCGATCGATCGGGGGAGAAACATCAGGAGCGCAGATTTCGAATCCACGAGTGGTGTGGTGATGGGATGATCGGCATAGTCGGCAATGGCCAGTTCTGTCTCCATGAGTTTGTTAATGTCATCAACCAGATTCATGCCCACTTGAACCCCCCAATCCTTGACCAACGCCTCAAGTCCGGAGGCCGTTTGGATTGCGTGGATACTGAAGAGAAGAAATAATCGACCGCCCCGTTCGAGAAATCGTCGTATTTCGGCCAGTTCTTCACTAATGAAGGGCTGCTTTGGGCCTGCAATGATCAGCATCGGGGTATCCTCAGGGAGAGGACCATCATTGATAAGGTGATGCGGTGTGACTTCGAAGTTCTTCTCCTTTAAAACCTGATGAAATGAGCTGTAGCCATCGAGTGCATCGCTCTCGAGCTCGTGTTCTCCATGGCCGGTGAGATAGGCCACTTTCAAGGGGGCTCCTGACGCAATGTTGAGAATGGCGGATGTGAACAAGAGTTCGCCCTTGAAACCGACTCGTTTCACTTCGCGTTGGCCCTTCATAATGGCGTTTGCGGCTTCGGCCGTTTGGAAGTCTCGCAATTCTTGATGGGTCACAACCCGTGAGCGGTCTGCTCCCGAGAAGATGACCAGATCGGTCGGTGCCCGATCTGCCAGGTCATAGGTTTGTGCGATCATTTGCGCCGCCTTTCGGTCTCGGACGTAGTCGACATGGCGGACGCGAATTTGAGGTGAATGGAAGGCATACTCGGCGAGGAGCCCGTCGATGGAGCTATGAAGTGCGGTAGCGTTGTCACGATTGAAATAGACGATGACCTGCACTTGATTTGTGAGCGACCCCAAGATGCCTTGAGTCAGTGGTGAGAGTTGGAATCGATCATTCTCGAGCCATTTCTGACGGATGGGATGGCGGGCCCCGAGATAGTTCAGTAGTACGACAATCACCAAGGCACAGGCCGTGGAGCAAACGATATTGAATACCGTTTTCAGGCCGCGCCGAGGCGTAAAGCTTGGGGGGCGAGTAGGCATATTCTAGAGCCAACGCCGTGACTCGACGGCGTGCCAATTGAGATAGAGGAAGAAGCTGGTCAAGGTCACGTAGAACATCACATGTCGAGAATCAACCACGCCGCGGACAAAATCTTCCAAGTGAAGAAAGAGTGAAGTGTAGGCGAAGACGTGGGCCCAGAGACCGCTTTCTGCTGGGAGCTGAAAAGTCACGAAGCTTTGCAAGAAAAGGCACATGCCGATGGTGAAGCTGGTCATCGCGGCAAGCATCTGACTTCGAGTGAGCGACGAGGCAAGGCAGCCGATGGCGGTGAACAGCGCGCAGAGCAATGAAATGCCAAGAAGGCTCGAACACAGAACTCGAATATCCAGCAGCGATGGATCGTCAAAGAAGGGCCGCAGGACAAACATGTAGCCAATGAACGGGATCCAAACGACGACGAAGAAAATCCAAGCACCGAAGAATTTGGAAAGGACCACTTCAGATGTCTTGACGGGCGCCGTCATGAGCGTTTCGAACGTGCCAGAAGAACGTTCTTGTGCATAACTCCTCATCGTGATCGCCGGAGCGGCAAGCAGGATGATTAGCCAGAAAAAAGGCGTGCTGTAGAGGGCCTCCGTAATCGGAGAATCGACGGCTTGACCGTTGATCGCCAGGATGACAGCAATGAAACTCAGGCCGATGACAATCATCACTGACGCGATGATCACATAGCCAGTAAGGTGTTGAAAGAACCCCGCGAGCTCCCTTCGGGTCAAAGTGGCGATTGTTCTCATGCGGCCGACGATGTTTCCGTGAGATGAGAGAATATCTCTTCAAGTGAGTATTCATCGCGGCGAAGTTCGCGAAGGGTCCAACGATTCTCGGTCACAAGTTCGAAAATCTTGGATCGGACATCCAAGCCTCCTTGAGCGGTGACGGTGAATTGGGTGTAGCCGTTATCTTGGGCTTCTGTCTTAAGATTTGTGACTTCGGGAAGAGTCTGGAGTGCGTCTCTTACTGAGTCGAGCGGTCCCTTGATTTCCGCTTTGATGTTCGCAAAGCCGTCAAATCGTCGTTGTAAGTCCGCCGTCGACTCATTGGCAAGGATCCTTCCCTGCCGTAGAATAATGACGCGATCGCAGGTTAGAGAAACTTCAGGCAGGATATGGGTCGAAAGGAGGACGGACATTTTCGGAGCAAGGGACTTGATGAGATCTCTCACGGTGCGGATCTGATTCTGTCTCTTATACACATCTGACGCTGCCGACGAGCGATCTAGTGTAG
>CAJXVR010000534.1 GCA_913061285.1 uncultured Verrucomicrobiota bacterium | reverse complement strand
GAGATGTAGAGAGGTCTCGTGGGCTCGGAGATGTGTATAAGAGACAGGTACACAACCCTGCCCTAGTACTCGATTGGATGCGCTTTTCAAGTGACACCATAGTGGCCTTTATCGGCATGCAGTCTCAGCTCCTCAAATCGCTCACCCCGCAGATCCCCGTAACGACAATGATGCGTGCGCTTTCTCGGCACTACGATCATTTCGATGCCGCTGAACAGCTCGATTTCGTCTCCCTGGATAGCTATGCCACGATTAAATCGAAAGCATCCGTGAACGCCATGGACATCGACATACTTCGGTCGATTAAGAAAAACGAAATTAAGACCCCAGACGGGAGCGACTATGGATTCTGGGTCATGGAGCAGAAAGCCGGCAATGTGAATTGGCAACAAGTCAATTCGCTCGTTCGCCCCGGCGTCGTTCGACTCTTCACCTACCAACTGATCTCTCGCGGCGTTGACGGCGTCCTCTACTTTTTCTGGAGACAACCACGCATTGGATCAGAAAAATTCTACGGCGGCGTCCTCAACCACCAGGGAAAGGGCGACAATCGCACTTACCGAGAAATTAGCCAAATTGGAGAAGAGCTCAAACTCTTAGGCCCAGCAATCAAATCAACCAAGGTTGTTGCCGAAACCTGCATCCTCTACACCCACGACAATGCCTGGACACTGAAGCAGAAGATGCAACCCAATCGGCATTTTGACCTTTGGGACCACATGCTGCGGTTCTACTCAGCCTTTCACGATCAGAACATCGCCGTCGATTTCGCCCGCCCAACGGATGATCTCTCAAAATACAAACTCGTCATCGCACCTTCCCTTCAACAGCTCGCATGGGGTGAGGCAGACCTGTTGAAACTCTATGTCCAAAATGGAGGCAATCTGGTCGGCACGTTTAACACGGGCCTCGTCGACGAGCACCATATCGCTCCAGACAACGGAATGCCCCTGAACCTGACTGATCTTTTCGGATTAGAAGTCGTAGAGTTCGACCCCATCTCCCCTGACGAAGAGAACCACCTCAATATGAAAGGGGCTTTTCCAACAAGCCACCTCCACCCCGCCCAACTCTGGTGCGATGTCATTGAGCCCAAAGAGTGCCAAGTACTGGCAACCTACGCGAAAGATTTCTATGCCGGAAAACCAGCCCTAACGATGAACCAATTCGGCCTTGGAAGAGCCATCTACCTCGGAACAATGAGCCACGCCTTGTTCTACGAAGATTTTGCCACTTGGCTCCGACAGCTCACTTCCCTCCAAGGACTCCTCAAGGTACCCCAAGGCGTTGAAGTAAGCCTTCGCCAGAATGAAACGACCAAACTGTATTTCTTATTGAACCACCAGAATTCTTCCGTGCGCGTTCAGTTCTATAAGCCCGTTCACGATTTTCTCACTGGCAATACCTTCCAGGGCTCCTATGATCTGCCTGCTCACGGCGTGCTCGTGATCGATGAGCATCCCAATGCAGGCAAACAATAATTCCCAGCAACGTCCTAACCGTCCTTCGCGAGGCCGCGCCCAGATATTGGCCGCATGGCGTGGAGTAGACATCTCGGAAGAAGAAAAGCTCCGACGCTACCGCCCTAAAACTGCAGCTGACTTAACGAAGAGCCTGATCGAGAGGCTCAATCTCAAACAAAAACAGTCCGACACTGAAATCCCAAAAGTCTGGGCGAATTCGATCGATCCCCGCATCACCGCCCACGCACAACCGACCGGCCTCAGAAACGGCACATTATTCGTAACAGTCGACAACAGCATGTGGCTGCACGAGATCATTCGCTATCACCGTCGGGAGATCCTCTCTCGTCTTCAGAACAGCTTCGGCAATCAGAGTATTAAGAAAATATCGTTCCGACTAGGCTGACTCAGCGCCTTGAGAGCTCTCACCCAGGACTGAACCCAGAGCAAGAGCCTCACCTTCTCGAGCAGCACACACCCTTAAGCCGCTTCCCAGTGACTTAGCCAAGCCAGCTGCCTTTGCCGTTCTCGCCTCCACCCAAGCATCGTCGTGGCAGGGATCATGGTGAAACAGAAACAACTGTTTTACGCCGCCAGCAACCGCGATTCGAACCACGTCATCGACGCATCCATGCCCCCACCCGATGTGACTGGGATACTCACCTGCGTCGTATTGCCCATCCATGATCGCCACGTCGGCTCCCCGCACAAAATCGATCAATTCCTGATTTGGATCTAAATCTGGCTCCGCTGAAACACTTGGGCTCGACTTTAACTCCAGATAAGAAACGGGCTCGTTGTCCGGCAGATAAACCACCACCAGCCCGTTCCACGACAGTCGATAACCCGTTGCACCACCCGGATGATTCAAGCGCTGAGTACAAACCGACACCTCCCCAAGCATAAACGCCTTCGATGAAAACTCGGTCACGGAGATATCCGCAACCATCTTGTGCATTGGAATCGGAAAATGCGGACTCTCCATCTGATCCGTCAAAATCTGTTCCAACCGACAGTTTTCCTCCTGGTAGCCATAGATACGCACACGATTCTGAGATCGGTAAGCGGGACCAAAAAACGGTAAGCCCTGGATATGGTCCCAATGAGTGTGAGAAACTAAAAGCGAGACTAAGACCTCAGAACTAGCGAATTCCTCCGCAAGAGCAGCCCCTAACAATCGAATCCCCGTCCCGGCATCCAGCACGATGATTTCGCCCCCCATCCGCAATTCGACACACGATGTATTCCCGCCATAGGCCGCCGTAAGCGGCCCAGGAGTCGGAATAGATCCCCGAACGCCCCAAAAGCGCACTATCACCGGATCTTCTTGATCATACACTGTAGACATACCGCAGCTTCCCTTGCTGAGAAATCACCTCTGAATTCAAACTTCGGACGGCCATCCAAGAAGAGCGTCTCAGCCAACGCAACAAGAAACAAGCCTTTGCGCCACTGTTCCTTGGCCTTAACAAACCCAAGAACAGCAAAAAAGACGCCACTCAAAGAGTGACAAGCCTGCCCCCAACCTGACAAAAGACCACGCCTAACCCTGTCTCTTATACACATCTCCGAGCCCACGAGACCTCTCTACATCTCGT
>CAJXVR010000533.1 GCA_913061285.1 uncultured Verrucomicrobiota bacterium | reverse complement strand
TTCGTTCAACACTCCTAATCCGATATCCGAACAATCCAATATCTCTTGATTTCATAGACCTGGGAATTCTTGGCCTCTTAGGCCCAATCCCCAATCTTTGATCAAGAACCGATCAAGAACCAAGAACCCACTCTCCTAAGCATTCATCTCAATCCAGAGGCAGCCAAACACTCATCTCAGAATCTCCGCGGTTGGACCACGTATAGTAAGGGACAAAGCGCGTCTTCAATTCAGAGGATTGAGTCGCCTTGAATTCTCGATAGAGTTTACCGCCCCAATCGCCATCGGGTTTCACGTTTACGACTCCTTCCAAAACGGTCACTCCTTGTAGGAGTTGTGCTTCATAGCGGGATTCGAGTTTGATGTCTTCAGAAATCCGGACATCAGACAGTTTTGCCCCATGAGGCAAATCCGATGATTCGAGACAGTAGACGATCGGACCACGCTTGATCGCAAGATGATTGCGGGTTTCCTCAATGAGAGGGTGTCCTTCAATGAGCTGCGCTGGCATGTCTAGGTGAAGCTCAACGATATCACCCGATCGCCAGGTCCGTTTGATTTCAAAATAGGCATCCGACTCCAAGGTCTGATCGATTGGCTTCCCATTGAGGGTCATTGTGACAGACTTGGCCCAGCCAGGAATTCGCAGCTTCAAGCCAAATGGCCTCCCCCCGCTCTCTTCCACCGTGATCCCTACCGTCCCACTCCATGGGTAGCTCGATTCCTGACTCAAACGAATTGCGTTTCCGTCAGAAAGGACCGTCGACAGTGTGTTGCTTCCGTAGAGATTCACCCAGATCGCAGAATCGGATTTGCTGTAGGCGTACCTCCCGACACCCGCAATGGTGCGAACAAGGTTCGGAGGGCAGCAGAACGAAGTAAAGAAGGGCACACGGGTACGGGGCCATCGCAAGTCCACTGGCGCCGAATGTTCTTGCCGAAGCGTATTGGTGTAGAAGAAATTTCGTCCATCCAGATCCACTCCAGACAGCACAGAATTGTAGAGCGCTAGCTCTAGAACATCCACGAATCTGGCTTCGCCTTTTGCCAAAAACATTCTCCAATTCCATAGAGTGTTCCCAATATTCGCACAGGTTTCATTGTGCGCTGTGGTGTTCGGAAGTTGGTAGTTTCGACCGTAGGCCTGATGTACCCGAGTGATCGATTTCTGATCTCGCGAACCATCAGGCGATGCCCCGTCATGGAGAGCACCGCAACCACCCGTAATGTACATCTTTTTCTCGACCAGGTTTCGCCACACTTTTTCGAGCATTCCACCCATCTCCACATCTCCAGTCTCTGCATAAAGATCGGCTACGCCCGCGTACAAGTAGTTCGCCCTCACCGCGTGGCCAACGACCTCGGTCTGTTTCACGAGATCGACGCGATCCTGGTTATCGTCTCCCCCATCCACGACGAGATCGCGCATGTCGATCAGGCGCTCGGCGAATCGCAGATATCGAGTCTCACCGGTGGCACGATAAAGCTCTATTATCCCCATATAGTGTGAGGGACAGACAGCATGGCGCGCCTTTTCAGGGCTTGGAGAACGGAAGGCGGCATCTAAAAAATCGGCTGCCTTGCGAGCAACGTTGAGAAGGCTTTCTTTTCCCGTGACTTCATGATGAAGACACGCCGTGGTCATGAGATGCCCCATGTTGTACATCTCAAAATTAAACCGATCGGCAAAGGGCTTTGCCTTGCTATCTCCATTACGAGCAGCTACCAGCACCGGGGTGTGAATGTAGCCATCCTCCCGTTGGGCCTTTGCGATGATCCCAATGATCTCGTCGAGTCGTTCATCCCAAACCGGATCGAATGAAACCGCCTGCATCGCACACACAGCCTCAATCCACTTGTAGAAATCCCCGTCATTCCACCTTGCCCCATGGTAGCGCCCTTCAGCCATGCCTGCCGCAATTTCAAAATGTCTCAGAAACGGCTTATAGTCGGTTCCCTTCATGATTTCCCACATGGAAGGAATCATGTTCTCTCGACAGATTTGGGACCGTTGCTGCCAGAAGCCACTCGTCCACTTCACTTCAGACTGACGAACCGGTTCCACCGCTGCAAAGGGGCTCTTAGCGGCGGCAAGCTGACCACTAAAGAAACAAAGACTGAGAGCCGCAAGAAGGCCATTGGTTTTAAGACTCGGTTTCATAGATTAGTTTTCTTTGATCATCCACAACAGTTCAGCATCAGGCAAATCAACCAAGCCTCCGCCTCTGATTTCGGACCGCGATTTTAGTTGGCCTGTTTGAAGGTTCACTTCGTAGCAGCGAAAGACCCCAGGCTCTTCGGAAAAATCGAAAGAGCTATCGCCTCCCCGGAATATCAGAATCTGCTTCCCGTCCTCTCTTAAGACCCATCGACCATCCAGCGACTTCTTGATCCAGGGCCTCATACGCGGAATAGCACGAAGCAAGGTGTCAGCGACCGATACCGGCAAACGCGGTATGGATCCCCCCGCGCACACCCATGCCCAATCAGCAGTGTCAAACTGTGTGATAAGGGCTTTCCGCGGGTATTTCCCTCGGTATTCCGATGCCATCTGCGCCAGGTCGGCGTCTTCTGGTCGGCCGCCACGCCATCGTCGTTCAAATTGCCGCGGAGCGAGGTTCTTACCCCCTTGGGGACTGAATTGGCCTTTGTCAGTCCGCCACCAATAGCGAAAGTCGATGCAATCAACCGTGGCTCTTCGAGCACTATCTTCGAGAATGGCATCCTGAACATCTTTCGTGCAGCTGAGCGCAATCATTGGATCCCGCCCACTCGTCTCCTCCCATTGCGCAATGGTGTCCAACCAGAACTCTACAAACGAGAGAGGCCCGGTAAACTCAGCGCTGGTAAATTGGATGACGTTGCCGTTTGCCTTAAAGTTTTCCAGGCACTTTTGAATGTAGCCTTCGTGCAGTTTGCGTCGAACCGGATGTGTGATGTCGTAGAACAGCTCCGCCATAAAAATACGTTTATCCCCCGCATAGGGCGGCGGCTCGGGAAAACCAGCGTTGTTGACATTGTTTGCCGAGCGCCAGGGGGAATCCGACCAATGGGCTCCGGCTTCGAGGATGTTATGTTGAAAATAGTTTTGATGAAACAGCACCAAAC
>CAJXVR010000532.1 GCA_913061285.1 uncultured Verrucomicrobiota bacterium | reverse complement strand
GATTCATTTAATATCGATGAAAAGGGAAACGCCACCTTTGTTTCGCGGATCAGAAAGACAAATCATGGGGTCGAGACGGAGCGCTCAGTCTCGATACATGCGGCTCACTTTGCCGGTATCGCATTACGTCTAAATAACCCAGGAATTCACCACCCTGATGATAAGAAAAGAGCATTGCTACAGGTATATGTACCGTGGAGGCAGTCGCCTTTCGACGGAACAGAGTGGAATCGATATTTGTATGGCGAAGATAGGGCTGGGCGTGGTTCCGGACGCAGCCTCGGCTTAAAAGGCTTTTACGAGAAAATGCTCGCAGCCCTAATCAGTGATTTTGATCCTGGAAGATACCCCCTCTCAAGCCACCGATTCAGGCATACTTGGGCAGAAATCGCAATTCGACGGTTCGACGGCAATGTTCCAGAAGCTATCCGAAATCATTTCCGTCATTGGTTCGGTTCTTTCATGACCATGGATTATCTCAGAGATAAAGTGAAAGCTGATCTGCCTGAGATCAACCGTCAGTATATGCGCGAGCTGATCCACCGTGCGGCTTCGGGCCAAGAGGAGTTCTTCGGTCCTTCAGGTCGCTATCTACTCTCTCGCATTCGTGAAATAGAACTCTTAACCCCGGAAGGTATCGATGAATTGCTCTCCGAGTTTGATGTCTTGGAGGTGCATGAATATTCCTACTGCATGATGCCGAAGGCCCAAAAAACGTTGGCTAAGTGCTATGACAAAGCTACTCAGACACCCCAGTATGGTAATGCGAAATGGGAACATTGCGGAGGATGTGCTGGCCGCCTCGCACTTGCGAACCATAAGGATGTCATTCAGCGAATCGGAATGCGTGAGCAGGAAGTCATGGCATCGCGAGCAGGATTGGGACTCGATGCACTCAGCTCCTTATCCAGGAAAGTTATTAGACAGTGTGAAGTCGCGTTGGAAGATTTCGAGAAACACATTCCGCTCGTTGACATTACTTCGGACGAGGAGGGAATCTTCTGATGGCTCGGTTCGATCTTCCCCGCAAGCCAAAAGTAGACCCCGACGAGTATCCAGATTGGGCAAACAACACGAATGAGCGAAAAACCTACGACGCTGTTAAAAGTCGAATTGAGGAAATCGAGCAGCTGATAAAAACCTCCAAGGCTCCACTATCTGCCTCCGAGCGCAAAATCGCGAAGTCGGTGATATGTAAAAGCTTGGGATTGAGCCCGTCCTACATCGCAAAGCACGATGAGCTTAATGAACACGTTGAGGCTCACCAGCGCAGGTTAAACCGTTTGTCTGAGGGCTTGAAGGAAGTAAAAGCTCAGCAGCAATCCAATGCCAAAAAGCCTGAGGCTATGAATAAGCCGGATCTGGTTGGGGAGGTAAAAAAGCTAAGAAAGCAAATGGCTGAACGCTCCTCTGAGCTTTACGTGGAACAACTTCAGTGGCTCTTGGAGAACGGTTTAGCTGAATCTCAGGTGATCGCGAAGAATAGAGTCAAGGCTCACCAAGATCAAATCTTGGCTTTGCAGTCTCACAATTCCAAGCTCAATAGTGCGGTCCAAATTCTCAAAGAGGAAATGATCGCTGTAATGAGAGCGTCTAAATCTCATTCACCGTCAGTGATTTCTTTGCTCAAGAGCACGGATGATCCGGACTCCGTTGTGCAGATCATGAAAACATCAAGCAAGCGGGGCAAGTAGCAATGGCAAACGGGCAGCAGTTGGGAAGAGACAACGAAGACAAAGTTGAGAATTGGATCAAAGCCCGTGATTCCGCTGGCGACTACCTAGACTATGAGCACCAAGGCAAGATTAAACGTGCTTCACTTATTGAGGAGCTGGGCTTTTGTCGCTCTGTCGTTACTCAGAACTCTGCGGTCAACAAGCTTCTCACTGATGCGGAGCAGCGTTGGTATAACAAGAAGCGAGAAGAGGATGGAAAGTCTCTTAAGGCAGCCTCAGAACGATCAGAACGTAAATCTGACCTGACTGCTGCCGAGAACTCTCGACTGATGGATGAATTGGCGCGGGTCAAGGCTGAAAACGCCCTCCTGAAGACTAAGCTTCGGCGGTATGCCGCAATGGCCGATGTGTTAGCAGAAACCGGGATTGCGCCTAGATGATAATTCAGATTGCAAAGGCTCGACCATACAACCATTTCTCTGCCTATGAAGTAGCTACGGACGGCACGTACATCAATCGATACAGAACACTCGTTGTTAAGCTTCCTGACTATTGCGCAAGCGCGGCAGATTTAGGCACTGTCTGGCGCGTTTTGGGGCCGATCAAGTCTCGTGAATATCAACGCGACGGGTTTACGATACGAGAGGACCTGATCAAGCCTAAAAGGCCGAAAATACTGCGGCCTATTGGGGAGCTTCTCGCGACTTGGATTAGTGACAATGTTGCGGGTGTGGGCACTACTAAAGCTCGGCGATTGGTTCGTGCTTACAGCAGTGAAGAACTCAATCAAATCGCAAAGACTGAAGATATCGAGGTGCTGTCTTCGGTAAACGGTATTTCGCCCAATACCGCGAGATTAATCGTAGACGAGTGGCCAACTGAGGCAATGTGGGCCGCGCTGGAGTTCTTACAGGAATCCCGTCTGCCAATGGGCGTAGCTAAACGATTGGCCCGAGTATATGGGGATGAAGTGGAGTCTAAGCTTCGCACTGATCCATTCGTTCTTACTGCATTTGGAGTGTCGTTTGAAGATGTTCTTGGGATAGTTGGAAAGCTCTCAGTCGCTGTCTCTGACGAGTCCTTGTTGGCAGCAATCGCTGAGAGGGTTGCCTTGGCCTACGGTCACAAAACAGGCTCCACTGTCGTGCCCGAAAAAATCCTGATAGAACAAGCTAAGACCGTGTGTCAGGAGCTATCAGTTCCGCTCGAACGGATAGTGGAATCAGCTCTTGAAAAAGGCACCTTCGTGCCCGCTGAGAGTGGCTATCAGCTTGTTGGGAACGCAATTCAAGAAGCCTCGGTCGCCAAGTTTTTGGCTCAGTGTGCAGGCCGTGAGGCAGGTGTTGGCTCTACTTTTGCTACTTGGGAATTTTCTTTAACGGATGAAGTCATAGAGAATGCATTGTGTCTGTCTCTTATACACATCTGACGCTGCCGACGAGCGATCTAGTGTAGA
>CAJXVR010000531.1 GCA_913061285.1 uncultured Verrucomicrobiota bacterium | reverse complement strand
TTCCAAGGAAGGCCTGTCATAGGGTCGATGCCGAAAGCGTCATCGAGCTCTGCCAAACTCTCTGGGTAGTTGGCGTTGGCGAGGTGAAATCGCTCGAGTGCGATTGCTGTTTTCGCGAGTGCAAGGATGTGTTGGGATTCAACCGCTTTGTAAAATGCAGAATCGAGGGCAGGAATTAGCATCGCCGCGAAGATGCCGTAGGAGCGGATGTCTTGGGAAAGAGGGGGGACAAGGCACTCGTTCCAAGCAATCGTCTTCGTCTTCTGTGCCGTGTCAACGGTGTTCTGAATCAATTCGTTGTAGGCTTCGAGTCCCCGGCGCCAATTCATGGTGACGATCGCTTGGCCGTTGCTAGACAGGAAGAAATTTGCAACGGATCGGATTCCTTTTTCAAAAGGTGAGATGGGGTTCGATCCGAATTCTTGGCCATTCCCGAATTCTCCAATTTTTCTGGTAATGCGATCAAAATCAGCCGCCATCATAGGCTCAATCGACGCTTGTCCAAAGGCTCGTTCAGCGCGAAGCGAATCCGGCATCAATGAGATGAAATCGAAGCTGTCCATCTCCTCTGCGACCTCATTCCATTGAGCATCGGTTCCGAGGTGAAACTGTTGCGCCACTTTAATGGCATTGACGCTTATCTGTGCCTGGGCGAATTGAACGAGCCTGCTAATGAGTAAGTCGGAATCGCCTGTTTTGACGAGTTTTTGTCCCAGTCGGATCATTCTGAAGGTTTCGGTAGTGTTGCCGGTCATAGCGGCCGCTTGACTCCGTAGCGTGGCGGCTTGGCTAAGAGACTTCAGGTGTGAGAGGTGGGGGAGCAACATCTGAAAGGTTTTGTCCCATTCGTAGGGGTATTGATCTTTGGGACGCTGAATGGCTTCCTCAAGTTGTTTCGTAGCTTCGGCTGCAGGGAGGTAGTAATTGGCGAGAGTTTCACCGACTGAGTTCCAGTCCGAGGGCTTGTTTGAATCGTCGATCGCTCCATCGTTCGCTCCGATGATTGAAAGAGCGGCTCGGTGGGCTCGTTGGAGGGGATTCCGTTCGCTTTGGGTAGAACGGAAGGAGCTGTCTTCTCCGCTGTCCAAATAACGTATTCGAAGCCGCTTTGGCCGTTCGGGGCGGTTAAGCAGCATGAATGGAATAGTGTCATCGGAGCCGAGCCGTGCGAAGGCAGCCCTGCCTGCTTCGTCTGAGGTTGCAGCATCTGCCAAGGGTTTTAGGACGGGGTGCATCCAGATATTCTCCTCGTCGGGCACAGCGCTTGGTTTTAGATCGTTGATGTCCGTGGATTCGCCGCTTTCAGTCAGCTTTTTGGTGTAGGCGGCTAGTTTGCCGCGTTCTTGGCTGGCTGCGATTGCCCCGCCTAGTGGAAGGGCGGTCAGAGCGATGGCATAGCACAGAAGGCTTCCGAAGGCTGCCTTTCGGTCTCGCAGAAGGAGAACGATGAGGGCAAGCGGGTTCGTTGGCGGGATGATGAGAAGAAGCCTCAAGCGCTTGCCCTTTTCGGATCCAAATCCGGCGATGATCGATGAAATCCATCCGGCGATAAGAAAGACGATTGCCGTGATTAGAGAAATGAGGCTCAGGGAAGGGATCGAGTCGAGGATCTGATTGATTGGACTGGCCATAGGATAAGAATTAGCGATTCACCTGCCCAATGCACTTATTGCATTGGTTCGTCTTTGTAACAGACCAGCGCGAGCCCCATTCCTCACGTAGAACTGCGCACGGAAGGCGTCCAACGAATCGACCCTTAATTGCGATCGCGGCCTTCTGGGGGCTGCTCGTCACCGAAATCGTAGCGCCAAACCTCTTCTTGGAGTCGGTAACCAGTGGCCCCTGCGTGGTAGGCCTGTCTACCGCCGCCGGCGAGATCTCGGATCTTGAATTGGGGATCTTTTTTGAATTCCGTATGTCCATCGAGGTAAAGCACGGTATAGCCAGTCTTGTGATGAAGATCGACCCCTCGGGTTGGATCGGAGAATGCATCCGCGACGACGGCGGCACTTCCAGGGTCGTTGGCCAGGTTGGCGACGCGGAGGTCGGGTGCATTGAAACTGCTTCGATAGTGGTAGCTGACTTGCATCCAACGTTGTGCGGCTGGAATCTCATCATTGTAGAACCAGCCGCCGCCGGGAGGAATACTCTTGTTGAGCTGGAGTTCCTTGTGCTTCCAACTGGGACAGTACAAGGCCTGTGGGGCGTCGAAATAGCGTTCCTGAGCCAAGATGCCGAGTCCACGGAACTTGCCATGCTCGGGGTGTTCAATTCCCGAGCGAAGCCAGACGGCGTAAATGCCTGATCCCGGGCCTTCGACGTTGCAGGTGCCTGCGGGGGCCTTCTCTTCGTGATCACCGGCAAAGAGGTGGAGCGCGAGGCCGAGCTGGTGTTCGTTTGAGATGCACCGAGCTCGCTTCCCCTTCTCCTTGGCTTTGCTGAGGGCAGGGAGCAGCATCCCAGCAAGAATGGCGATAATGGCAATGACAACCAAGAGTTCAATCAGAGTAAA
This sequence comes from uncultured Verrucomicrobiota bacterium, assembly GCA_913061285.1. Taxonomy (GTDB): domain Bacteria; phylum Verrucomicrobiota; class Verrucomicrobiia; order Limisphaerales; family AAA164-E04; genus UBA2970. Next base: position 632 of record CAJXVR010000531.1, on the reverse strand, counting down.
ACCATGATTTGTTTGAGTATGTCTGAATCGAATCATCTGACGAAAGTCGAGGCTGCGGTTTGAGCCTTTGATTAAGTACTGATCGAATGGTTTGTTCCAGTCCTTTCTCAATCAAGGGTGAGTCAATGGTGCCATGGTGAGGACTCCTCGGCTTGTTACGACATTCGGTTTATTGGCTTTCTTCTCCTTGTGATTTCATTGATTCTTAAGTGATGAGATATCTTTTACAGGCCCGAAGTGCCCGAATGTTGCTTGGTGGCGCCTTGTTCCTCACCGCTGCTTGCTATCGTCTTGTTGGTGATGATGTTGGGTCGTTTCAAGCGCTTGCTAAGTCGTATGTGGATCAAATGCCTGCCTTGTCTCCTGTTTCGGCGACCCAGATTGGAGACCATCGATTTGATGATCAACTCGACGATGTGTCGCCGGTCACGAGGGAGCGGATTCTGGCGTTTTGCAAGGGATTTTTGGAGCGGCTTGATGAGATTGATCGGGGAGCGCTCCCAAGGGATTTGCAGGTGGATGCTGCCTTGTTGAAGAATGAACTTCAGCAACGAGTCTGGCATCTAGAAACCTTCCAAGATTGGGCTTGGAATCCGTTGATCTACACCGGTACTGTCTCTTATACACATCTC
>CAJXVR010000530.1 GCA_913061285.1 uncultured Verrucomicrobiota bacterium | reverse complement strand
GAGGTCTCGTGGGCTCGGAGATGTGTATAAGAGACAGACTCCAGGTAATGAGTTGTCCGGGGTCAACTGGAAGATCTGGATGGCGGAAGGAGTCCTGGTACCATTCCCCTTCCTCGAAGTCGGCACTTGCGACATGGCCTCCGAGCCAACCTTGATCGTAGGGAAACCACGCGACTGAGGTGTCGATTGCCCCGCCGAGGTTTAGTCCGGCCTTTCCGATCGAGAGTTCGATATCGCCAGCCGCAAAGGATCCATCAATCAGGCTATAGCCTTCGCCACCGGAGCCTTCGATAGGGGTGGAAACAACGCCGTGAAATCGGGGGGATCCGTCGTTCCATTCCTGACCATTCTTTCGAACCGATGCCAGAAGGATGCCCTTAGCGGGATGTGGGCGCCAGGCAGCGCCGTTGGCTGCCCAGGGATCAAGATCATTTTCCCACTGATAGGCGCTGCCATCAATGATCAGATCAAAGGGGAGCGCATCGAGATTCGATGCGGCCGCTTGTGGATCGGCGACGTTTAGTCGAGGGGCGTAACGGCCTTGGCCAAACTCAGTCAATGACCAAGGGAGGGGGCCTTGTCCGGCTAGGTTCATGCGAACCTCATTCTTAAGGCCGCCATTGATGTCGGTGACGGCACTTGCGTCCATTGTCCAGTTGGCAGCCGTTACTGTGAAATTCGGATAGTCCCCGGGAGCTTTACCGCCGCTTGGAACCGCTGGCGAGGGGCCCGGAGGAAGTTCAGCTCCCATGAGCATGAGGCCTCCGATACAGCTGCAAACAAGAGGGAGAAGACCTTGGAGAGAAGGGGAATACGGTGTCATGTTAAATTCCGGGATCGACAGAGTTTGCGTCAGTTGGATTCAACCCCTTCTAGAACATTTTTGACCGCTTGACAATCCAAAGACAGCGTCCATTGAACTCGAACTCTCCTTGCTTGCTCGATGATGTGAGTTGAGTCCTGCCCTGGAAAACCTGGAAAAAGACGGGGCCATTGTTGATAAACTTGAAACGAGATGCTAGGTTCCCGCCTATAAAGGGTGGCTGAATGATGTGGCGTTCAGAAGGGGGCGGCAGCGCTCGGGCCACCAAAGTAAGTGAACTAATGATGCAATTGAATTGGAAATATCGTGCTTTCTTGGCTGGAAGCCTCATTTCGATACAGGCAGTCGCTCAATCAGTGGCAGGCCAGGTGACCATTCAGCGGGAAGGCGATGCGATCAAGGTCGGCGTGCCTTCAGCCAAGGGACGCACTTTGGTCCTTGAGGCTCAGGAATTCCTCAACAATTCTCCAGATTGGAATCCCGTGCTTCGACTAAACTCTCCAGAATCGGCCCGTTCCTACTACGATCCGGTCTGCCGGGTGAAGCCAAGTCGTTTTTACCGCTTGTCTGAGGCTGTTGATGGGGGCCTTCCATGGGCGGATAATTTCAAGCTACTCGATCTTGAGGGACGGGTGCACGAGCTCTTCTACAACACCAATGTTCCAGCGATATTGATTCTCGCGGCCGGAGAATCATTGCAAAGCCTGGAACCGGTGTTGCCTGAAATCAACGCCCTTCGGGACGAGTATGGAGACCAAATAGCGGTCTGGGCGATTCAATGTCAGCCAAGTGCGGATCGGGCGGCCTTGAAAAAGGAAGCAGCCGCCCTCGGGATTGATTTTCCCGTCTTACAAGACCCGAGCCAGGTGGTCACGTGGAATCTGAAGCCCCATTCGTTTCCTGAAGTGTTTGCGGTCAGATCGTCCGACTGGACCCATTTTTATCAAGGGGCGGTGGAGACTTCAGTAGATACAGGGGAAGCTCTGATTCAAAATCACTACCTTCGTGAAGCGCTGGGGCAGCATTTCTCCGAGGAAACCGTCTCTGTTGAAATGGCTGAGGGAACTGGCGAAACCGCGCAACTCGAGACGCTTGGGCCGATTTCCTACAGTGACGACATTGCTCCAATGATTGCCACGCACTGCGTGCGCTGTCATAGCGAGGGAAATATTGGGCCGTTTGCACTAGACAGTTATGAGGCGGTCTTGCAGAACTCATTTCTTATCAAGCACCAGGTCATGTCTGGGGAAATGCCGCCATGGCATGCGGATGATCTCTATGGACGCTTTACCAACGAAACCAAACTATCCAACCAAGAGAAGGCGACCCTCATTGAGTGGCTCAACCGAGGTGCTGAGCGTGGTGAGGGTGGGGATCCGCTTGAAATTGCATCCGTTCAACCGAGCGAAGATTGGATCCTGGGTGAACCTGACTACGTTATTGAAATTCCTAAGCAGGAAGTGCCCTCTGAAGGCACCGTCAACTATCGGTACATTGTTGTGCCGAGCCCGATTCCGAATGATGTTTGGTTAGACGCAGCGGTTGTCATTCCGGGAAATGCTGAAGTGGTGCATCACAGCCTAGTGTTCATGATTACAGATCCCGCTGATCTCTTTGCCGCGCAGGGCGGGCTTGCGGGGTTCTATGCGGGGTATGTTCCTGGATTAGATGCTGCTCGATTTCCCGATAATACCGGGAAGTTCCTGCCCAAGGATGCTGCCTTTGTCTTTCAGCAACACTACACGCCCAGCGGCAAGAACACGACCGATGTGACAAAGATGGGGCTTTATGTGGCGAAGACGCAACCTGAAATGGAACTTCGGACGACCGCAGCGTTCACCATCGATATTAATATTCCGAAAGGTCATCGCGACTCTCCGATGACGGCTACTTCCCGCATTGAAGAAGATAGCTGGTTGTATGAACTGAGCCCTCACATGCACTATCGTGGTAAGCGCTTTCAGTTTGAAGCTCTCTATCCGGATGGCACGTCCGAAATTCTCCTCTCAACCCCCGATTATCATTTCGATTGGCAGCGCATGTATCGGCTGGCTGAGCCGAAATTTATGCCGGAGGGGACCCGAATTCGCTGTGAAGGGGCCTTTGACAACTCGCCTCAAAACCGCTGGAACCCAGATCCGAATCAACGTGTTCGTTTTGGGGAACAGAGTTGGGATGAGATGTTCATTGGATACTTCAACTATGCCGTCGCGCGTTAGTGAAGCAGGGTTTCATTCGGTCCTAGGGTAGCGAAAACAGCGATCTTTAACGGCCATTCTTTTGATCTTAGCGATCAGGGAATGGCCGTTTTTGGGCTCGTTGCTGAAT
>CAJXVR010000529.1 GCA_913061285.1 uncultured Verrucomicrobiota bacterium | reverse complement strand
CGAGATGTAGAGAGGTCTCGTGGGCTCGGAGATGTGTATAAGAGACAGGTCTTCCCCCAGTCCAACTCTTTGATCTATCGAGAGACCCAGCAGAGCAGAATAACCTAGCACAGCAAGAACCACAACGAGTCCGCCGCTTGATTCAACTCCTGGCCCACCAAGTCGAGAGCGGCCGCTGTACGCCTGGAAACACGATCCCAAACGATCGGCAAGTGGAGTTTCTGACCGCCTCGGCAAAGGCCTTCTTGAAATAGCTCTCGACCCGCCGATCGAAGTCGATTCTTACCTCAGAATCTTAACAGAAGAAAAAAGAGCATCCTCGATGAGGATGCTCTTTTTATTTCAAACGTAGCACTGACCTGAGCCAAGCCTTATTCGGCAGCAACTTTTTGGGCTGCGGCTGCGGCCACATCGAGACATTCACGTATCTCAGCAATGGGATCATTCGGATTTTCCTCATACTCCAGTGAGAGCGACGCATCCGCCGGGAATCCGATTTTCTTGAGCGCACGAAACACGCCCTCGACATCGAGATGCCCCTTACCAATAATCACACCCTCGGCCTTTTTCTTCTGCTCGGCAAAATCCTTTAAGTGCACCCCATAGAGACGATCGCCTAAGAGATAGGTCACCTCCACAGGGTCGATTCCTGAACGGATATAATGTCCAAGATCGGCACAGAATCCGATCCGGCGATCATGTCCTGCGACAGCTTTCCAAGCATCAACAGGTTGGTCGTAAAGAGCACCCGGACCGTGATTGTGGATGGCGATCCGAATATCGAATTCAGCGACTAGCTTATCAAGACTATCAAAGGAGTCAGGCGTCGGATTGGCACTAATATTTTTGATTCCCGCCATCTTGGCGAACTCGAACATCTGTCGATTCGCGGCATGATCCTTGGTAAACGATTGAACGCCGTGACTGCTAATCGTGATATCATGCTTCTTCAGCTTAGCATTCATTGCAGCGATTTTTACTGGATCGGGAACCGTTGGATAATGAGCCCGGAAGAACTCAATCCAATGCAAGCCAAGGGCCTCCGTTTTCTCCAAGGCACCATCAACACCGAAGGCACGCAGCGAGTAACTCTGCAAGCCCATCGGGAAGCCCCCATATTTCTTCAGCGCCTGCGCTCGAGTTCCGGCTAACAAACGTGGAACATCGAACCATGTTGCCCCTGCCACTGCGGCAGCTGCAAGCATCGAACGTTGACCAAACTGACGTCGACTAATACTTGGGTTCATCGTAATCTTCTCCATCAAAGAATTCTTTTTGCCATCAAGACTGTTCGGGTAAGGCACAACGCTAGCGCTCCACCCGGAATGAATCGAGAATAATAATCGATTCAAGAGCTCAGCCTAGCCCAGACAAAACTCCGTCGCTATCCCCAAACTGATCTACCTTGGCACCCATACGCCTCATTAGCGCAACATGAAGATTGCACAAAGGAGTCTTTTTCGGAGCTCGAACTCGGCGCCCCGGCTTAAGTCGCCCGCCGCCTCTCCCAGCGAGAACCAGCGGCAAGTCCTCTTCTGAATGTTTATTCCCATCTTTCAGCGACGAACCAAACAGCAACATACTGTTGTCGAGCAAGTTTCCATCGCCTTCATTCAGGTGTTTCATCCGCTCCAAGAGATAAGCAAATTGTTCAACATGCCACGTCCCAATTTTTTCATATTGAGCTCTGGTTTCGCGATCTTCTCGATGATGAGAAAGCCCATGAAAACTCTTTCTAGGAACGCCATCTAAAAAATCAAAACGCCGGCCCGTCTGAGCGTTTCCGAACATGAAGGTAGCAATCCGTGTCGAATCCGTCCAAAAGGCAAGAATCATGATGTCCAGCATCAATCGGACATGATCTTGATGGCTCTCAGGAATTCCGGGACCAGGTCGCACGAGATCAAAACGACCTTTGTTGATCCAACGTCTTTGAGGCTTCATTGCAGCATCTATGCGACGCTCCACAGATCTCACCGATTCCAGGTATTCATCCAACTTGGATCGATCTCCAGCTGAAACCCTGCTTCTCAATGATTTCGCATCTCGCAGAATAAGATCCAACACGGAGGAATCATCCCGCTGGAGCGATTGCCTAACTACCGCTGAATTGGGATCGAGCCCAGAAACGGCAGGAAACGTATTCGTCGTTCGAAACAGTCGATCAAAGGCCAGTTGCGGCACAATCTCCTTCGGGACTGGCGTATGCGGATCTCGCCAGGAAATATGAGAACCCAGAATCCTTGGAAACCCACCACCTATGTTGTCGATCCCCGTACGCGACTCATCGAGACCAAGCTCAAACGAAGGTAAGACTGTTTGGTGTCCTAGCCGTCTTGCGAGCGCCTGGTCAATCGTCGTCCCGCCGGTATCCAAATCGGCGCCGGATCCCCGCTCCACGTATCCCCCTGAGAGCCAAGCCGGCACCTTCGGCCAATGCCCATTGCGTCCAACGGTGTTTTCATTCCACAGATTTTCTAGGAGTAAGAAATCAGACTTGTGAGGCATCAGCGGAGCGAGCATTGGTGTTGACTCATAGTCCTCACCGTCGCCTACCGGCGTCCAATGGGATGGAACGACCCCATTGGGAAAGAAAAGAAACGCACAACGCACCGGCGGTTCTTCGAGAGGTGCCGCCCCACTCGAACTCTGGGCTGCGCCTAAGGATTCCATCCAAGGAAGCGCCAAGGCCGCTCCGGCTCCATGAAGGAATCGCCGCCGAGAGAGCCGAATGCGATGACTGTTCATGAGTGATCTCAGGGGAACTCAACGAGGGCTCAGGTATCCCAAGGAGGACAAGAATCGATCCATGTGTTCGACTGTCTCGTCAAAGAAGCGATTTTCATTTTTCCCATGATTGAAAAAACCATGGCCCTGATCCTCAAACAAGATTAGCTCGCTTCGGGCCCCTACTTCAAACATTCGTCGCTTGAAACGCTCAGCCGTCGCGACAGGAATCAGCTTGTCTTTTGTCCCAAGAAATACAATGGCTGGTGGTATCCCTTCACGGATGTTGTGCATAGGCGAAATGTCATAGTATCGCTCCTTGACACGATCATGCCCATAACCGTCTGGCCCGTTATCATAGACGGGATTGAAGAGCACAAGCGCGCCTGGTTTGGAACTGAGAGACGGATCCTGTCTCTTATACACATCTCCG
>CAJXVR010000528.1 GCA_913061285.1 uncultured Verrucomicrobiota bacterium | reverse complement strand
CGAGATGTAGAGAGGTCTCGTGGGCTCGGAGATGTGTATAAGAGACAGGCTGAAAACATCTTTCTGGGTCGCGAACCGTTGAACCGGTTCGGGCTGATCGACGCTGCGAAGATGAATCAAGAAGCGAGGGTGTTATTGGAGCGGCTCAATCTTGCTGTCGATCCTGCGGCGCCACTTGGAAGTTTGCGTTTAGGGCAGCAGCAGATTGTCGAGATTGCCAAGGCGATATCTATGGAAGCCCATGTTCTTATCATGGATGAACCTACCTCCGCCATTACCGAAAGTGAGATCGAGGTTTTGTTTGGCATTATCGAGAACCTCAAACAACAGGGCGTCGCCATTGCCTATATCACGCACAAATTTGAAGAACTGGCCCGCATTGCTGATGATGCTGTGGTTATGAGGGACGGGCGATTGATCGGGCATTCGTCGATCAGCGATCTTTCTCATGAGGACATGGTGCAGATGATGGTTGGCCGTGAGATGAAAAAGCCTGTTGGCCAGGAGAAATCCAATCTTGGTGAGGAAATGTTGCGGATTGAAAATGTGTCTCTGGCGCATCCCAATCGTCCGGGCGACTTTCTTCTGCAAGAGATCAGCTTTGATGTTCACTGCGGAGAAGTGCTTGGGATATTCGGACTCATGGGGGCGGGGCGCACGGAGTTGCTTGAGACGATTTTTGGTCTTCACCCAAGAGCGGCAACCGGAGAGATCTACGTCGATAGGAAGCGGGTGAAGATTGCTTCGCCGCTTGAGGCCATCGAACAGGGGATCGCACTGTCCCCTGAGGATCGGAAAGGGGAAGGGCTTGTTCTCGAGATGTCGGTTGCTGCCAATTCCAGCCTTGCAAGCTTGCCACACTTGGAGCGCTTTGGGTTTCTTGATAGTGCTGAAGAACGACGATTGGTGGGAGAGTCGATCGAACAGTTTAGAGTCAAAACGCCTTCACAAGATCAGACCATTCGAAACCTGAGTGGTGGCAATCAGCAAAAAGTTATTCTGGGGAAATGGCTCGCCACGCATCCCAAAGTTCTCCTCTTGGATGAACCGACCCGAGGCATTGATGTCGGTGCCAAGAGTGAGATTTATGCTCTGATTGAGGAACTGGGAGCCAAGGGACTGGCTGTGGTTGTGGTCTCTTCCGAACTACCAGAGATCATGACTCTCTCCGATCGTATTCTCGTGCTCTGCGAGGGGAAGATGACCGCTTGCTACGATCGAGAGAATGCCAACGAAGAAACGATTATGAGCGCTGCTCTACCTGCTTGATCTATGCCTTCACGATTCGCCAAGTTTCAATCGTTGATCGCCCTCGTGTTGATGGTGATTGGGATGACCCTGCTCTCTGACAAGTTCCTGACGCCAGAGAATGGTTGGAATATTCTCCGCCAGATCTCCGTGAACCTTTGTCTCTCGATTGGCATGACATTGATTATTCTCTCGGGTGGGATTGATCTTTCCGTCGGTGCCATTCTCGCTTTAGCAGGCGCCACTGCCGCGGGAGTGCTGAAGAATGGTGTGGCGATCCCGATGTTTGATGTCTTGCTACAGTTCACGGTCTTTGGGGCCATCGTCTGCGGGATTTGTGTGGGACTTGGACTCGGGTGGTTCAACGGCTTTGTCGTGACGCGGTTTAATATTCCGCCTTTTGTGGCGACCTTAGGAATGTTCAGCATTGCGAGGGGGATGACGATGCTCTGGACGGGCGGATTTCCAATAACCGGCCTGGGTTCTGGATTCGGATATCTCGGAACGGGGGCTTTTATTGGTGTTCCGATGCCGGTCTGGATCTCCATTGTATTGGTGGTCACATTTGCGGTTCTCACCCGGAAGACACGGTTTGGACGCTACCTGTATGCGGTGGGAGGGAATGAACGTGCCTCACTTCTTACGGGCCTTCGAGTCAACCGCATTAAGATTTGGGTCTACACCCTTGGTGGAGGCCTTGCGGGTGTGGCGGGGTTGCTTGTAACGGCTCGTCTCGACTCCGCACAACCCAATGCCGGGCTTGGATATGAACTGGATTCGATCGCAGCCGTGGTGATCGGAGGGACCTCTCTTTCTGGGGGGCGTGGTTCTGTTCTAGGCACGGTGTTGGGTTGCCTTATTATCGGGGTTCTCAACAATGGCCTTTTCCTGCTCAATGTCTCGCCATTCTGGCAACAGATCATCAAAGGGTTTGTCATTCTGGCAGCCGTTGCGATCGATAAAATGAATTCGAATAAATCGTAGTGCGTATGAAACGAATCCCAATATCTTCACTTGGTTTGAGCGGGATACTGCTATTGCTCGTTTTAGCCACAGTGGCAAAGGCGGATGATGGAGCACTCGCGGGGCATCGGCACCGTGTAGTCGTTTCGACGGATATCGGAGGCACGGATCCGGATGATTTTCAGTCCATGGTTCATTTATTGGCCTACGCTGATAGCTTCGACATTGTGGGCCTGATTGCCTCTCCTTATGGGTTAGGTGGTAAAGAACATATTTTGGAGGTCATTGATGGTTATGCTGTGGATTACCCGAACCTGAAGTCTCATTCGGATAAGTATCCTTCCCCGGATTCGTTGCGTGCGATTACAAAGCAGGGCGCTGTTGACCTGCCTGGTGAGTCTGGTATCGGTGCCCCAAGCGAGGGTTCCGAGTGGATTATTACCTGCGCCCGGCGTCAGGACTCTCGACCGCTACATATTCTGGTTTGGGGCGCTATCGACGATGTCGCTCAGGCCTTGCATGATGCGCCCGATATTCTGCCCAAACTCCGAGTTTACTGGATTGGTGGACCTAACAAGAAATGGAGCGTGAATGGCTACAATTATGTCGAACGGCATCATCCCGATCTCTGGATGATCGAGGCGAACTCGACATATCGCGGTTGGTTCACGGGTGGGAATCAGGAAGGTGAATGGGCCAATAGGGCATTTGTCTCCAAACATGTTGCTGGACATGGTGCCCTCGGGGAACTTTTCGTGAACGCTAAGGCGGATCTTAAAATGGGTGACACGCCATCGGTGTCACGCTTAATGCGAGGCATGTCCGAAGACCCTTCTCAACCCGGCTGGGGTGGCAAATACGTTCGTGCGTGGAAACGCCCCCGGAAGACCTTTAACCGACTGACAACGAGCGCTGATCGGACTGTCTCTTATACACATCTGACGCTGCCGACGAGCG
>CAJXVR010000527.1 GCA_913061285.1 uncultured Verrucomicrobiota bacterium | reverse complement strand
CATCTACCTGGGAATTCTTGGCCTTTTAGGCCCAATCCCCAATCTTTGATCAAGAGCCTTCAATCGGCCCGTCCTTGGAGAATTCTCTGGGTGTCAATAGTTCGTTGTCGACTCCCTGATGATTTCGAAACTGATTATAAAAGCTCGTGTATTTCTCAATGCTGACTTCCAGGTGCCGTCGTCCAAGAAATATCAGTTCATTCAGACATTCGAATTATCGATTTTACGATCCTCTCGGCGAAAGCATTGCACCGGGGCCCCCTTAGAAGACAAAGCACACGATTTCGATCACGAACAGTGTCTAGTAACTTACCACCCCGGATCGGCGCAAGACTTCCGTCGTGAAGAAATCCCCGCACGGTACTTGGCCTGGCCAACTGAGCCAGCTCTTCCCATTCCTGTCTCCCTAACGCTGCTGCCTTCTCGCCAATCGGCGCCTTTGGGAATTGGTAAACGCTTTAGTATTCCCCCATTCTGATCCAAGAGCCGCAATACCTCCTCCCGCTAATGACAATTGAGTCAGCCAGCGAGCATGCAGCGCAAAAACCGGAACCGTATATCCATCGCCCACTCGAATCTGTGTCGCCCCTTAGAAATTAACGCTGATTCCAATTCGGACGGAATTTTTTTCGGCCCTACAGGTTCGATTTCTGGCGATCGAGAAGCTTGAATTGGGCCGCGATTCACTGTTTCATTGCCCGGAGCAAACCCTTAGACATTGTATTATCGTTTACGAACCTCATGAATCGAAAGCTAGTTTTCTTTGTTTCTGCTTTGTTCGCATTGTTGACGTGCCATAACGCGTTAGCGGAACCAGAGCAGAACAATGGTGTCTGGATGATGAAGGCCTCTCAAGGCGTCTTGGGTCCCAGTGATTCGGCACTCCGCTGGTGGCTGGACGCGCACGCACGATACTCGGACGATGCAAATGGATTCGAACAGAGCATCCTACGACCAGGCTTTGGATATGCCCTCCCGAAGAATCATGTGCTTTGGGCAGGCTATGGCTGGATTGCCAATAGCCCTGAGATCGGCGACACCTTCCATGAACACCGATTCTGGCAACAGCACTCATGGAAAACGTCACTTGGCAATTTCACATTTTCATCCCGGTCCCGTCTCGAGCAACGTTTTAGAGAGGAAGGAGGCAGCGATACGGGCTGGCGTTTTCGGCAGTTTTTCAAACTGACCCATCCGCTAGGAACTGACACCTCGTTCTATTTGAGCACCTGGAATGAAGTGTTTCTCAACCTGAACGATACGGACTGGGGAGCCAACTCGGGGTTAGATCGAAACCGCGTCTTTGTCGGGATCGGTTGGAAGCCTCGTTCCATACAACACGTCAAGACAGAAGTAGGATACCTGAATCAGTTCATCTACAACTCTTCCGGAACGGATCGCACCGATCACCTACTTTCGCTGAATGTATTTCTAAATTTCTAAGCGATCGCTTGCAAACGCCCATGTTCTGGTGAAATAACCATAAGCAAATGGTCCATCGCCCTATTCTTCCGGAAGAACCGTTTGAGAAGCGGTCGTCGCTAAGATTCCCCTACTCAGCCACCAACTCATCCTCCTCAATCGCAGACAAGAACGACGCTCTGTGATCATCGATCTTCAAGTTATTTAACCCGTTGATTCGAACAGGTTGGCAATGGATTTGTTTTCCACCTACTACGGCATTCACGTACTTCTCACGCCTTCATTTCGGTGATCTGTTTGGTCGCGATACCAATCGGGCGATCCAACGGAATGCCGGCACAGGAAAGCAGCGTCGTGAGCAGGTCGCCCTGATTCCCTTTGACGTCGGACAGGAAGCGACCAGTCTTGATGGAACCGCCACCTTTTCCAGCGATGACGAATGGGAGGTTTTCGCGGCGGTGCTTATCGCCGTTTTCCAAGCCTGAGCCCCACATCATGATACAGTTATCGAGCAGAGTGCCCTCGCCTTCTTTAAGTGCGTGCATCTTCGTCACCATATAGGCGTATTGATCCACATTGAATTTGTTGATCGCCGCTACCTTGCGGATCTTTTCTTGGTCGCTACCGTAGTGCGTCTGCGAATGATGCTGGTTGGAGAAACCGAGTTCGGGGTACGATGCGCCGTTGGGCCGTGAACCCACGTAAGTACTGACACGCGTGGTGTCAGTCTGGAAGGCGAGAACGGTGAGGTCACACATGACCTTCATGTATTCACTGCGCTTGTCCCCCTCCGGGATCTTCACCTCAATGGGTGCCGAATCGGTCGCATGGCGCTTGGAAGGGCGAACCCCATTTTTCTCAAAGGCAGCCTCCTGTTGCCGGGTTTCGATAGCAGCGATTCGACGTTCCACCGAACGCACACTATCGAGATATTCGTCGAGCTTATGTTGATCCGTCTTGGCTAGCGTGCGACGTAGATCGCGAGCGCCACCAATTACTCGGTCAAGCATCTTACGGTCCAAGGGGTTGACCTTGGTGACCTTACCTCCGTTGCCACGTTTACCGAAGAGGCGGTTCAACACGTTGCGAGGATCGGTCTCAGCTGGCACGGGTTGAGTAGGCGAACGATAACTGCAGTGATTGTAATATCCCTCATGCAGCCCTTCCTGATTCTCCTTCCAAGTTTGGGGCATGGTGGCTAGCTCGAGTGAAGGAAGCAAGGTCTGAGCCCCGACATAGTTGGCCATGATCTGGTCGGCAGAAATGGAGATGTTGATGCGATCGCGCGAATCGGCATCAGGCAACCGTCCGGTGAGCCAAGTGGATAGCTCCAGCGCATGCGGAGCGCCGTTAAAGGGCGTAATAGGTACACCGGAGATACCTTTCATCATCAAGCACTGATCCATGATGGGTTCCAGTGACTGGATGATCGGCGGCGGCGAGTTGAGGAATTCCTCCTGACTCTGAGGCCAGAACTGATCCATGATGACCCCGTGCGGCATATACATAAACGCCATGCGCACCGGAGGCTTGGTGGAATCCGTGACCGACGCGAGCGAATCCATAAACGGAAGCGCGAGGGATACCCCCACTCCTTTCAGGAAAGTTCGACGATCAACAATAGACGGGTGATTCATGTTATTCATATTCCTGCTCTGCATCGCGTGATTGTTGTTCATCCTTCGACTCGACGGTGGGTAAATAGACTGTCTCTTATACACATCTCCGAGCCCACGAGACCTCTCTACATCTCGTA
>CAJXVR010000526.1 GCA_913061285.1 uncultured Verrucomicrobiota bacterium | reverse complement strand
CGAGATGTAGAGAGGTCTCGTGGGCTCGGAGATGTGTATAAGAGACAGATTCAGAACATGGTACATACTCTGCCACAGCTAGGCCGATTTCGGCTAAGAGACTACGATTCGAGCCAGATCTTGCTGGCGAAAATGGGTATTGAATCAATCGACAGTAAAACATATGGATTTTCTGCCACTAATCGAATTCTTCCTGAAACGAAAAGATTACGCTCAAATTGCAAACTTGCTGGCGATGGTTGAGAAACATCATTTTTCACTTTCCGAGAAACTTGAAGAAAGAATCCGTAACAGCCTGGCCATCAAAGACCTCTGCTCAGAACAGGGTTTTGCCAGTTGGGCTGAGGTAGTCTCGAAAGAAGTAAAACCAATTAATGGTAGTGCGGAGGCTGGCATGATGCTGGTGAATCAACTCTCTTCCATGCAAGGGAGAATTGATGACAGGGAACGCGCGAGATACAAAAAAGACAATTTTGACGTTCCAGGTGTCAACCAAAAGGGTAATTGAGGCAATCCCAATGATAAGCCCCAACCAAGACCAACCGACCGTTTTTCTCTACTGATTGCAATGGAAAGCAAACTAAAGTTAGAATGGATCGTGCTCGCCTATGAATATCAGCGGGCATCATTCTCAGAATTAATCAGGCGGGGGAACATATACCTTACGATTTGCGGTCTTTTCCTGGGGGGGGCTAGCCTTCAAATTTGAACTGATTTTTAAGAGCGACAGCTCGTTGGTACGAGGACTATTCCTCGTCGCAATTCTATTCTTTGTGTTTGCCCTCGTACTCATCGTTAGGGCACTTGGAGTTTTTCCACATGAGGTTCTATTCGAACCTAAGAAACTAGCATCATCGCCTGAACTCTTGGTTGATGATGAGGAGTTTCGCCGTGACCGTATTGTGGACGTGGCAGTAGCATATGAAAGAAATTCGACGATAAATGAGAAACGGGCCGCGCTACTCAAATATGCTTCACACGCAATGGTAGCAGGAATCTCAGTAACCTTCCTCAGCCTCTCCTTTCTAGCATTCGTAGCTCCTCCGCCCTGATTAGTCCGAAACCTGACTCTCCAGACGATACTTCCAAAGGACTCGAATCGTACACTTTCAATCCGCATTTTTTTCGAGTAAATGTCTTTCAATCCACCAACGCAGCTTCACTCTCACATTTCCCAACAAGAAGAGCTGAAACGTGCCGTTTCGCGAATGTATCCCCGTTCTCCCACTCTTCATCGGCAACTAATTCTGACTTTCGGCGCCATTCATTCCTCACTTGATCCCAGCGCAAACTGCCCCTTGATTTACGCCCAAGTGTCAATCATGTTTACACTGTTATCTTTCTGAAACGTCAAAAGAATGCAGGTCGGAATTTCGTCCCCTCTGATCGGACAGTTCTTGTTTCAGACACCATATCCAGGAACGATCACGATTCACGCTCAAGGTATACGACCACGTTAGCAACCTCATGACCGCCACGTTAAAAATCCAGCAAATCAGGTCAGAAGCAGGCTCCCTTCAAGTTGATCTTTCACTCGTAGATTCGTCAGGATCCATTCACAACGCCACTTCCGCCATGGATTTCGATATGCCTCCAGAGGAGTTGGAAGATATACGTTGGTATCTTGAGGACTACTTGCCAGTGGCACAGTCTGTCGAGACAGGACACGTTAACCAAATTGAAATGGTCATGAAGGGCCGGGGTTCTCGACTCTTCAACGGAGTTTTCGATTCTAATGACTCAAGTCGACGAATCTGGGATATGTGCAAACAATGCTTGGATGAACTTCGTATTGAAATCGTTTCTACAGTTGGTGACTCGGCGTGGATACCCTGGGAACTAATTCGAGATCCGAGCTCTGATTCCGCCTTGTTGGAACGTGTAGATGCCTTCGTAAGAGTGCACCACCAACCAGCCAATCAATTCCTAGCCCTGCCAGAAATTAGAAAACGCAGAATTCGTATACTGTATGTCATTTGCCGCCCTAGCGGTGTCAACGATGTAGAATTTCGCGCTGTAGCGAACCATCTACTCCGTGCCTTGGCACACAGGATGAATGACTTTGAACTCAAAGTCTTGCGTCCTCCCACATATAAAAAGCTACAAGCAGAGTTGCTTACCAACTTTAAATCGGGAACACCATACCACATCGTCCATTTTGACGGTCACGGCATTTACGCCGATCTATCAAGAACACCATTTGCGCGTCAGACCGCCAAGGAAAATGGATCATCACACAGTAATGTGCGTTCAGACAAACATGGTTACCTGCTTTTTGAAGGTGAACAACATGAGCAGATGAATCCAGTATCGGGAGTAGATCTGGGGAAACTGCTCCACGATTCAGGAGTCCCAATTCTGCTTCTGAACGCCTGCAAGTCAGCAACTCAAGACGTTGCGAATAGATCAGAATCAGAAAGGAATACTCAGGATGAGATTCACGCGTACGGATCGCTATCACATGCGGTTGTCAATCAGGGGATTCCCGCAGTGCTGGCGATGCGATACAGCATATTCGTTGTCACGGCTGCTCAGTATATTGGCGACTTTTACTCCGCTCTGGCTGAAGGAAGGAATGTTGGATGCGCAGCAAACGACGCCCGAAAAGTTCTGTATCAGAATCCGAAGAGATGGCTGGGGCTTTGCCAGACTCCGCTTCAGGATTGGTGCGTACCAGTAATATACGAATCTAAACCTCTTAGCTTATTCGAGAGCACACGCCGAAGCGGAAGTGAAACAATCGGAACTCTGCTCGATCCCATCCTCTATAACGAAACGTTACGCGACCACCTGCCTAGATACGGAGTTTTCGGTTGTAACGAAACTCTTCTTGTTCTGGATCGCGCATTTGATCTCAGCAACGTAGTGCTGTTGCACGGACTTGCTGGTCAGGGCAAAACAACTGCATCCATTGAGTTTGCTCGGTGGTACTCCATTACTGGGGCACTTGCTTCCGATTCGCAACTCAAACCCGCAGTAGTATTTTCATCACTGAGACCTAGCTCTTCGATAGATGCGCTTTTCTACGACTTCGCCAACGAACTCGGGCCCTTGCTAACAGAGAATGGCTTCGATACAAAAGGAATCAGCGATCGTTCACAGAAAAAGAAAGCCCTCCTAAGTTCCTTTAAGGACACTCGTTTGCTTTGGATCTGTCTCTTATACACATCTGACGCTGCCGACGAGCGATCTAGTGTAG
>CAJXVR010000525.1 GCA_913061285.1 uncultured Verrucomicrobiota bacterium | reverse complement strand
TCTACACTAGATCGCTCGTCGGCAGCGTCAGATGTGTATAAGAGACAGTACGTATACTAATGGGTTGTTTTCCCAAGTCACCTTCACCCTGAACACCACTAAGGCATTGATCAGCAAATGGGTGGTCCATTGACGAGTCAGACCATTAAGAACTAGAAAACCACTGATACATGGCTTAATCCCCGCTCTCAGTCATGAGCGGGATGGTCGCGACAGCGGCTTTCAGTCCATCTACCTCATGGTGGGTGTAAGTCGCATGTGAGGACCGAGTCGTGTGGCCCGTCAGCTTCATTCTGAGTTCTTCAGAGACCCCGGCATTCGCGAGCACCGAGTTGAAGCTGTGCCGAAGTGAGTGAAATGTCCTCCGATTGAATTTACGGACGCCCTTCCCTTCTGTCTCCTTGAGATCTACTCCCGCACGTCTGGCAATTCGCTTAAATCCCTCGGACAAACCATGCTTTCCACCTGGTCCTTTCTTCGCAAGTTTCGGACAAAGGTAACCGTCAACATTAGAAGACTCTGCCAACCTGTTGAGATGCTCGATCACATGGTAGTGCATCGGAACAGTGACCTTCTTTTTGGTTTTACCTTGTTCGTAAACGATGACTCCGTCCTCTGGATGAATGTTTTCCCATTTCATGTGAACGCAATCTCCCAACCGCGCCCCAGCAAAATAGCCGAGGAGAATCATCGTTTGCCAATCACTGTCAGGAGCCGCATTGACCAAATCCTGGACTTCCTGATGGGTAAACACTTCTCGCTCAGACGACGTGTGTTTCGGAAGTTCACCCAGTGCCGCAGCAACTGGGTCTTTGAGAATATAGCCAAGCTTGTCGGCTCTCCTGAAAGCCGTCCCCAACGCCTTCACATGTCCAATAACTGTTCCAGGAGCTAAGCCTAAATCCCGTAGGGACGATATGAAATCCGCCACATGCTTAGGCGTCACCGAGGTTAGCTTCATCGACCTTCCCTCTCCCAAGTCTTCGAGGAAGCTTCGAACGGACTTTTCATAGTGGACGTAGGTGCTCTTGCTGTTCCGACTCAATACGTTCTTGAGCCAGTCTGTCAGATACTCCTCAACCGTCGGTGTCTCGATGCCTTCACCAGTCACCGCTTCCGCCACTTCGCTCAGAACCTTCTGCAACTGAACGGTGGTCATCTGATCCTCACGGGCCTTCCGCTCAACTTCTTCCACTTCGAACGCAAACCTTCGCGCTTTGCGCTTGTCAGTGAGCTTCGTAGAATGTTTTCGTTGCTTCCCGTTGCGATCAGTGAAGCACGCTGTGTAATAGCGCGAATTCGGATGCTTTTAGAGACTCGCCATACCCGCATGTAAGAATAAAAGTAAGAATGACGAGGGCAATGTTTATGATTACAAAATGCGTAAAGCATTGGTAATCAACGGACCGAAAGAGGGGTATACCCACGAGGGTTGGATTCCCTACCGCTTCAACGAAAAAACGGTTTTTCAAGTTTCCAGGGAATCAGCCCAGCTTATCCCCGGGTATCCGTTGTTGAGGAAGGGCTCTCGGTCGGCCCTCCTTTCAGGCTCGTCTTGGCGTCCGAACGTCTTCGCCTGACTTCAGCAAGGTTCCCAATCAGCGCTGGTAAACAGGTCCGTTGTAGATCTCGTTCGGGACGATGTCGTTGTTGACTAAATCCCATTGCTTGGTCCATTTAGCGGCCTCAGCACTGCCACCGAATTGACCGACAACCGCACTACCGGGCAGATTCTTCATCTCAGGTCGATTCAAATCCCCTTTGTTCCACCAGACGGAAAGTCCGGCATGTCGAATAGAAACGCCATTCTGCGCATTCCCAGGAGGAGGCACATTCGATGCGTCGTTGAAGTTAAAGGGATTCAGCTCGTTCTGTTCCCAAAGTTGCCAATCGGTCGCTTGAAAACTGGTGAGTTTGTAGGTCTTTCCATTGGGAGCGAGCGAGGCTTTCCCGATATTGTTGTAGCCACCAATGGTTCCATTCCAGCAATAGGACGTTAGCTTGACCGGTCGTGCCAACCACAACTCCTTAAGTTTCCCTTTTCGACTCATCGAAACATCCTTGGGACAGCGCAACACTTTCTCCGTTCCTAAATAAGGCCCAAGCTGACTGATCCGAAAGAAACTCAATTGTCGCTCGTAGGCATCGGAACCGATATCTTGCCCCGCCGCAGAACCCGGAGTTCGTGCCCCCCCAGGAATGCGCCCTTCGTTCGATGTGGCGTAGACCCAATTATCAGGCCCGCTCAAATCTCCTCCCCACGAGGGATGCGCCAGAAAATCTTCATTGTCTCCTGCATAGATATGACTTGCGAGGAGCACTTGCTTCACGTTGTTCAGGTCGAGAGTGAGCTGGGCTCGATCCTTTGCTCGACCAAGCGCCGGCAACAACATTCCAGCCAAAATAGCGATGATGGCAATAACGACCAGAAGTTCAATCAAAGTAAACGCAGTATGCCGCCTTTTGCGCGCTTCTTCCCTTACTCCCACCGAAACAGTTTCTTTTCCAGACATAAGTATTTGGATTGTGGCACTTAGAATAATGTTCCAAGGTAGGCTAAAACCCCCACGACGTCCAATGGATACATCAACCTGACACCAATTTCAAGCAACTCTATGGGTAAGTAATGAGATCGCTAGGACTCCAATCGCCACCATACCTCAGCACAGGGACCTCGCCCTTTAACGTTGAGCTTCGTTCGATTGCCCAGCAGTAAGCCCTTTCGCAACGATCACCACACTCATCACACCAAAAAGCCCGAGGAGAAGCGAATTGATCGGAGTGAGAAATTTCACGATCAGCAACACAGAAATTGCCACAACGATTCCAGCCCAAACGTGTCGAGAACGTGCCGACGGAACAAACACCGCTACGGCCATCACCCCAGCAAGGGTTCCGCCTACTAAACCAATAAGTCCAAGGAAGAAATCCCAGAGAAACTTGATTTCCATTCCCGCAAGCATCAAGGCAGAGGCCGTACCAAACACACCAGCCACCAAGGTCACCCGGCGGGCACGGCCCAACCACAGCGAATCGTCCGTCGAAGGGTCTTGGGGTTTCCACCAATCCATCACGATCGTTGTGGCAATCGAATGCATGCTTGAATCCAAGCTAGACATCGAAGCTGCAAACACCCCAGCGATCACCAACCCTGCAAGTCCCTGTCTCTTATACACATCTCCGAGCCCACGAGACCTCTCTACATCTCGT
>CAJXVR010000524.1 GCA_913061285.1 uncultured Verrucomicrobiota bacterium | reverse complement strand
TTCGATCAATCAGCGGAGCGGCTCCTCTCAAAAGAAAAATCCGCAGAGTAAGAACTCCACGGATTCATCTGGCAAAGAGTGATGCAGAATTTCTTCTGACATTGTTTACAAATACCCCCTCGCTAAGACAGGCACACGCGGCAGCTCTCCCGCCCGACCAGCTAAATCATCGAGAAACTCTCAGCAGCAAAATCTCGGCGCGACGTGAAGGCGGCCGGCTCATAACAATTCCGCCTCTCACAGGCCACCATTTCAAGCGGACTCACGTGATAGAAACTCTTGAGCTCCTGAGCAAATTTATCATACTTCGAAAAGCCCAGATCGAGGGAAATTGCTTTCAGCGCATTGCCTTCGCGAATTAACTGCCGCGCACGCAGCATCCGCTGCATTCGCATCCAATACTTCGGGGATACTCCTAATGCCTTCTGAAAGTGCCTCTCGAGTTGCCGGCTCGAAATACACAATACTTCAGTCATTCGACTGACCTTATACGCACAATCTTGCGCCAATTCACACAAGTTCACCGGCGCCTGCGATCTCCGGGTGTACTCGTACACGACGATACCGTTCTTTAACCTAACCATAACCAATTCTCCCAAAACAACAAGAGAAGGGCTTCCCGTTCTGCTCTTCCGTGAGCGCCCTAATTACGACAACCAATTACGCTGGCCATTCAATAAGTCTTCCCTCGTGAGTCACGTTGAGATTGATAGAAATGTGCCCGGAACTCAATGATATTCTATGAGACAAAAAAGCCCAATAACCGTCATCATCGCACTTTTTCTCGTCATCTCGCAACAACTCGACCGATCTTGGGCAATAAACCTGCCCATTAGCCTCATGAAACCGACATAGGAGACAATTCAAGAAGCAGGAAGACTTACTTGAGCCCTGCGCTCTAACGCTCTGTTAGAAGTTCCCAGACATTTTCGTTGAGGAGATTGTCAAGAAGGGACTTCTCCCAGTCCTCTCCCTCATTCGATTCAATTCGGGGCACTGAGACAGTGATTGCGGTAGATTCGTCGCTAAGATCCGTAAATTCTACCGCCCCTCCAAGATGATAAACCAACAAATACAAGGTCAATAAGCGTAGCCCTTGAGCTTCAGTAGCTTCATCAGCCACCGTGAACGGATCAAATACTGATTGGAACGGACTATGAGGAAAGAGATTTCCGCGCCGAACGAACTTTAGTTTAACCAACGAATCTTCCGGGGAGCCCTCATCCACAGAGAGTGCTAAACCACTACGAGGCACCATTCCTGTCACCAATGCTCCAAGAATGAGCTCGACAACATGTTTAAGAATGGCCGCATTGCCCGTGACCAGGAGCGTCTTCCCTGCGAGCCCATTCTCGATGTCAATCCGTTCGTCACTGAGCGACTGGGCTCGTCGCTCGAGCTCAGCAGCAACGAACTGCACTAGATCCACCTCACCGACTTTCGAATCAACCGGAAGAGCACGAATGGTTTCAACCATTTGCTTGAGATGACTTTGGGTATGGAGATAGACCTGTCGCCAACGCGAGTGAGATTTTAGCTCATCAAGATTGCGCTCTTCCAAGCCCGGTTGAAGGGGCTTCGCATTCAGAAAGGAATGCATCGCACCGAGGGAATTGCGAAGTTCGGACCGTAAGCCAGAACCAAGTAATGCGAGCCCCAAAACGCGATCGACTACGACCAGCTTCTCAAGTGCTGACAGTTTCTCCCGAAGTAAGTGGTCGCGCTCACGCTGAATGAGAAAGAACTCGACGGCCCTACGCAGCGTGACGCCCAACTCGGGAATATCCCAGGGCTTCGAAACATACTTGTAAATGGCACCGCTGTTGACGGCATCAATCGCAACCTCAGCATCCGTGTATGCGGTTACAAGAATACGGATCACGCTCGGTCGAATCGTTCGAACTCGCTCCAACAGTTGAACCCCTTTCTCCCCTGGCATTCGCTGATCTGTTAAAAAGATTGCTATCT
This sequence comes from uncultured Verrucomicrobiota bacterium, assembly GCA_913061285.1. Lineage (GTDB taxonomy): Bacteria > Verrucomicrobiota > Verrucomicrobiia > Limisphaerales > AAA164-E04 > UBA2970. Next base: position 1,295 of record CAJXVR010000524.1, on the reverse strand, counting down.
CATCCTTGTGCTCATCAAAGATTTCGAACCCTTCTTGAGCGTCTTTTGCCGTGAAAATGCGAAATTTCTCTGAGAAAGCTCGAGTAAAATACTTCAACGACTTTTCTTCGTCATCCACATAGAGGACAGCGAATTTCTTATAGTCATACAGTTCTTGCATAGTTCACATCTCGTGTTGGAGCATTATTCTTGCGGCACCGCTTCCGCTAAGGCGAATTTAGGAAACGCGAGTTCAAACTCACAGAATTTCCCAAACTCAGTTCGAACATCCACGTGTCCAGCGTGACGTTCAATAATCTTGTAACAGATACTCAGACCTAATCCTACTCCCTCCCCTACATCTCGGGTCGTGAAGAATGGATCAAAAATTCGCCCAAGATGTTCCTCACTGATCCCAGGCCCGTTATCGCGAATCAAAATTACCGTCTGATCATCACGGGTCGTTCCCGTAATATCGATCCTCGGTTTTTCGTCATCGCCGTACGTCTTTCTCCCCGTCGCATCAATGGCGTTTTGAACCAGGTTTATTAGCACCTGCGAAATCTGGTTCGCGTTTGCCTCGAACACTAATCCAGATTCAATATCGACTTCAATGTCAACCTTGTCTTTCCACTCGTTGCTTAGCAGCCGCAGAGTGGAAGTGATCATTGACTCCACCGAAGCCTCTTTCATAAGCCCAACATCTGGGTGACTAAACCCGCGCAGATCGGAGACGATTCCGATCACACGCTCAATCCCTTCCTGAATATCCTTCAGTACATCGTCAAAATCCGATTGATCTTCTGCCTCAAAGGAGCCCCTAAACTGCTTGAGCATATAAATCCCGGACTTCGAGAAGTTCAATGGGTTATTAATCTCGTGAATAATACCCGCAGCCAACTTACCTAAGGACGCCATCTTCTCTGACTGAACCAGTTGGGTCTCCGTTTCTTTCAACTGCTCCAAGGTCGACTCGAGAATCTGCTTTTGCCGCCCCAATTGCCGCTGATGCTCATAGAGATCCACCAAGTTCTTGAGACGAATATGCATTTCCGTCAGAGAAAACGGCTTCGCCAAAAAGTCATTCGCTCCAGCATCGAGAGCCTTCAGCTTCGTTTCCTCATCGGCCCGGGCAGTGAGAAGAATCACGGGAATATTCTGCGTTGACGTTCGAGAGCGAAGTTCTCGGCAAACCTCCAATCCATCTTTCTCTGGCATCATCATATCGAGCAAGATGGCATCCGGAAGAAACTGCACCGCCTTATCGCTGTCTCTTATACACATCTCCGAGCCCACGAGACCTCTCTACATCTCGT
>CAJXVR010000523.1 GCA_913061285.1 uncultured Verrucomicrobiota bacterium | reverse complement strand
AAGAGACAGGAAATATTCGTCATTATGGGACCCAGTGGCAGTGGAAAAAGCGTCCTCCTCAAGCATCTCATCGGGCTCGAATGTCCGGATAGTGGCGAGATTCTTGTGGAAGGGAAAAACATCTGTGATCCAAAGATTCGAGAACAGGTACGCATGGCAATGGTTTTCCAGTCCGGCGCCTTGCTTAGCTCTTTGACGGTGGGCGAAAATGTCGGCCTATACCTCACAGAACACAAGCTCATGCCACCGGAGGAGATACGAGCCGTCGTGAAAAAGAATCTCGCACTCGTTGGTCTCAAAGACGTTGAAGATCAGTATCCATCCGAACTTTCGGGTGGGATGAAAAAACGAGTCGCGATCGCTCGCTCACTGATTATTGAACCGCAACTGATTTTCTACGATGAGCCAACCAGCGAACTCGATCCCCTCATGGCAACGGTGGTGAGCCAGGAGATCGCTAAATTGAATCAACGGACCGGCGTGACCTCCGTCGTCGTTTCCCATGATCGCGAATTGGCATTTGGTATCGCCGATCGTATCGCAATTATCCGCGACGGAGAGATCCTTCTCGTCGGCACGCCGGAATCCCTCAAACAGGAAGCAGATCCTTTCGTTCAAGAGTTTCTCTTGGCCGGACAGCATCCTCAACCCTCACTCAACCCAACGTCATGAAAAGCACGCTAGAAACTCGACTTGGCATCTTTTTCGCGCTCGCGCTCATCGGTCTTTTTCTTCTGATGGAGATCGCTGGCGGATTCAACGTCCTCAACGAGACTGTCTCTGTCGGAGCTCGTTTCAGCAATATTCGCGACCTCAAAGAGGGCGATCCCGTGAAAATGGCGGGCGTTGAAATCGGAAAGGTCGAATCGATTGGATTCGCCGACAACCAAGTCAAAATCTCCCTCGCAATCGATTCCAAAAACGCTGATGCGGTCAAGACCGACAGCATCGCATCGATCCAGTTCATGGGGCTCATGGGCCAGAACTTCGTTTCCATCGAATTCGGTCAAGCCGGCGTCCCCATCCAGCCAGGCGCTGAACTCATCACCCGAGAGCAACCCGATATTAGCGCCCTGATCGCACAGATCGATGGCGTCGCCAAAGGGATTGAGCAAGTTACCGACACTTTTGGCGGCAACAAGATTGGCGACATGCTTGGTCCCCTTGCGGATTTCATCAAAGAGAACAAAGACAAAGTATCCGGCATTGTCGACAACGTCCAAACATCGACGGCTCTGATCGCTCAAGGCGAGGGAACAATCGGGCGCTTGATCAAGGAAGACACGCTTTACAACACCGCCGTCGAAACGGTTGATAAGCTCAACAGTACATCGAAAACACTCGACCTCGCTATCGCCGATGCCCAAGCAGCCATTCAGGACCTCCGCTCAGGCAAAGGAACCCTTGGCAAGCTCGCGACGGATGAGGCGCTCTATCAAGAAACCAAGGTGGCGATGGCAAATCTCCGCGAGATCCTTGAGAAAATCAACCGAGGCGATGGCAGTGTCGGAAATCTTGTCAACGATCCTTCCCTAATCAACAACGCCAAGGCAACCTTGCAAAAAGTTGAAAAAGCGACCGAAAGCCTCGAAGACCAAGGCCCGCTAAGTGTCATTGGACTCGCCGTCGGTCGACTCTTTTAGTCTGAGCAACCAAGAACTCGCTATAAACACAGCCTAGAATGTTAGAACTCCTTTCTCAGCCCGAAGCCTGGATCAGTCTACTGACACTCACTTTTCTCGAGATCGTCTTGGGAATAGACAACATCGTATTCATTTCAATTCTTGCCGGAAAACTTCCCGAGGAAGTTCAGGCGAAGGCGAGAAAGATTGGCCTTGCGCTCGCATTGATCACCCGCCTCATTCTCCTCTGTGGCCTTGCCTGGATGGTCAAACTCACCACCCCACTCTTTCATGTCATGCAACATCCAGTTTCAGGTCGTGATCTCATATTACTGCTGGGAGGCCTCTTTCTCCTTGGCAAGGCCACTCACGAAATCCACGGAAAACTGGAGGGTGTTGATGGAGAAACTTCAGATCGAATCGCTCCAACGTTTACCAGCATCATCATTCAGATCATGTTGCTGGACATCGTCTTCTCCCTCGACTCTGTCATCACGGCGGTGGGCATGGTCGACGAGATCGCCATCATGGTTACCGCCGTCATTATCGCTATGGGTGTCATGCTGGTATTTGTCGATTCAGTGAGCCGATTCATTGAGGAACATCCCACCTTCAAGATTCTCGCTTTGAGCTTCTTAATGTTGATCGGATTTGTCCTCGTGCTCGAAGGCGTGCACAAAGAGATTCCCAAAGGATACATCTACTTTGCTATGGCCTTCTCCTTCACGGTTGAAATGGTCAATCTCAACATTCGTAAAAAGACCAAGAAATTAGCCCTTCGAAAACCTATTCGATAGCCAGAACCGAGGCGTACTAAGCGATCGAATTCCTATGAGCAAAACGGAGGCGAAGAAGCGTCATCAAGCGCTTTCCAAGCAAGTCACCGAACTAGAACACGCCTACTATGTTCTGGCGCAACCGATCGTTTCCGACCAAGAGTATGATCGGCTCTATCAGGAACTGGTAGCGCTCGAACAAAAGTTCCCAGAACTCCAGACAGCGGATTCCCCCACTCAACGTGTTGGAGGCGAACCGCTTGACGGATTCGAATCCGTACGCCACGCGGTTCCGATGATGAGCCTCGACAACACCTATTCCCAAGAGGAGGTGAAAGACTTCGTCAAACGAGTCGCGAAGCTCCTTCCCGAAGAAAAGCTCGATTGGACCGTCGAGCCTAAAGTCGATGGCGTTGCGCTGGGGCTTCGTTATGAAAAAGGGAAACTCGTTCTTGGAGCGACTCGAGGCGATGGCACAACTGGGGACAATATCACCGCCAACATTCGAACCATTCGGAGCCTCCCCCTGACCCTGTCTTCAGAACTAACCACCCTCCCAGACGTCCTTGAAGTCCGCGGTGAAGTCTATATGTCCAAAGAAGGCTTCAGTCGCTTGAATGCGGATCGACAAGCCGCCGGAGAACCCACCTTCGTGAATCCACGAAACTCTGCTGCAGGTTCACTAAAACAGCTCGACCCTAAACTCGTTGCCACCCGGCCACTCGACATTGTGATCTACGGAATTGCCCATCTTGAGATGTCGGACGGTGTAGAGCCCGCATCGCATCTTGAGGCAGTTGAGTTTCTCAAAACTGCGGGATTCAAGACTCCCGAGAAGGTCTGGCATTGTCACTCGGCAGAAGCCTTGCTCAAGGTCATCGGCGAACTCGGTGACTTGAAACAC
>CAJXVR010000522.1 GCA_913061285.1 uncultured Verrucomicrobiota bacterium | reverse complement strand
GACAAGCGGAGCGTTGAGATTCTTGAGCACTTCGCGCCGAATATAGCGCTCAAAGTTGACGTTGGCGCCGCGACGTTCGTCCCAAACATCGGAAGGGAGGACATCAAGATCGAGCTGATCGGCGAGCGATTCTGCCAGACTGAGGTAGAAGTTACTTACGTCTGCGAGATTATCTGCGTTGAATTTCTGAAAATCAGTCAGTGCGACCTTTGCTCCTCGCTCCCGAGCAAGTTGTAGGCCTCTTGCCAGAAGGGATGTTTTGCCGATCTGACGGGCTCCTTTGAGGAGAATGATGCTGTCGTAGCGGGTGATGGCGTCTCGGAATTCCTTATCCGTGGGACGTTTGATGTAGAATTCTGAATTCAAGGGAACCGCTCCGCCGACAGATTCGAGAGGAAGAGGGCCGCTTGGCTTATGCTCTGCCGGAACGATTCGGATCGGGTTAGGCTTTCTCACCGCCCGAGGGACGAGGCGAAGCCCTTTGGAAACCGAAAGTTTCAGGGGCTGCTGCTGTTTCAGCGACTGAATGCGCTCGACGACCTTGTCGGCGATGGTTTGATCGTCTTTCTCACTTTCCCAGAGTAGATGCTCGATAGGGTCGAGAATGCCGCCGATGAGTTCAGGAAGGTCTCCATTCCAGTTGACTCGGATCGGAATAATGGACGGTTGGCCTTTTTGGCTCTGGGCATTGTCGTGGGCGGTTTCCACTTGGAAGACCAGCATCTCGTTGGCCACCGCTTTCTCCGAGAGGAAAGGAATGACCACATTAGCCGCCTTAATTTCCTCTGCAATCTTGGTCGCCCATTCCATGCTCGTTTCAGGATTGCGATCAAGGAAAACTGAATTGCCCTTCTTGATGAGATGTTGCTCTAACTGGCGCGCTAGTCGGGTTTCTTGTTCGCAGTCGGGACGAAAGAGGACTACGACGCGTGGAAGACCGGATCCAGACGATGATTCAGAGGTTTCTGACATAGTTTTAGTAAAATGGCGCTTATTTGGTAGCTACTTTGACCCTACCCTGGACCGCGCTCGTGAGCTGGCTCGGATATGAGACCGAGTCGATATCATAGTTCCGCGGTTCCTTCAACCCTTACGGAGTTTGAGGCCATCAGGCAAGATTCTTTAAACGCTTCGGTTTATTTGGTCTCTCTTAGGCCTGTTTGAAATGCGATTCGAGTCTCATTTTCGACGTCCAAATGGGTGATTTTCCAGGTGTTATCGACGACTGAGACGGTAAAATGGCCTTCATATTGATTTTCTCGGGTATGAATATGTCCCCAGTGTTCGACCGTTCCCACAACGTTCCAGATGCAATGGCTGGTGAATTGAGGGCTTCCCTTGGAATACCGGCGGTCAACGATCTCGGTTGACTCGATGATGGTGGATGAAACGCGGGCGATGGCACCTCCTTGCTCTTCCATTCTCAGTCCTTGGCTAATCTTGAGATAGAGAGCTTCTAGTAGCTCGCCTCCGACGCTTTGGTCAAGGACGTCATAAACTTGGGTGTCTTGTCCGTAGTCGAAGGCTCGGTAGATGTTGTTGTGTAGCGTGCTGAATACCTTTTCAGCGTCGGCGGTGGTGATAATTTCTTCCGCTGCTTGGTCTTTGGGAATGGAGATCGCCGCTAGATTTTGCGGGAGAAGAACGGCTGCGACGATGGCAATGCCGATGCTCAGTAGCCCGAGTTGTTTGTTTCTTCGAACTGAGGCTCGAGCCATGATGATTAGAGAGACCAAAAACATCCCGGCACTCACCATGGAGAGTTGGATGACGGGTTGTGTTTTAGGGATGGGGAGACTGAGGGCTGGTTGCGGGGCTCCTTCGTCGGTTTTTCGTTGCCAAGTAAAGTGAGGCTCTGCTGGGGTGAAAAAGTGGCGATATCCAGGTTCTTTGTGGTCGTATACGACAGAATTCAGCAGTGGGGTATGGTTGTTGAACGTCTCCCAAGTCAGCTCCATGTTCTGGGGGGCTTTCTTGGTGGGATAGCTCAGGATGATTCCGGCTCGAGCGTTATGAATTCCAACTCGTTTTTTCTCCGTTCGCTGGGCGAAGTCACGGAAATCGAGTCCGTAGAAATCTACCCGATCAATCTTCGCCGGGACGCGTATTCCATCAATGGAAACGTAGGCGTGTTCTTGGAAAAAAGCATCGACGGCGGCTGTTGCTGCGTCTTGTTCGTCAATTTCTAGAAAATCCGCGTTTCGACGCTTGATGGGAAACCAGGTTTCGAGGGTGAGGAGGGGAACGAGGATTTCGTGCCGGATCTCAGTGTCCGTGATGTAGATGTAGGAATAAGTGGTCGAGTAGCTGGTGATCCCGAGGAGTTCTTCTCGTCGCTGTTTCATCATTTCTCGCCTCTGTCGCCATGACTTTCGGTCGTTGGTAGGAGGGTTTTCCCAGTCGAACTCTACGGAATGGGGGTTCTTGGGACTGATTTGGACGGGATATCCTAGGCGCGCGCTGTTCTGGAGGACGATCAGGTCCATGACCGAAGGGAGCGGATTGCTCGAACCTCCGAAGTTTTGTGAGAAAGTGAGAAATTCTGGGGATGATTCTAGTGGGAACTCTAACTCGTAGTAGATCGAGGTCGACATGACCGCATCGAGTGTCACGCCCGTGTCTGGAATCTCACTTGTATCGGTTTTCGTGACTGCTCCAGAAAGCGGTACGCCATCGACGGTTCTGATTTGAAAGTAATCGATCAGAAACTGTTGATGTTTCGTGCTTCCAGATTTCAGAGCGTCCGCGGGTAGCATCTGTTCGGAATTTGGTTGTAGCTTCTGGAAGAGCATCAGGTCTTCGACGAGTATCTTGAGTTCGACCTTGACCTGATTTGTTTCAACGTTGGCCACTGCCGTGCTGAGCGAGATGGGGTGGGCCGAAAGCTTGCCGCAACGTTCGCCGAGGATGCAGAGGAATGCTCCAAGACAGGCAGCAGCGAACAACGGGGTGAATCGGACCTTCGAGGATCCTTGGACTGGCTTCATCAGAGTGCTTGCGTTCGTTTTTCGGCGATCATTCGGAGGCCGGATCTGCCGACTCCAACGGAATCCCTATTTGAAGTCAAGTCGGCAGGGGGCAGTGTCGTGGGGATGCCCTTGGTGATGAGGCTTAATTATTGGGCGAACGAGGCTTCGCTGCTGGGCCATTTTGGCGTTCATTCTAGTCTCGATAGCGGTCTGCCGCGCTTTTGTTCCTGGCCTTAGAGATATCTCCTTGAGTTCTCAAGCGGTTATTGTAACTAATCAACGAATGAAATCAGCCTATGCTGTCTCTTATACACATCTCCGAGCCCACGAGACCTCTCTACATCTCG
>CAJXVR010000521.1 GCA_913061285.1 uncultured Verrucomicrobiota bacterium | reverse complement strand
TTTGACGGAACGTGAGGGCTTTCTCCCTTGGGCGCGCGAAATCGCCTGGCGTCGCGCCCTGGCCCACTTTCGGAAGTTCAAACGGCTCACGCCTGTGGATCCAGAGTTGGCCACGAAACTGGCCGAGACTGCGGCGGAGATGGACGTCGATCGTGATACTCCCGCACGCGTTGAGGCCTTGCGTGACTGCCTCGATACTTTGCCCCTGGAAAGCCGTAGACTCGTCGCCCTGCGCTACGAAGACAACCGCCGGCCGATTGAAACAATTGCCCAACAATTCGGGCGAACTGTGCAGGCGACCTATGCCATTCTCAAACGGAGCCGAATTTTGCTTCGGGATTGTGTCATGCGCAAGATGGCTGGAGGCGCTGAAGCATGAACCAGGATCACATAATCACCGAGAAACTGCTTGCCTATTTGGGGGATGATTTACCTGTCAACGAAGCGGCGGCGCTTGAGAAACAGCTCGCGGACGATGCAAAGCTCCGGCGACTCCTCTTGGAGATTTCGGCGGAAGAGGCAGCCCTGACGGATTGGGCGAAAGCAGAACGGGTGGCCATCCGGCTTGACGATGAGGCGTTTCGAGATGGTGAGAAGCCTGAAATGAATCCCATGCCTATTGCCCATGGAGCGTGGCTGTCATGGGGGGGGATCGCTGCAGTCTTGATCAGCTTGGCTTCAATTGGTTTTCTCCGCGATAGCGATTCGGGGCTTGTTTGGCGCGGCGTCGCGCAGATCGTCGCTTCAGTGGATGCGGAATGGGACGGTGAGCAGCCAGATCTGCATCATTCTTTGATCCCCGGTGAATATCTGTTGTCCCGAGGATCGATCGATCTTGAATTGACCGATGGCGCTGAGGTCAGTCTGAGCGGGCCGGCTTCATTTCAACTTCGGAGCGAGAGCCATCTCCATCTCCTTTCCGGGAATCTTGTAGCCAACATCCCTGAAGAGGCGCTTGGCTTCGTGGTCACGACACCCCAATCAGAGGTTGTAGATCTGGGCACGGAGTTCGGAGTGTCTGTCAGCGGACAAGGGCAGACCGATGTTCACGTTCTGGACGGATTGGTCAAGGTGCTGCCGATCGACGACGTCGTCGGAGCGAAGGGGATTCTTGTCGAGGAAGGTCAGGCTCGTCGCTTCCAAACCGCAAATGATGTCGAACCGCTGACGATCCCGGTGTCCTCTCGAAAGCGCCTCCTTGGCGGTCGTCGTTTCGGTGAATACGGTCTGGAGATGCTGCGTGGCAGTGTCCGTCTTCGGGAACAGTTTTCGTCTGCAGATTTTGATAAACGGTCTGCGGATCAGAACTGGATTGAACTGATTCCTGAACAGCGTGGCGTCGTCCTGCACACCGCCCTGGCAGTCACGATCGATAAGCCTGGCAACTATCGTGACTTTAGCGGTGAGCCTGGTTCATTGCCTGCCGGCGTTAAGGTGGATAGTTACATTCTTCATTTCTTGCCGAACAACAGAGGGCAGGTTCGCGGCGTGATTCGCTTCGATCGTCCCGTCGTCGCCGTCTTGTGCGTCTCGGATCACCTGCGAATAACCGACGGATCTCTCGGACTTCCGAGTGTACAATATCCTCAGGGCAAACGGCCGAACCGTGGGTTGGAGCCATCGGTATCCGCCATTGAGAATAAGACCGGAGCGAAGACCTGGATCCCTGACGAACTAATCCTCTCGCAGGACCGAACAACCGTTGCAATCCGCGCCATGGCCAACACGGAACGAGGCATCGATCAGGTGCGGATTCTCACTTTATCAAGGTGAATGATCCAGGTGCGCTTAGAGCAGATGTCATGGGAGGCACGATGGAAATTCTCCCGATCAAGCTCAGGGCGATGTTGAAGCGGGAAACGGATTGAACTTTCGAGGACGTGCTGGGGGATACGGAAATAATTTCAACGCTCCGAGGATGAAGAAGATATCGCGAATGAAACATAGAATGTTAAACACTTTCATCACTCTCCTGACATTGGCTACCGCATGTCTTGCTTCCAACCAGCTGGCGGCCGCCAAGGCCACCGGTTATATTCATGTCGAAAAAATCGACGGCGTCTGGTGGTTTATCAATGCCGACGGTGAAAAGTTCGTCAGCACGGGAGTGAATCACATCGAGCCGCATCTATGGCTCGCGCCTTACAACAAGCAGGCGACGCTCAGACGCTACGGCACTGACTTGGTCGCCGATGGCCGTTTTAATACCCACGGCAACGCTGCAAAGCGTTGGATCGACCAGCAGGTGAAGACTTGCAAGGAGCTACATTTCAACACCTTTGGGCCGCACACTCACGGATCTATCGATCCAGTGCTCTACCGGGATCAGGTCTACTACGTGGCCAGACTCGACACTGCGCCGCTGGCGGGGTGGCGCGAGCGCAGCGGGGAAGGTCCGCGCCCCGATGTGTTCTCGCAGGATTTCCGCAACTTCGTTGACGAGCGCGTCCGGGATGTATGCCGGCAGCACAAGGACAGTCGCAATCTCCTTGGTTATCTCTACACTGACGTTCCTAGCTGGGTCATGGGGCGAGCCGACCAGAAAGCCAAAGGCATCGACACCCTGATCTACCCATGGGTCAATGCGATCATCACTCTGGGTGAATCCTCTCCCGGCAAACACCGCTGGCTTGAACTTCTGAAGGAACGCTATCCAAGCGCCGAGGCTGCGGCTGAGATCTGGGGCATCAGGATCAGTCCCAGCTATGGGATCTCCTGGCGCACCATGGCCCGTCGGGTTGATTGGTCAAAGCCGACGGACAAGACGAAAGCCAAAGCCGACATGATCGCCTTCCTCCATCTGATCGCCGACAAGTGGTATGGTATCCACCGGGAAACTATCCTCCAGTATGACCCGAACCATCTCCTCTTCGGCGACAAGAACATGTCGATGTGGCACTACCCGTGGGTCTTGCCCGCGCTGAAAAAGCACGTCGATGTCGTTGCCATTCAGTCTTATGGCTTCTGGTCCAACGATGTGAAACTCACCGACAAGATTTACGCCGCCACCGGAAAGCCGATCTTCAACGGTGATGGCTGCTTCGGGTTCGCCACGTCGCAACAACAGGAGTGGGGGGTGAAGGGATTCCGCACTGGCGCCAAAAGCTTTGATGAAGTCGCCAAGTTCTACCGGGAAACCCTTGAAGGTATGATGGCGACACCCTACGTCATTGGGTGGCACCATTGTGGTTACCTTCAGCAATGGGACGCCGCCGAGCGCGGCGATTCACCCCGCAACGAGAACGGTTTCCTCGATCCTTTCGAAAAGAAGGTCAGCAACTGGACCGACGTGATCAGCGAAGTAAACGGCAAGGCGCTTAAATTACACTGTCTCTTATACACATCTGACGCTGCCGACGA
>CAJXVR010000520.1 GCA_913061285.1 uncultured Verrucomicrobiota bacterium | reverse complement strand
ACGAGATGTAGAGAGGTCTCGTGGGCTCGGAGATGTGTATAAGAGACAGGAGTACGGATGGCGGTACCGGGTCGCCGCGTGGGGCGCAAACCATGTCCTACAATCGTCAGGGGCGACCCATTCCCGCGGAGAATCGACCCAAGCGCATTTTTGAACAACTCTTCGTGACCAGCAGTCAGCAGGCAGCCCGCCACTTAGCGGCTCAAGAATCCACGCTGGATCTTTTACTGGAGGATGCGCGTTCCTTGCGACGTCGGCTATCCCATGCTGACCAAGAGACCCTCGAGCAATACCTCCAATCCGTGCGGGAGACCGAGCGTAAGGTTGAGAAGGCGAAGGAGTGGCTCAAAGTCCCGTTTCCTACTGTCGAGGCGGAGTATCTTAATCTCCAGGTGACCCCGCCCGAAGATCCTCGGAATTACGTGAGGACGATGATGGAGCTGATCTTCCTGGCTTTTCAGACCGATTCGACGCGCACGGTGACCTATCAGATCGGGCGTGAAAACGGAGTCGGGATTAGTGATCGGCTGGCACGTGCGGTAGGGCACAACCTCACTCACATGCTTTCTCACTGGGTCAAGAAACCCGGAGGCTGGGAGAACTTTGGCACCTACCATCGGTTTCTCTGCGAAGAGTGGGCTCGATTCCTGACGCGTTTGAAATCGACGTCGGAACCTGGAGGCCATGGCAACATGCTGGAAAACACCTTGTGCCTGTATGGATCGGCTTCTAGCTCGTTTCACATGTCTCAGAACTATCCGCTTGTCCTAGCTGGAGGCCAGCGAATGGGGATTCGTCAGGGGCAGTATTTACGTTATGGCAACGTCGACCTCCAGGCCATTTCGGGCTTTGCCTCCGACAGTGTTTGGAAAGCGAACATGAAGCATGAAGAAGAGCCAATGGGCCGTCTTCTTCTAACTATGCTACAGCAGCTAGGAGTGGAAACAAACGAGTTCGCCGGTAGTAGTCAAATCTTGACCGAGATGTTGAGCTGACACCGGACTCGAAACGATCTCTAGAAAAACCAATGAAATCATTATTTATAACTATCCTTATTTCGCTGTCCACGCTCAGCGCGATAGCCGATAGCCGTCCCAATATCCTCTTTATCTTTGCGGATGATTGGGGTTGGGGAGACTTGAGTTGTCATGGGCATCCCTATGTCAAAACCCCGAATATCGATCGATTAGCAAGTGAGGGCACGGATTTCCATCGCTTCACCGTAGCCAATGGCGTTTGCTCGCCCAGTCGGACGGCTGTGATGACGGGGCACTTTCCCGCTCGTTACAACATCAATGGGCATTTCGCCGCCGTGTCTTCAAACAAGAGACGCAATATGCCCGATTGGTTGGATTTGAATGCGCCGTACCTCGCACGCTTTCTGAAGGATGCCGGATATGCTACGGCACACTATGGCAAATGGCACCTTTCCAATAACATGATTCCGGATTCACCCGTGCCGGGAAAATATGGTTACGACGACTACGGTGCATTTAACTGTTCCGGGGAACAGATGCCTTGGTTTGAAGATTCGCAAAGAGCCATTGCTTTCATGGAGAAAAGCAAGAACGCTGCAAAGCCGTTTTTTATTAATGTGTGGTTGCACGAGCCGCATACCCCTCATCATACACTACCGGAATATCGCTGGCGTTTTCGGGAATTGGATGATGAGGGGGATAACATCTACGCCGCAATTCTGTCGCATGCTGACGACCGGGTCGGTGAAGTGCTCGATGCCTTGGATCGCTTGGGACTGACGGACAACACGCTGGTTGTTTTTAGTTCAGACAACGGACCGGCCGGTTCCTCCGATGGTCTCTCGCTGTTCTATGATTCGGCCACCGGTGCGGGTTTCGGCAGGGGCGCGTCCAAGGGAATCACTGGTGGTCGTAAGGGCTTCAAGGCATCGCTTTTTGAAGGCGGTATTGGGGTTCCGTTTATTGCGCGTTGGCCCGGGAAAGTGCCGGCAGGCAAGGTGGACGATGTCTCGCTGATGTCGGCTGTTGATTTGCTGCCGACTTTCTGTGAAGTCGCTGGAGTCGAGCTGCCTGCCGGGTATCAACCAGATGGAGTCAGTCAAGTGGCAACGCTCATGGGGCGGCCTTATCCAACCCGTGCAAAACCACTCTTCTGGAAATATCCCTCACGTTGGCCGGCTTCGAATAGCAAGCCCGACCATTGGGTTTCGTTTGCCGTGGTGGATCAGACTTGGAAGCTGGTAACCAACAACGATCTTAGTTACGTGGAATTGTACGACATTGCCAAAGATGTGTCTGAGAAAAATGACCTCAAGACGCAGCGCCCGAAGCTCGTGAATCAATTGCTCCAAAAGCTAGACGCTTGGCAGAAGACCTTACCTGGTAAACCAGTGGGGGATGTGTTTTCGTCAGAGCGCAAATAAAACGGGATTGGAATAATTCATGACTCCACAAGTTTCAACTGTCTTGGTGATGTTGGCGACGACGGTCTGTCTTTCCCAAGCTGCCGAGATTAGTATCACAGATTTTGGCGCTATCGGAGACGGTGTTGCTCTGAATACGAATGCGGTTCAGAAGGCCATTGATCATTGCTCCGAATCGGGGGGCGGTGTCGTTCGGTTGCCCGCCGGGCACTTTGTGATCGGTACGGTTCAAATCAAGAGCAATGTCACCCTTTCATTTGATTATGGTGCTCAGTTGCTGGGCAGTCAGGACATGAAAGATTATCCGACTGATGAGCTGCGTGACGCTCGTGAGGGGAATTCTGAATGTCTTCTCTACGCGGAGGATGCGACCAATATTCGATTTGAAGGTCTCGGGGTCATAGACGGTCGTGGATCACGGGAGGCCTTTCCCAAACGCTCGGGGCCTGGCGGCAGAGATAATCGCCCCCGGCTGATCCGTTTCGAGAATTGTAGGAATCTAACTTTCTCGGGTTTGACCTATAAGAATCCGGCCTTCTGGGGTATCCATCTGGTTGACTGCAAGGACGTACATATTATGGGGGTGACTCTACAGATGCGTGACAATAATTCGAACAATGATGGCTTCGATCTTGACGGCTGCGAAAACGTATTACTCGAAAACAGCGAAATACATTCCCACGACGACGCGATTTGCCTGAAGAGTTCACTGAATCCATGCCGCAATATTGTCGTTCGCAACTGCAACGTGAGTAGCATTACCGCGGCGCTGAAATTTGGAACCTCATCGAGTGGGGGATTTATTAATGTGGATGTGTCGAACTGCCACTTTTTCGATTGCCCGATGGGCGGTATCAAGCTGCAGAGCGTCGATGGCGGGCACATGGAAAATGTTAAGATCTCACGCATCGTAATGGACAACGTCGGTTCCCCGGTTTTTATCCGTCTGGGGGGGCGAGGGAGGGT
>CAJXVR010000519.1 GCA_913061285.1 uncultured Verrucomicrobiota bacterium | reverse complement strand
AGAGAGGTCTCGTGGGCTCGGAGATGTGTATAAGAGACAGAGGAAACCCGCCGGCGCCGGAAAGAATTTCAGGACGGGAAGTCGGAGATGCTCCAACACCTGACCCGTGGGATTGCGCTCCTGGAGGAGTCCGAGTTGGCTTTGCGACGGGATTCCGTGCAAATGACCAAATCTTTAGAGGCCTTTCGAGAGGGGCTGGACAAGATTAGTGCCTACTCGGAGGAATCATGGACGGCTGAAACCGTTGAGGTGGAACTCACCCGGGCATTGACGGCAATTGAAAATGCTCGAATGGAGTGGAATTCGGCGCGTCTTAAATGGTCCTTTCTCGATGGAACGACGGGATTGCAGTCGAGCGCGTCTGAGCCGCAAGAAAGAGGCGTGTCGGTCGGTTCATTGGCCGACCTGCCTTTCCAGCAGTTGTGTCGGATAGGGATTGCCTTTACATGGCCTTTGGTGGCGATTGGCGTGATTGCGGTGGGCGTTCTTATCTTCCGTTAGTTCTGGAGTTGTCTTTTTATCGGTTTTTGTAATTCTCTTCCTCATGGCACTGTTTCAACGTCAAGCTGACCCGATATCCGAGCGTGAACGCGCGTTAGAGCGGGAAATGCGGGCTTTGGAAGATCAGATTGCTGCTTTGAGCGACGAAGCTAAGGAAACGGAGCAACTGCCCCGCGTGCGATCCACGGTGCGCCCCCGCCAATTGCCGGCGAGAAATCCGTTTGCATCTGGGCAAGAGGTAGTCTTTGAACCTGTTGATAATGAGGTGATTACAGATCCAGAGCCCTTGGATGTGGAGTCAGCTCACTATAATGAGAATGGGGTGAAGAAATTGGACCTCGTCCAAGTTTGGAGTCGACTCCAGGGGTATCTGAAACGGAGTCCCGGATCTCAATCAAAATTCGTCAATTACCTGGCCGCCGGAAGCATTCAGGGAATTCGCCCCCTAAGATATGAACGCCGAATCGCCAGAAATCGCTTCTTGGTGATGTTCGGAGTCTTGGTCCTTGTGCTGTTTAGCGTGTTTACCATGCTTCAAGGGCGATTCTGATCATTGGCGCCCTTCTTCAGTGACCCGCTTCCGTGCTGATTGTTTAACGAAGGACGGAAGGTTTTGTTGTGAGTTTACACAACTAGGCTTGGTCCGAATCGGGTTCCCGTCCAAGGATCCATCGAATTCCCCCCCAATTCAGTTTGATTCGGAACCAATTCCCGGTTTATTTCCTGTTGATATTCCCACCGCCTGGATTGAGCAAACGCATCGTGCTGTTCATGATTGTTTGGAGGGGGCTCGATTGGGAGAACTACCTCCTTATGACCTGCAGGGATCCGAATTCCAGCAGAGGGTTTGGAGCGCCCTGTGCGCAATTCCCCTCGGAGAGACTCGAAGCTATGGTGAGATAGCTGATGGAATCGGAAATCCGGGAGCTGTTCGCGCTGTGGGCCGGGCCTGTGGTGCTAATCCTCTCCCGCTGCTGATCCCGTGTCATCGGGTCTTGGCAGCCGATGGTAAGCTTGGTGGTTTCTCCGGCGGCATGGGGTGGAAGCCCTTGCTCCTAGCTCGCGAAGGGTGGAGTTCCGGGCGGGATCTGCCGCTATTTCAAAACAGGAACGAGCCGGATTCGTCTTAGATCCATCACGGCTCCGGCAACTTTTTTTACTGGTTTAATGGCCAGACGATACTGATCTGGGCGTTTTAAGGTCATTTGGCCGACATAACGCGGTACGAAATTCTGAAAATGGCCTGTTTCTTCAACCTTGAATGCGAGTTGTTCCGATCCGAGCTCGAGATGGACCTCACTCCCTCCATGACCTTTGCCGCAGCCTTGGAGGATCTCGACGGCATAGGTCCCGGGCCGACGGGCAGTGAACTCCCAGTAGGCCCAGTCAGATTCGTTGACCCAATAGCCCACTGTATTCTTGTGGGGGAGGGTTTCGTACTGGAGTTTCACACCCTGAATGGTGGCGTCGCTGGCGTGAAGCGTGATTGAGCCATCGATGTCCTGCATGATCGGATTTCCTTCCCCTGTTGGCTTGAGGGTGATGGTCTTGAGATTCATGACGGCGCCTCCGTCCATCTTGAGACAATGGACCCCCAGTTCGGTTGCTCCACTCTGAGGAATATAAACCTTTCCGAGTTTGATGGTGCGATATCGATACCACGATCCTGTGGGAGAGAGTGTCGTGGTGGTTTGGGATCGGGCGGCGGTAAAGCGGATCGACGTTTTGCTGCCACTTGCTTTGCTGTAGGTGAGGTAGACATCGTACATCCCGGGCCGGCTCGCCTTGTAGTTCCAGTTGACGCGGTCGTTCGCATCGCTCCAGAATCCAATGCGGTAATTGCCCGGATTTGACTCAAGTTTTGCCTTGGTCCCAACGATATTGGCATCTTTGGATGAAAGGATAATTTTCCCGTGCGGGTCTTGGGACGTTTCCTCGCCGATTTCAAGGGAAACATCCAGCGTTTCTTGGGGGCGTGCGGTCTTGGGGACGAGGAGGGAAATGGTCTCGCTCGTTGAATCGATATCGATCTCCAATGATTGTGAGACGCCATCGACTATCGTGTGGGCATGGGTCAGGTGGCCAAGCTTGGCCGGGAGTTCGACGCTGCTTCGTTGGTGTGCGTTTTCGATCCTTGCCGTGAATCTTCCAGCAACCTCCGTCGCGGAGATTTGGCCCCACTCGGTTTGCCAAGATTCTGAGAGAGCCGCGGAGGTGACTGTGATAGATCCTAAGAGTAAGAGCGTTCATATTGGGTTGCGCTAAGATGCGGAGTGTTCGCGCTGTCGTAAAGGAGATAAAACAGTTCATCGCGTGTGCGAATGCCTTCTGATGATATCTCGCGATTGGTACCTTGGATCTTCGGATCTTCGGATCTTCGGGGTGTTGTCCATCGAGATTTTGGTGTCACCGCATTGATTTACAATCCCTTTCATGGCATACCGGGAGGCATGCGTTATCGGCGATTTGGAAGAACGGAACTAGAGATGCCTGTGTTTTCCTGTGGCGGGATGCGTTACCAACACAAGTGGGATGATGTCGCTCCCTCAGAGATCCCTCGCAAGAATCAGGAGAATCTTGAAGCGACCATCCATCGAGCTCTCGAACTGGGAATCAATCACATCGAAACGGCCCGTGGCTATGGCACCTCCGAAATGCAGCTCGGCTGGCTGTTGCCAAAACTCGAGCGTGAGAAAATGGTCGTGCAGACCAAAGTCGCGCCCTTCGAAACCCAATCGGAATTTCTCGCAACTTTCGATCAATCGATGGATTACTTGGGCTTGGAATATGTGGATTTGCTTTCTCTTCATGGGATCAATAACTGTCTCTTATACACATCTGACGCTGCCGACGAGCGATCTAGTGTAG
>CAJXVR010000518.1 GCA_913061285.1 uncultured Verrucomicrobiota bacterium | reverse complement strand
GATCTACACTAGATCGCTCGTCGGCAGCGTCAGATGTGTATAAGAGACAGAGAGAAAGCCGCATGAAAGCCCGGGAAGAAATCAGAGAGTTACTCAACAGCGAGATGCTTCAAAGGGAGGCAAACGCAGAAAAGTTTACCTGTGGTGTTTGGATAGGATTGATCACCACGACCTATCTGCTCTTTATCTTCGCCACCAAGGATCTGTCTCCCCAACTGGTCCGAAACATCAGCTATTTGGTCATGGTGATGATCCCAGC
Source organism: uncultured Verrucomicrobiota bacterium (assembly GCA_913061285.1). Lineage (GTDB taxonomy): Bacteria > Verrucomicrobiota > Verrucomicrobiia > Limisphaerales > AAA164-E04 > UBA2970. The sequence continues at coordinate 3,126 of CAJXVR010000518.1, read as the reverse complement.
GTTCGCCAGTATTTTCGTGCTTATACAAAAGGGCTATTACTCAAGCTGGCTTCGCTATTTGAATTCATTCCTTCAGGTTACATTGGTTTCAAGCGCGATATTCTTCGATGTCAAAGCGCACGGCATTCAGTATGCCCTGAGCTCGATGCCACCGATGGCATACGGCCTCGTTCTGATCGTCACCGCCTTCAGATTGCGCCCGCTCATGGGACTCTTCGCAGGTCTCGTCGCGGCTCTCGAATTCGGACTCATCTACGCATGGGCAGCCAAGACCTCACCTGAACTCACCCCTGAATTGCTAAGCCGCATTCCCAGCCTCAGTTGGTCGGTCACGAGCATGAAGATCCTCGTTCTGCTTTCGCTCGGCGTGGCATGTAGCTTCGCAGCTTACCGGGTGCGAAAACAGCTCCTCCAACTGATTCAAGAAGCGGTAAGGCAATCCCAACTGAAAAGCACCCTCGGACGCTACCTTTCACCTGAAGTCGCACAGGAAATCATCAATACCAACGAAGGTAAAATCCCCACAAGGGCCGTTTCAGCGGTGATCATGTTTGGGGATGTCAGGGGCTTCACAGAATTCTCAAACAAACGAGATCCGAGTGAGGTTGTCAGCGTCCTCAACCAAGTCTTTGATTCCGTTAGCAAGACGGTCTCCGAACAAGGCGGCGTCCTTAACAAGTTCTTAGGCGATGGCTTTCTTGCAATCTTCGGCATCTATGGGACCTCTAAGAATCCCCACGCGGCAGCGGTTCAGACAGCCCTAACACTATTAGAAAGCACCAAAAAACCGCTCGCCCCTCACAAGCTCGAAATGGGAATCGCGATCAATTTCGGCGAGGTCATCGCGGGTGAAATAGGATCGGACGGACGCTGTGAATTCACCGTGATCGGGAATCCAGTCAACGTCGCTTCCCGAATCGAAGGGTTTAATCGAACGCTTGGCACCCAACTCTTGGTTCCCGCGGACTTCCTCAAGCAACTCGGCCCCTGCAAGATTTCCCAAAAATCGCACGGTCGTCACACGATCCGGGGCGTCGATCAAGCTCTGGAACTCGTCGAACTAAGACCACTAAGGGATGCAGATACCAAGGGCGGAGACTCCTGAAACCGACTCGCTCTCGAATCCGTTTCGTCCCGCCTATTTGCCTGGACCGAAGTGGGCGCCGGCGGCACACTTAGCATCGTGATGAAGCGGCAATTGCTCCTCGGTCTCTATACCTTAATTATCTCTCAGCTCCTCATCGGCTGCTCGAGCATTTACAATCAGAAATGGAAGCGCATCTCCGAAACAGCGGAGACGCAAGAAGGCGTCCTCGGTCGCTGGGAAGGATCTTGGCTAAGTGCGGTCAACGCACACAGGGGAAAACTCCGATGCATTATCTCCGAAACCGAGACGGCACACTACGACTTTCACTATTGGGCTCGGTGGAGTGTTTTTTCAGGAACCTATCACGTGACAGCACCGATTCAGACAAGCAACTCAATCAGCTCGTTCTCGGGGACAAAGAATCTTGGAAAACTGCTAGGAGGGGCCTTTGAGTTCTCGGGTGAGATAGAGGGAGATGAGTTTGAGGCTACCTACTCGTCCAAACTCGACCGCGGTAAGTTTAGCCTGAGCCGGGTCAAGGAGTAAGACAGAGTTCCTGACCAAAGAGCCAGATCTACGGTTGGCACAGCGAGGCCGCCAAGAATTCGCCCTGCCGATCAAGCCCCTCCTGCTAGGAAAACAGCTCGATCATGCCCAAAAAGGTCAGGACCCCCGATCCAATGACCAAAACCATATAGCAACTCAGCTTCATCGATTTGGCAATATCCTCCCAGTATTCTCCTCGGAAGAGCGATAACAGATTTGGGGTAAACGAGAAGCGAAGACAATCGCAGAAGTCATCGGCATTGGCGAAGAACAGCCCGAAAACCAGCCGCCCTACCCCCAAGCCCACGAACACCGATAGAATGAGAACAAACACGCTCATGTCCTGAATTGTGTCTGCGCGGGTCAGTAAAAGCGATTATACAGGCGTCTGCTGTTTGGAGCGCTGGTTCGCTTTCAGCGTTGGGGATATAGGTCCTGAGGGATTAATTCGCGACCGAAAAAAGGATCCCATATTTCAAAAAAAAAACGCCCCATCAAGTGCCTGGCTCTGGAATTCCAGATCTCTCATTTAGGCACAATAAATGCTAAACATATCTGTATTCCCAACGATTTGTACCGAGACAGGCTTTGGCTCATCCAGAGTGGCTCCTTCACCACGAAAAGGGCGAAGGCTCGCTCCTCCGAAACGAGGTAACCGAGGGATGTGAACGAGTTATCCAATTCGTATGCAGAACGAAAATCCAATCGCTGTCAGACGCCCCTACCCGATATTCCTTTGATCCACTCATCGCAAGATCATGACAAAGCAAGTTAGCCGTCACAACAATCCTAAGAGTGGGCTTCCATCGTTCATATTTCGATTTCTCTTGGCCTTGGTCTTATTTTCCGAAATAAGCGCACAAGCGGAACTTGATTTCGTCAATTGGGAGACGGCCCCGATCCATCCTCTCGACTTTCATCCAGAGCGTCAGATCCTCGGGCTCACAAACCTCCCCGCCGCTCGCCTCGAACTTTACGACGTCACCGACGAAACCCCGAAACTCCTCAGGAGTATTCCGGTCGGTCTAGACCCGGTAACAGTTCGATTTTATGGGAAGAACCAGGCATGGGTGATCTGTCATATTTCCGATTCGATCAACGTTATCAATCTTGATACCTTCAAGACCGTCGCGGTCATTCCAACCCTCGATGGCCCCGCTGATGTGGTTTTTGCTGGAACGCCGTTGAGGGCCTATGTGTCGTGCGCCTTCGAGAATTCCGTTGTTGTCTACGATCCTGAAACTCACGAGAATCTTCAAACGATCCCCATCAAAGGAGAACGCCCTAAGGCAATGGCAGTGAGCCCCGATGGATCACATGTCTACGTCGCGGTTTTCGAATCAGGGAATGCCTCCACCATTCTCGCACCGCGCTTTGGTCTCGGCTTCGTCCCCGGAAGTGCGGTCGATTTCCATGAGGGACCGTACGACGGAAGGAATCCCCCCCCAAACTTTGGCTCCTGTCTCTTATACACATCTGACGCTGCCGACGAG
>CAJXVR010000517.1 GCA_913061285.1 uncultured Verrucomicrobiota bacterium | reverse complement strand
CATCGAAGCGATGAAAGTGATGAATGAGATTAAAGCCGAAACCAAAGGCATCATCACCGAGATTCTAGCTGACAACGCCAAACCAGTTGAATTCGGCCAAAAGCTCTTTCGAGTCAAGCCTCTCTAATGGCACGTAGTACCGGCTCCTACCTGCGCTTTCCCTCCGGGCTCCGGTATCTCACCGTCTATTCTACCCATGTTTGAAAAGATTCTAGTCGCCAACCGCGGCGAAATCGCTGTCCGTATTATTCGAGCCTGTCGCGAGCTCAACATTCGCACCGTCGCTGCTTATTCGGAAGCCGACCGCAATTCGATGCATGTCCAAATGGCCGATGAGGCCATTTGTATCGGAAAAGGACCAAGCCCTGAGAGTTACCTGCGAATCGACCGATTGATCAGTGCGGCTGAAATCGCAGATGTCGATGCGATCCATCCCGGATACGGGTTCCTCTCCGAGAACGCCCACTTCGCCGAAATTTGCGAAAGCTGCAATATCCGATTTATCGGCCCTAGTGCCGCCGCGATGAACTCGCTCGAAGACAAGGCCGTTAGTCGCGAGCTAGCCAAAAAAGCCGGCGTCCCGATTCCTCCCGGCTCAGTTGGAGCCATCGAATCTGAAGAAGATGCCCTCGCGATCACCAAAGAGATCGGCTATCCTGTGATGATTAAAGCAGTCGCCGGTGGAGGTGGCCGCGGTATGAGAGTCGTACACAATGATATCTCGCTGATCAAAGCCTTCCATACCGCCCGCGGCGAGGCCGAGAAGTGCTTTGGTAATTCCAACGTCTATATCGAAAAGTTCATCGAGAACCCGCACCACATTGAGGTACAAATCCTCGGCGACGGCAAAGGCAAGGTCCTTCATTTTGGTGAGCGCGATTGTTCCATCCAACGGCGGAATCAAAAACTCATTGAGGAGTCACCCTCGCCCCTGTTGAACGACAAGCCTTTCAAAGATATCCGCAAAAAGACCACCCGAGCTGCGGTGAAACTCTGTGAACAGGCACAATACACCAATGCCGGCACGGTCGAGTTCATCGTCGATGGGAACGGCAATTTCTATTTTCTGGAAGTCAACAAACGGATCCAGGTGGAGCACCCCGTAACGGAGGAAGTCACCGGTTACGATCTCGTGAAACTCCAGATCATGGTCGCAATGGGAGAGCCCATTGGCATCAGCCAGGGCGATATTCGTCCCTCTGGTCATGCGATTGAGTGCCGTATCAACGCCGAAGACCCCTTCGACGGGTTCCGACCTTCTCCGGGTCGAATCGAAATGCTCTATGCCCCTGGCGGCCGGGGCGTCCGCTTTGAGTCTCATGCCTATGCGGGTTATAACATCCCTCCCTATTACGATTCGATGATCGGAAAGCTCATCACCTATGGCAAAGACCGTCCAGAGGCCATGAACATCATGATTCGAGCTCTGAGCGAATTCATGATTACAGGTGTGAAGACAACGATCCCCTTCCAACTTGCGATCCTTCAAGATCCAGATTTTAAGCGCGGAGTCTATTCGACGAGTTTCGTTGAGAACTTCTTAGGTGGCGCTGGGCGTGAGTTGTTGGAAAACAAGAACGCCGGATAGATCGGACGCTCGATTCATTCACAATAACGTCACCGAGGCATAGAGACCGATGGCCACAAAACGCCTTTTGGCTGACTGCCGCCTCTATACCTTTGTCGATGGGGCCTACCTGAACGGCCGAGCACCTACCGAACTCGCTCGACAGCTCTGTGCCGGGGGCAGCGACATCATTCAACTCCGGGCGAAAGACTGGACTCAAGACGAGATTCAATCCGCTGCAGAAGCGATCTCAACGATTACCGAAGCGGAAGGGGTCCATTTCGTAGTCAATGATTTCTGCGACATCGCCACAAAACAACGCACTCCATTCGTCCACCTTGGTCAGGAAGACTTTTTTGACGCTGGCCACACACATATCTCGGATCTGTTTCCGGAAAGCCCACGTCCCCTGCTAGGCCTAAGCACCCACACACCCGATCAATGTAAACGAGCGATCGCCACAGAAGCCGATTACGTCGCGATCGGCCCTGTCTACGCTACTGGCACAAAACCAACGGCACAGCCCGTCACGCTAGACTACGTCCGCTGGGCCGCTGCCAATGTAGCAATCCCTTGGTTTGCCATAGGTGGCATCAATTCGAAAACGCTCCCAGAGGTCCTCGCAGCCGGGGCCAAACGGGTTTGTATCGTTTCAGATATCCTCAATCACGAGCATCCAGACAGAGCTTGTCAGGCAATCCGTAAGACTTTACCGTCCTAAACCCGATTTCGGCGCGGAAAAGAACCACCCACCGAATCCACACTTTAATAAAATGAGCGTACTCGTCGTCGGCACCACAGCCCTAGATTCCATCAAAACTCCCTACAGCGAAAACCCCCGACTCCTCGGAGGATCCGCTAGCCACGCTGCCGTAGCAGCCAGTTTCTTCTCCCCAGTCAGCATCGTCGGTGTGGTCGGCAGCGATTTCCCTGAAGACTACATTTCACTCTACAAGAAACACGGCATTGATCTCGAGGGACTCGAGCGCAAAGAAGGACAAACCTTCTTCTGGGAAGGCGAGTACGAAGTCAACATGAACAACCGGCAAACCCTAGAAACCGTGCTTGGCGTAATCGAGGGCTGGCTTCCGGCGATTCCGACCGGTCTTCAAGAAAAACAATATATCCTGCTCGCGAACTGCGAGCCCAAGCTTCAACGCCACATTCTCAGCCAGACGAAGAACAGCCGATTCGTCATCGCTGACACAATGGATCTTTGGTTAAACATCGCCCGTGACGAGCTTCTCGCCTTGCTCAAAGAAATCGACTGCCTCGTGCTCAACGATTCCGAAGCACGCCAACTCACCGAGGAAGACAACGTCGTCGTTGCTCTCAAACAGATTCACGATCTCGGCCCCAAATACGTCATCGTCAAAAAAGGCGAACACGGCGCTATCCTCTCAACGCCTAAGGGGCTCTTCATCGCCCCGGCCTTCCCACTCACCAAATTGACAGACCCTACGGGCGCAGGAGACTCCTTTGTTGGCGGCCTTATCGGCTACCTTGCTGCCGCCGGTGGCGACATCGAAGACAACTTCCGCAAAGCCATCATCCACGGTAGCGTCACCGCCTCCTTCTGCTGCGAAGGCTTTGGACTCAATGCAACTACCGAAGCCACCCGCGACGCGATCGACGCCCGAGTTGCTGAACTTGAAGCCTTGGTTCGCTTCTAGTCAATCCACCTCGGCCGCTGCTCGAAAATTGCTTTCCCTCCACGAAAGCAATCCCAATAGAATCAATCGTTGCCAAACAAGTCGAGTCGACACTAGAATTCCCAACTCCTTCAAGCGCGGGTGTAGTTCCTGTCTCTTATACACATCTGAC
>CAJXVR010000516.1 GCA_913061285.1 uncultured Verrucomicrobiota bacterium | reverse complement strand
GCCCCGCCCCGTCGTCGCACAATCGATCCGCCCCCTCCTTGAGTCCCCCGCCTCGTGCTATGCCACCCTGGCGCGAGGATCCCCGAGCCTGGATCAGAGCAAACAAGCGTTCCGTCAAGACTCACCGTCATCGATCCCACCACTTCCCAGGCGCCGGTATCATGATTAAAACTCCACAATCCGGAACGTTCTCCGGGAAGTAGCGGGAGTCCCGTTTCTGGATCAGGCAGATTTGGAAAACACACGGGCACTGGTTGGTCGAAATTGGTTGCTCCATCCGTTTGTACGGTGATCACCAATGGAAAGGCCAATCCGTCCGGGAGCGGACCAGGGAGTCGAGCGGGATCAACCGGAGCGATCCCAACCATGCCTCCCGCCTCTCCTGAATCGTCAAACAAGGCTCCGGGTGGCACCCTGAGAGCGACTTCGGCAAACTCTGGAAACTCGTCGACTACAGCGGGAGCAAAGCCCACCATCGTTTCATCGACATCGCTCACCGACCGAAGTGTCCCGCCGCGGACAAGCGGAAGAAAGATTTCCCCTACGTTGACTTCAATCCCCGCTTCAGACTCCCAGGTTTTACCGACGAAAGGATAATAGGCACCGTCGGGTAGCGCGGTCGTCGCACTCCGCCCATCAATGTGCACAAAAAAGCGCCCAGCGGGCGCACTATCGAGCCGGAAATTGCCGTTTTGATCGGTTACAGCAAACAATTCATTCTCGAGACCATCCACCGTTATTCGAACCCCTTCAAGTGGTTGATTGACGCTCATCACCCCTTCAACGGAGGTCACCAACTCAGAGGCGAACACTCGTCCGCATACAGCGGTCCCGGCAACGCTCGTTAGTCCCAAGGTATCATAGTCAAATTCCATGACACCACCAGGCACACCGTCGCCATCAACATCAACAAACAAGCCACTGGCATCAAGCAACTGCCCACCGTCCAAAACGATTCTCACCCTTGCGCTCGAGGGAAGCACATCATCGTAAAACAAGGTCAATGAACGAGCATCCGCCGATCGATGTAATCTGCCAGAAAGTCTTGTTCCTCCGAAGAAGGCTTGCACAGCATTCGCGGACGTCGTCGACGAGACATCAAGCGGATCTGAAAAACGGATGATTGTCTCCCGTGTGATCGCTACATCAGCCTCCCCTGGAGCGGGCGACGAAGAGACAACGGAAGTGAGCTGATCCGGGGTATTGGGATCCGTGCCCTTTAGAAACTCGGCTAAGTTATCGGCCCCATCCCCGTCAGGATCCAAGTTAGCATCAAGCCCATCAAAGGGGTCCAAACCAAAAAGCAACTCAAACACATCCGAAATGCCGTCACTGTCCTGATCTTCGGCCGCATCCAAGGCGATCCAGTGGACCCGATAAAACCCTATCGATTCGTTCCTCGACAAGATAAACGAATTTCCCATCGAAATGGCGATACTGCCAAAGGGTTTATCAATCGATGATGTCGCAGACAGCACGGCATAAAAACCCGGAACCAAGTCGATTTCGAGTTGAAGCCCGGTTGAATCCGGCAACGAGACGTTCCGAATCGCAAACTCTTGAGCCAGCGAGGACACCCGACCACCAAGAAGAAAAAGGCAAACGAAGAACGAGAAGAATAGAAATGAACAAAAAGTCGACAAGACCCGTCGATAAGCACGAAACTGTAGCCCCCTCACAACGCTAATCGTTAACCAAAAAGGCGACATATGTCAATCTCGCGACTTGGGAAAAGCACGCACTTTTACAACACTGATCGAAGAAATGCCAAGACACTGCCAGCACGAGAAACTCCTTGAAGTTGATAGGCTCAGCGGCCAGGCTCTTCCAATCGTTTTGAGTACAAGAACGGAACAACCTCAAAATTCGAGCCGGCCCAAAAACGCCTTCGCTTGGATCATTGCCGGGCCGATCATAAGCGTTGCCGGGATCGTTTCCTATTTCCTCGTCTTTGCTCCTTTTCCGTTTCTTAGAGATACGCCATGGCTCAACGTTCCTTTGGCTCTCCTCGGTTGCTATGTTTCGCTGAAAGGGATTGCCTACTCCTTTCGCAATCGCGCTCGTCGTATTCGCTGCGGATTCGCCTTGTTTGGAGCCCTATTCTCCCTTTCGTTCACCAGTCTTTTCCTCTTCTATATTAACTCGATGTCCTATCAGCTTCCCGAGACGAGCCAGGAAACAGCGCGTTTGAAACAGCTTCCTGAATTCGCAGCCACGGACCAACATGGCAACGCCTTTCTTAGCAGTGATCTCGCGGAAAAGAATATCGTTCTCGTCTTCTATCGCGGGCATTGGTGACCATTTTGCGTTTCAGAACTGCAAGGTTTGCAGTCCATCAACCAAACGTTAGCCGAACGAAACACCGAAATTGTCGTCGTGAGCGCCGATTCCGTCGATGACAATCGACGCCTGGCGAAGAAGAAACGATTCAATTTTCATCTCCTCGCTGATCCTGAACTCACTGTGATCGACCTCTTTGGATTTCGCCATCAGGGTGCAGGAATCACCGGTAACGACATCGCTCGCCCAGCGGTCCTCATCGCCAATAAGACCGGTCAGATCACCTGGATCGCAGCCACTTCTAATTGGCGGGTTCGAGTTCGTCCCGAAACGATTTTGAAACAGACAGAGGGGTTCAATTAGCAGGGCTCTCCTCTAGAGCTGTTCGACCGTAAAACAAAGCGTCTGGGGCGGCTTCCCAGACTCCAAAACACGGATTAAGCCGCCGGTTTTTCTCCCCACAAACTGGGCGTAGCTTACCGCCCCCCACTTCCCCGGTTCGGGATCCTTGAAACGAAGATCAAAAGGAACGAAGGGTTCTTGCTTAAAGAGAATCCATTCGGCCGCTTTTTCTACAAACCTAATTTCGAATACCGGAGCACTTCCCTCTCCAACAGATTCATCTTCCATAAGCAGAGCTCCACCCTAGCGCTGCCAGTGGGACATTGGCGGTCCAACCCCTGAACTCCTTTTCCGAGTCAGAAATGCGGATGGGCAGTTTCCCGAGAAGAGCGACCACAGTCAGTAACCTTTCGAATCAAGCCTCCGTCTACTGTTTTAGATGGCAACGCAGCCATATCGGGAAAGGACTGAGGGATATGAGACTAGAACCCACATTTGCAGAGCGTTTCTGCGCGGAGAAGCAAATCGAAGACGAGAACTTTGAGGCGGCACTCTTCAACGAGCTCCTCCCCCCGCTTAGTCGCCCCATTGCCAAAGCAGCCCGCTTACTAAACCGCAATGCCTTCTCGAATGAGGAGGTTATCCTCTATTCCCTTAGAAACACGGTGGATCGGCCAAGTTTTGAGGGCCAGCTGATTGGCGTAGAAAACTACAATCGTTTCGAATGCCCTCTTTGGAAAGCCCTTCTGGGACTGTCTCTTATACACATCTCCGAGCCCACGAGACCTCTCTACATC
>CAJXVR010000515.1 GCA_913061285.1 uncultured Verrucomicrobiota bacterium | reverse complement strand
AAGAGACAGCCCTTGTACGGTTACGACGAGATTCTGATGGCCGATACCCTGCATACGGCGACGCGGGCAAAAACCAAAATCGATGGACACGAGATTGTACTCTACTCAGTGCACTTCCCCTTTGGTTGGCGAGATCAGGCGCATATTGATGAGACGACTGGAAAGGTCACCGCCTTCGTTCGTCATTTGAAGACGAAACAGGAACAGGAGATCTCGGTTGTCATGGGCGATTTCAACTTTATCCCGTCCAAGGTCGGCGAACGCAGCCAATACTACGAAATGTTCGTCGAGATCGGACTAGACGTTAGCTGGAAAGAACTGGGTGTCGACGTGACGAAACTCTATACACACAATGCGTTCAAAGCCGAAGACGAAGGGAGCGGGAAGGTCATCGATCACATTATCTACAACCCGGAGAAACTAACGGCTGTCAGCGGCCAGATCATTGAAATGGAGACTCCCTTGTCTGACCACAAACCGGTTTGGGCTAGATTGCAGATCAAGCAATAGGGATTCGCTGGCCAAGCCTAAGGTCGTGTGAATTTCTTGAACTCGATCGAGCCGCCAGCGACGAGAAGTCTGAATTAAGGTTTATATGGTGTTATCCAATAAGAATTCCAGCGACAATTGTCTCAGAAGGAGGGGAATCCAATTTCTTTGGGTGCTCGTTTGTACCGGGGTTTTCCTTCTTTTAGGATGCGGTAAGAAATCCAATAAGATTGCTGAATTTGCCAATAAGATTGATCAGCTGGCCGGGTTACCAATTGACGAGTCCAAAGTCACACGGCAGTTCTATATGGAATATAACGCCAACCCCGATCCGGGCCGTAGAATTTGGAAAGGGGTGGAAGACATTATCTGGTATGAGGTCTATCCAGGAGGGACAAACTCGTTGTTTCTAACTGTGGAGAAAACGAGCGTCAAAGGCGCTCAAGGTGTGATTGCTAAAAAGATTGAAAAAGGGAAGGGCAAGGAAGCGGTGTCCAAGCTCAAGGAAGGGGCCTTTCAAGTGTTTATTCCCGATGCAGACACTTCATCTCGACTCAAGCGTCTCTATTACCGTTATTATAAGCGAAATCGCTGGGGGAATTGGAATTCGCTTTCTCAGATTCATGACATGACTTTGGGGCCAAACTGAGAGTGATCCGCTACTGATTAAGGATTGGGGATTTAGCCGGAAAGCTCTTGTAAGTCGTAGATTATCAATGGAGCGGGTGAAGGGACTGCGAATCGCAGTAGTGATCAATCCCTTAAACCGGGAAATCTAACTGCGGGGATCGGGAGATCATATCGAACCCTCGTCGTGGTAGTGGGACATTGGGGTCCATTGTGGTGTTCTTGATTGGACCCAGCTTTACCGGGTGGGGCTGAACTTCTGAACCGAGTTTCCCAATATATCTCCTACGTATATGTTGCCTGCGGTATCGACTGCAATGTCATGATATCTTGAAATCTCTCCCTCGTAGGCGCCACTTCTTCCGAATCTGATTTGTAGCTTCAAATTCAAATCAAGCCGTAGAATATCCGATCCCAGAATTTGGCCGTCTTCATCTTTGTCGTAGTCGATAGCAAAAAGATGTTCTTGGTCTAGGGCAACGGAGATGGAGTAAAGTTGATCTGCTTCCTTATTCTCCCACATTGAAATCAAAGTCCCTTTCGAGTCGAACTTCTTGACCCGATTGTTCTCTCGATCGGCAAGATACACGTTTCCGTCTTTGTCTAGATCGATACCGTGAGGCGTTCGGAGCTCATTTCGACCTCTCCCTCTGGATCCCCAATCTCCGAGAAACAGTCCAGCAGCCGAAAACGTTGCCACCCTGCTATTACCGTATCCATCGGCGATGTAGAACGTACCGTCTGATGCGACCGCCACATCAGTCGGAAGCTTGAAATGGGTTGCATCCTGTCCCGAGACACCGGCTTCTCCAAGTGTCATGAGTAAGGTCCCGTCAGAATCGAATTTGAACACCTGATGCAGGCCGACATCCGTGACCCAGACGTTATCGCTTCCGTCGATCGCCAATCCATGAGGCATGATGAAGAGATCTTTTCCCCAGGCGTTCAGGATCCGCCCGCTTTCACTGTCGATTTTCGTAACGGTGTTTGTGGGGATTCTTTTTTGGGGCATAGGGAAGGTAAACCTCCTAGATCCTCGATGGAAGACCCAGAGGTTTCCTTCGGAGTCGATATCAAGGCCCGTTGGATTTCCCAGGACATACTCTTCAGGAAGGATTGGCCAATCTTTAACCCGCTCATAAGCTGGCGTAGCCGGATCTGTGAGTTCCTCGGCTTCTGATTCGCTTTGATTGAAGGTCAGAGTTCCTGAGATGAGCGCCACACAAAACGGTAGTCGGAGAACCATTTGGCGAAAGGGTCTGATGATTTGCTCGTTGCTATACCGCTTCTGCTTCATTGCTGTCCTGTCTTTTCCTGGGCAACTTAACCGATTTCCTCTAGCTCTGTCTTGTTCAGGTTTTTGGGTGAAGGTCACTTCGCAATCAAGGTGAACTTTTTTTGATACTACCTTTGCAGCTTTCGACGCAAATAAGATGGGTGTCTTCGAAGGTCGAGCACGGCAATGACATAAACGGTGTCTTTCTCGATCGTGTAGAATACACCAAATGGAAATCGTCTCGAAAGCATGCGGAATTTGCCCCACTTTCTCTTGTGCGTTCCTGCGTAGATTTTGAGAGAATCGATTTCTGCGAACAGCGTATCGAGGAAATACTTTCCGACTCCAGGCTCCTGCCGCTCGTAGAAGCCATGTCCATCGACAAGGTCGTCCTCAGCAATGCTGAGTATCTCGACCTTCATTGAACTCGGTTTCGAACTCGTTCTCTAGCCTCGTCCCACGGAGTGAAATGCGCTTCGCCCTTTTGGATCATTTGGTCACGGCATTCCAGTTCTTCGCGATGCCAGTCGGGAGACTCCGGTTCTATCTCGCTGTTACGCAACTGTTCCCAGAGCGCTTCCATAGCCCTGACCGCTTCAGACGGAGAAAGGGTTTTGATCTGATCGATAACGCTCACTTAGTCAATGTAGCGATTTCGAATCCGTGAAGCAAGCAGCGTCCTCAATGGCCGAAACCTCCTGCACTTTTCCTGCACTCTTGCGTAAGTCGTTGATAATCAATGGAGCGGGTGAAGGGAATCGAACCCTCGTGGTGGTAAATAATGGTAGATAGTGGCTTTTTATTCTCCTGATTGGGTTTTGGTGGTTTTTAGTGGTAGAGAATATCATGGGTCTTGTTCCCTGCCAGTTAGCCGATCGTGGCGGGCTAGTTTTGGCCTCGAGAAATCTGCTGCCGCAACCAGGCTCGAGAGGGGGACAGGAACGGGGACAGGTTCAAAGTATATTGACTTAAAAAAGAAGTTGAGATACTTTTTTGGGGTCATGAGGATGGCTCGAATTAAACCGCTTGGAAGGGAGGTTGTGTATCACTG
>CAJXVR010000514.1 GCA_913061285.1 uncultured Verrucomicrobiota bacterium | reverse complement strand
CGAGATGTAGAGAGGTCTCGTGGGCTCGGAGATGTGTATAAGAGACAGGCACCAGGGGGAAAGGCCTTGATCTTGGCAGAGGCTCTCCGTGACGGGGGACGCCTCGTTGCCAATGAGCTTTCTCGGTCGAGACGATTCAAGTTGCTGGCAGTTTTTCAAGAGTTTCTACCGGCAGAGTTTCTCAATCGCGTTGATGTGAAAGGTTGGGACGGTGCGAAAGTGGGATTGATTCATGAAGGGGGCTTCGATCGTGTTCTCGTCGATGCGCCATGTTCCGCTGAGGCCCACTTAATTCGCCGCCCCGCGGAGCTCGATCGGTGGACTCCCTCCAGAACCAAACAATTAGCCCGACGGCAATACGCCATTCTTTGTTCAGCGCTTCTCGCGGTGAGATCTGGCGGGCGGATTGTTTACGCGACTTGTAGTCTTTCACCCGAGGAAAATGACGGGGTTATCAGACGGTTACTGAAGCGGAAGGGAGAATTGGCCGCCTTGGTGCGGTATCAATCGCCGCTAGGTGCCGAGACGGAGTTTGGATGGCAGCTTCTTCCTGATCATCACGAAGCGGGACCTGCTTATTTTTCGGTGATTCAGAAGCGGTAGTGACTCAAGAGAACGGGGTTAGGGTGAGTCAAGTGAGGAATTTGGATCTGAGATGCGTGCCCGTTGGCACTTGTCATGGTGCTTCATCGGCTATGGCAAAGATCATATGTTTTAAGCCCTTCACCTTAGTTTGCGAAATCTGGAATTGGTCGTGGTGTATGGTCCTGTGACGAAGGAAATTCTGGCCTAAGCGGCTTCTTAATGACAGGCTTTAGTCTTTGCTTCGATAAATTGGTGTTTGAAATAGAATGAATAGTAAGGGTTCGTTTTCTCTTGAGGGGCATGTTGCCTTGGTTACTGGAAGTAGCAAGGGGCTTGGTCGCTCTATGGCGCGGTCTTTAGCCGAGGCTGGAGCCAAAGTGGCCATTAACTATTGTCATGATCAGTCTAAGGCTGAAGAGGCTCTTGCAGAGCTGCGAGGTGCGGGCGGCGATGGGATGTTGGTGAGAGGTGATGTGACGGTTGAGGGAGATGTGAACCGGATACATGCTGAGATTGCAGCTCAGCTCGGAGAGGTCGACGTCCTGGTTGTGAATGCGACCTGTGATCAACCTCACATGCCAATCGAAGAGTATAGTTGGGAATTTTATCAATCGATGCTCGATTTCTTTATCAAGAGTCCCTTCTTGCTGTCTCGAGCCTGCTTGCCGGCGATGAAGAAAAAGAATTTTGGACGAATCATCAATATCGGTTCAGAAGTTTTGCATTTGGGGGTCCCAAATTTCAGTGCCTATGTTGCAGCGAAAGGGGGACAAAACGGCTGGTCTCGAAGTATGGCGAGGGAGTTGGCCCCGTTTGGGATCACTGTGAATATGATTTCTCCGGGCTGGATTCCTGTGGAGCGGCATGAAAAGGAGCCGCAAGAGTGGAAGGATGCCTATCTGCCAACCGTACCTGTGGGGCGTTGGGGGGTTCCTCAAGATCTGGCTTCGACGGTCGTCTATTTGGCAAGCGAGAGTTCTTCGTTCGTCACCGGTCAGAATATTCACGTCAATGGCGGTCTTGCCCTATTCTAGAATTGCCCAGGCTTGAGGCTTGATTCTCGGGCCTTCAGCGTTAATTGTTTCGAGATCGCACTCGTGTCGTTTCTGAAATGTAACGTTTTGGTAGTCGTTCTCGTCTTTGAACTAAACTTGTAGCGCCTGTCGATCCTGGTTGAATTGCTTGGAAGGCATGAAGAAATCGAATGGATAAGAATCAAACACTCCTTGAATATTTCGCTGCCCAGAACGCTGAGGTCAGCGTGGTGGGCTTTATTGTCAATTTTCTGCTCGCTGCTCTTTTGTCGTTTATTCTCAGCCGGGTCTATGTGAAGTTCGGGACCTCTCTTTCAAATCGGGAGTTGTTTGGGCGGAATTTTGTGCTCTTGTCGATGACAACAATGTTGATCATCACAATTGTTAAGTCGTCGCTTGCCTTATCACTGGGGTTGGTAGGTGCTTTGTCGATTATTCGATTTCGTGCCGCAATCAAGGAACCTGAGGAGTTGAGCTATCTCTTTCTGGCGATTGCCGTTGGCTTGGGAATGGGCGCGAACCAGGCGGTGATTACGATTATCGGCTTTGTCGTTATGGCGGGTGTTTTATCTGCACGAAGCTTTGTGCGAGATAAGGAGCCTGAGGCAAATCTGTATTTGACGGTTTCGGGGATTCGAAGTGATGAGTTGGCCCTTCCACGGGTACTAGAGATCATTGGAAAACACGCCCTGAATGTCCGCTTGCGGCGATTTGATGAGACGGAGAAACTGGTGGAAGCCTCGTTTCAAGCCCAGTTTCAATCGTCGACAAAGGTGAATACCTGCGTTCGTCGTTTGCGGGATCTCAATGAGGGGATGAAGATTAGCCTGGTTGATGATCGAGGCATTGGTGCCTAGCACGTGAGAGTGTTGACCTATGCCGCTCGATCTTGCTTCGGACTTCGATTTTCGCTTCGAACGAAAGTATCACATTGTTGATCTTCCGGCGGCTGAGATTGAGTCGTGGGTCTTGCGCTGTCCTGCCTTTTTTCGCGAAGCTTTCCCGCCTCGCTACATCAACAATATCTATTTTGATACGCCGTCCCTAGGAAACTATTTTCAGAACCTTGATGGCGTTGCCAATCGAACGAAGATTCGTATTCGTTGGTATGGAGATTTGTTTGGAACAGCAACGCGTCCTGTCCTCGAGTATAAGATCAAGCGTGGCATGGTTGGGACTAAGGATTCTCATCGGCTGTCGGATTTTGACATTGGTGAGGGGTTTAATGTCGCCTCGCTAGATGACGTTTTCAGTAGCAGCAATTTGGGCGACGGCGTCATGCGCGAACTGAGCTATGTCACCCCGACCTTGGTGAATCGATATCACCGAAAGTATTTTCTTTCAGCGGACCGAACCTATCGCATCACAATTGATACCGCATTGGAGTTTTACCGGATCGGAAAAAGAGACAACCTCTTTATTGTTCGTCGTCCCTTGGAAGGAAGCACGGTCATGGAATTGAAATATGCAGGATCCATTTCAGAACTGAATGACGGGATTATGAATTTCTTTCCCTTTCGGGTGACGAGGATGTCCAAGTATGTCGTCGGAGTCGAGATGGTGGAGCTTTGAGATGGCTGACTATTCATCGCCACCTCCGCCTCGCGGTATTCGTATCCCTCCAACGGTATTCGCCGTGGGCTTAGGCCTATTGATCGGCGCCGTCCTTTGGTTGAAGCCTGATTACCTCGCCGATTCGATTGAACGGCCAGCGTTGCTTATTTCTGAGATCCAGGCTTCCAATTGGTCCACCGTGGCGGACACAGATGGCGACTTTTCCGACTGGATAGAAACTGTCTCTTATACACATCTCCGAGCCCACGAGACCTCTCTACATCTCG
>CAJXVR010000513.1 GCA_913061285.1 uncultured Verrucomicrobiota bacterium | reverse complement strand
GCAGCGTCAGATGTGTATAAGAGACAGCCCCAATATCGGCGACCGCCATCCCCTTTGTCAGTTTGAGCGCATCCATTAGTTTCTCTGGTTCTTCCTCCACTTCTCGCGAAGAACGCTCGAGCCACCCTGCTCCTAGATGCCCCATGACATGGGCAATCTCGCGGCCGTGATAGAATTTCCCTATCCCGTCCCGATCATGAATCTCTTTAAATACGTAGCGATGTTCGGTCACGGCTGTGGAACGCTCCTTGACGGCCGGTTCATGTTCTGCCGCCAGCAATCCTGCTCCGAGAGCAAGACTTAGTATGGCTCCGATTCCGATTGTGCTCGTTGTTTTCATCGTCGATCGTTTCCCAATTTCCGCCTCATTCAAGTTAAAGACACTCTCACACGTTCTAAAGCGCTTGCTCACGATATAACCCAGCGATAGGCTTTCATCAATGGAAAGCGATGCGTCTTCAAACCCTTATAAAATCCGTCGAGCCACCGGATCCAGTGCGGGCCAGCAGCCTGCGAGACGATCAGGGGGATGCGGATGGATTTTCCTGTGCCTCATTCTGACAGGACTCTTGGGGCTTACCTGGCTTGGAATTCTTGGAACCGCTGGTGCCGGAATCGCGATGTCAGGAGCCAAGAACCAGGGGTTCTGGGAAGAGTTTGTCGTTGAAGAATCTTCGTCGGAAGATCGGGTTGCGATCATTGAGGTCGCCGGCCTCATTTCTAACCTCGCGGTCGATCCCAGCGGAATGACGATGGTAGATTCGATCAAGGAGCAGCTCGCGCTGATTGCAGATGATGACTCGATCAAAGGAGTTCTCTTGAAAATCGATTCTCCCGGGGGTGAAGTCTTAGCATCCGACGACATTTATCGAGAACTTCAATCGTTTCAAGAAGTCACTGGCAAACCGATCGTTGCCTCGATGTCAGGTCTGGCCGCCTCAGGAGGTTACTACGTCGCGGCTCCTTGCCACTGGATTGTGGCCAATGAACTCACGATCACTGGAAGTATCGGTGTGATTCTTCATAGCTACAACTACCGAGGATTCATGGACAAGGTTGGGATTCAACCCCAGGTCTACAAAAGTGGTCGGTTTAAAGACATGCTAAGCGGTGAAAAAGCACCTGACGAAGTCCTTCCTGAAGCAAAAGCCATGGTTCAGGACATGATCGATGAAACCTTTGACCGTTTCAAAGAAGTGGTTCAGGAGGGACGAGCCTATTCTCTAGCCCAGAACAACGGAGAGAGCAAGTCGCTCGTCGATGATTGGGAAGACTATGCCGATGGGAGGATTTTATCCGGGAAGCAAGCGTTTGAATTGGGATTTGTCGACGAACTTGGCAATTTCGATAAGGCGATCACGCGCATGGGAATGCTCATCGACCGCTCCGAATTCGATTTAGTCGAATACAAACTCCCCTTCAGCTTTGGGAATCTATTCCGCTTGCTCGGACAAGCAAGTAAAGCTCGCATCGAATTGGATCTAGGAATCGCGCTTCCAAGACTTCAGGCAGGAAGACTTTATTTCCTTGCTGCGAATTACATTCAGTAGGCCGTCGTAGTGCGCTTCGCCAAGGCGACCCTCTTTCCAACAATCTAATGAAATCCG
This sequence comes from uncultured Verrucomicrobiota bacterium, assembly GCA_913061285.1. GTDB lineage: Bacteria > Verrucomicrobiota > Verrucomicrobiia > Limisphaerales > AAA164-E04 > UBA2970. Next base: position 1,864 of record CAJXVR010000513.1, on the reverse strand, counting down.
AAACCCTTCTCATCATCGCTGACAGCGAACGGGATGCTAACATGCTCTACGGCTCGAAGCTCTTCGTGCCTGATCCATTCATTCTCGTTCGAAAGAATGGCGTGTCCCATCTTGTTCTCAGTGATCTCGAGATTGACCGCGCCACGAAATCATGTCCTCAGGCGAGCGTCCATTCCCTAAGCAGGCTGAGAGACAAGGCGATTGAAGATGGTGTGAGAGCCCCTGACCTGGGGCATATCGCGGCCGTACTCCTGAGAAAGCTGCGAATCAAGCGGGCCACAGTACCGACAACCTTCCCCCTCGGATTCGCTCAGTCGATCCAATCGCTCGATCACTCCCCTGCCTTAACGATTGGCAATCCGTTTCCCGAACGAGCCATCAAACATCCCGACGAAGTAAAAAAGATTCGGGAGATTCTAAGAATCACCCAGCTTGGTCTGGATGCCGGCATCAGTATGATTCGAGAATCGAAAATCTTAAAAAACAAAGCCCTACGATTCGCCGGAAAACCGCTCACCTCTGAGATGGTCCGGGCGGCTATTCATACGGTTATCAGTCAGCATTCAGGGATTCCGTGCAACACGATCGTGGCTGGAGGCGAACAAGCTTGCGATCCCCACGAGCGGGGCCACGGGCCGCTGAAGGCCAATAAGCCAATCATCATTGATGTCTTCCCGCGCTCTGAGCTCACCGGCTATTTTGGCGATATCACGAGAACGGTAGTCCGTGGTCAAGCATCAGAAGCCGTTCGACGCTTGTATGAAGCAGTCGGCAAGGCGCAGAAAACAGGTTTTCGTGAGGTGAGGCACGGTAAGAATGCCCGTAGCGTTCATCAGTCCGTTCAGGAAACCTTCCAAAACCTAGGCTATGAAACCGAGCGAAAGAACGGTCACATGCAAGGTTTCTTTCATGGCACCGGGCACGGTCTTGGACTAGACATCCATGAAGGGCCTGGCATTGGAAGTCTAAGTCAGGATACCCTTGCGAAGGGCCATGTGGTTACCGTAGAACCAGGCCTCTACTATCCGGGAATCGGAGGCGTTCGACTGGAAGACGTCGTTCTCGTGACCGAGCGAAATCCGAAGAAGCTTACCAATTACCCGCAGACGCTAGAAATTTAGAACCGACGATCGATTAAATTATTCATGCAACCAGCCGACATACAAGTGATTGGAAACGCCCTAGCCATCAAATGGAATGATGAGAGCGAGAGCTTCATTTCAGTGGAAGCCCTGCGACGGCACTGTCCTTGTGCGGGATGTCAGGGAGAAAAGGACATCATGGGGAATGTTTACAAGAACTCTCCCAAACCACTTGGCACGACCTCGTTCGACCTACAATCACTATCAAAAGTCGGAGGCTACGCACTGCGTCCAACCTGGGGTGACGGTCACAATACCGGGTTGTTCTCCTTCGACTACCTCAAAAATCTTGGCGAGGCAGAAGCCTAAGGCGAGCGTTTACGCTTTCCCGCCAAAGGAAACGTAATCATCCACATCTAGCAGGTCAAACCAGGTCATTATATCATCCCGCTTTGGGGCGGCTTGTTCTTGTAGCGTGTTGAAAAACTTACGAGATTCGATGTCCATTGGGGCACGGTTGGCTTCAAGTTGAGACCATGCTTCAATCTCAGGTGCCGACTTCTGTTTGGGAGCGGACTTGCGAATCCAAGCAAGGACTAGTTCGTCGGACTTGCCCGTCGCCAACTGATTCATGAGAGCGTTTGGGCTAATGCCAGTGAAATCAAACAACCGGCGGTCGAGGGCGCAATTGAATTGGAACGCTCCGTTCTTGCCCTGTCTCTTATACACATCTCCGAGCCAACGAGACCTCTCTACATATCGTATGCCGTCTTCTGCTTGAA
>CAJXVR010000512.1 GCA_913061285.1 uncultured Verrucomicrobiota bacterium | reverse complement strand
GGCAGCGTCAGATGTGTATAAGAGACAGATCCAAATACAACGCAAGCTTCCAATGAACCTCAGTCGCTCGACATTTCAGAATTGATGACCAGAGTCGGCACCCCCTCGTCAGGACGAGTCGTTTTCCGTTCGCCCGAGTTCAGCTGTGTGAACTGTCACGTCGCCGAGGGCGTGGGTAAGGATATCGGACCGGGGCTCTCAGAAATCGGCAAGAAACTGGGCAAGGATGCTCTTTATGATGCCATTCTCAATCCGAGTTCTGGCATCTCTTTTGACTATGAAGGTTGGAATCTTACTCTCAATTCGGGGGACGAGCTGACGGGAATCGTACTAAGCAGGACTGAAACGCATTGGACCCTTAAGAATCTGCTGGGACAGATCCAAGAGATCCCACTTAGCGAGGTCTTCGAAAAACAGAAAATGAGCACTTCGTTGATGCCGAATGGCCTCGGGCTCCTGCTGGGAGAAGAGAAACTCGTCGATCTCGTCAGCTACCTGAGCACACTAGGGAAATAAGTGCCTCACAGCTAAAAGTGTCAACTAAGCCTCAGAGGCGGCCGTGTATTCCTCAACGGCGATCTCCCAGTCTTGGCTGACGTGAACAAGTTCGGCCTTCTTTCGACTCTCTTCCTGGCGTAGCGCTTTCGCCCCTTCTGGATCACGATAAACCGATGGATCGGCTAGTTTTTCAGCTAATTCGGCAAGCCGCTTTTCGATCTCAATGATCTGTTTCTCAAAGCGTTCAACCTTACTTTGCTTCCCCTTCAAGAGCTTAGATCGCTTCTGGCGCTCTTGCGCCTCTAATCTGCGCCGCTCTTTGGACGAGATCGCTGAACCACCTCGGGCATTCTGCGCGGGATTGGAGGGCGTCTTAGACTCCTTACGAACCTCCATGGTCCCTGCCGATTTCTCAACATAGTAGTCGTAATCACCGTGGTAATGTTGAAGCACCCCATCCTCAACGTGAACGACTCTCTCAGCGAGGGAACGGAGAAAATGAACATCGTGGCTCACAAAAATTAAGGTCCCCTCAAACTGCTTAAGAGCAAAAACCAAGGCTTCCACACTATCGATATCGAGATGAGTCGTCGGCTCATCCATCAGCAAGAGATTGGGTGGGCAAAGCAACAGTTTAACGAGCGCCAAGCGACTCTTTTCTCCTCCACTCAGGACTTTAACCTGCTTGAAAACATCGTCACCACGGAACATAAAACATCCCAAGACACTCCGAGCATAGGTCTCGGTTACGGCCTTGGCGGAACGAAGCGCCTCAGCCATGACTGTGCTGTTCTCGTCTAAGGTCTCGACACGATGCTGGGAGAAATAGCCCAAATCAACATTAGGCCCCAAATTCCGTTCTCCCGCTTGAAGCGCTTCAACACCAGCGAGCAGTTTAAGGAGAGTCGTCTTTCCCGCACCATTGGGCCCTACTAAACCGATGCATTGTCCCCGCTCCACTTCGAACTCGAGCCCGCGATAAACCTCCAGCTTCCCGTAGGCATGAGACACGTCCTTGAGGTTGATGACCCGAAGTCCGCTTCGTTTTGGCTGTGGAAACGAAAATTGAATGGAACGATCTTCGGATTTAGGCGCCTCCAACTTCTCCATCCGCTCCACTTGCTTGAGCTTGCTCTGAGCCTGCTTCGCCTTCGTGCTCTTGGCACGAAATCGATTCACGAATAGCATCAATCGGTCGATTTCTTTCTGTTGGTTCTGATAGGCGGAAAGTGCCTGCTCTTCTTCTGCTTCCTTCGCAACGAGAAACTCATCGTAGTTGCCACGGTAACGCCGAAGGCCACTACGTTCGACATCAACAATAGAATCCACCACTCGATTGAGAAATTCTCGATCATGGGAAATAAGAAAGATGGCCCCACGATAGCGCTCCAAGTGATCCTGCAACCACCTCAAGGACGGAAGATCCAAGTGATTCGTCGGTTCGTCCAGCATCAATAAATCGGGCTCCTGGACAAGCAGTCGAGCCAAATGGGCACGCATGATCCATCCTCCGCTCAATTCTCTGGCCGGACGGGCAAAATCCGATTCCTTGAACCCTAGGCCCACGAGGACCTTAGCCGCTGAAGCCTCAAGCCGATAGCCATCAATTTCCTGAAATCGCTGGTGACAATCCTCAATAGAGAGCCCTAAGCTTTCCGGCTTAATGCTCTCATACACCACAATTCGTCGCAGATTCTTGTGTTCCTCAGAAATAGCCGTCGCCAATTCAATCACCGTCTCGTCATCGACATCGGCCATCTCCTGAGGGAGGTATCCGAGCACACTCCCTCGCTGGAACTGAATCGTCCCGGAATCCGGCTCAACCTGGCTCAGCACCATCTTCAAAAGCGTGCTTTTCCCGGCACCATTCGGCCCGACAAGACCGATCCGATCGCCTTTGTTAACCTGCAAAGAGGCGTCCGAAAGGAGTTCTTTCGGTCCGTAGGCCTTGCTGATTCCAGATATCGTTAACATAAAGAACCGGGAGTCTGCGACGAGAGCGGATCGCGAGCAAGCGTCCAAAAAGGAAAATTCGTTCTCGCTGGTTTACGGATTCGATGTTGAAGGCCAACACTGGCCTAGTATAGTCCCGCCACAGCGAATGTGACGCTCCGCCCAATGGGAATCGAAATGCGATTTCCATCAATTGACAGAAAGAGACGAAAAGAACGTTAGACCCCAGCGGAAACTCGTTATTCTCTCATTGACGAAATCGTGACGACTCAACTTATAAAACGAATCAAAGCCTCTGCGCCCACCTTCGTGGTCCTCTTCTTGGCCACATTGTCCGGTGGCTGCTCGATGAAGAAGATCGCGGCAAACCAGATCGGCAACGCTTTGGCTGGCAGTGGCACGACCTTTGCCTCCGACAACGATCCAGAGCTGGTCAAAGACGCCGTACCGTTCACTCTCAAATTAGTCGAATCCGTCCTCGCCGAAACCCCCGAGCATGCCCGACTCAGAACGGCAGCCGCAGCCTATTTCACGCAATACGCCTACGGCTTCGTCCAATTGGAAGCGGATTACATCGAATTCGACGACTATGAACGAGCAGAGGCGATGCGTGAGCGAGCCAAAAAGCTCTTTCTTCGGGCTCGCGATCACGGAATGAATCGCCTCGAGCTCACCGAACCCGGTTTCAAGGTGGCACTCGAGATGAATCCTCAAACAGCGGCGGCAAAACTCGACCACGAACTCATCGAACCCATTTATTGGACGGCTGCCGCCTGGGCCTCAGCGATCTCCCTCGGCAAGGATGATCCCTACCTGATCAGTGAAATCCCTCAAATGGAAGCGCTGATCGACCGCGCCCTCGCTCTCGACGCAGACTGGGACCATGGGGCCATTCATAGTTTCTTAATCGCCTACGAAATGAGCCGGCAGCCCGACGGACAAGATCCTGAACAAGAAGCTCGAGCCCACTTTGCTAAAGCTGTCTCTTATACACATCTCCGAGCCCACGAGACCTCTCTACATCTC
>CAJXVR010000511.1 GCA_913061285.1 uncultured Verrucomicrobiota bacterium | reverse complement strand
TGTAGAGAGGGCTCGTGGGCTCGGAGATGTGTATAAGAGACAGGTGTAACTTGTCGTGGAAGTCTCGAATTGAGGACTTAGGGAACCGGCACTGGTGGTCAACCAAAGTAGGTCGACGTCGGCACTCAATCGCGATTCAACGGCTCCCAAGTCTGGCGCAGGCCCAAAGGGTCGAGATGAGCGCACCTGATCAGTGCCTGGTATGTTCTCCGTGACTACGCCACCGTCAATCGCAGGTGACCCCACCAGCAATGGAATAACACCGGATCTGATACTGCCAAGTAACGGGTCACTACGAAGCGGAGCTGGTCCACTTAGCAGGCTGTTCCCGCTTGGGCTGCGAACCAGATTGGCTCCAATGGCGGTGTAACTTCCCTGAAGGTCGAATGGATCGTTATTAAGATCGAAGTTCCCTGAAATGATGCTGTGATCCAGCGTCAGCTTGGCATTGTCGGCACTGAAGACTCCGGCCCCGACATTCCCTGCGATGGTGCAATGACGAAGAGTTAAACTGCCTTGTCCGTTGTTGGCGACACCTCCGCCTTGTCCGGTCGCCGACGAATTTTCACTGAAGGTGGCATTCTCCACTAACCCAATATCATTGCCATGGTAAATGCCCCCCCCAATGTTCTCTGCCCCGTTGCCGGAGAAGTATGCCACTGCAACTGTGAATGACGATCCCTGGTTAACGATACCGCCGCCGTTGACGGCTTGATTGCGCAAGAATCTCGCTCCATCGACGGTTAACGACGCGCCAGTAGCATTGTAGATCGCACCGCCCTCCCGAGCTTGATTCAGATCGAATACAGTGCTCCCTGATACCGTGAGTTCACTAGCATCCGCGTTATATACAGCACCACCTTGATCGACGCTTCTGTTCTCATGAAACTCGCACTCTGTTAACGTTAGTAGACCGCCATCGTTGAAGACGCCGGCACCTCTATCAGCGACTCCATTGCTAATCCTCAGACCCTTTAACACAACTGAATGAGCCCCGGTCACTTCGATGGCCCGGGAATTACCAAGCGCGTCGATCGTAATTCGCTCACGAAGATTCGCTCCATTGATGGTAACACTCGTGTTGATGGTGAACGGCTTACCTTCAAGCCTGATCGTTCCACCAGAGAGATTGGCGGCAAAACGGATTAGTTCTCCAGAACTTGCCTCCTCAAGGATTTCCCTGAGAGAATCGCCGACACCCTGGCGGAGTTCTGGATCATTTTCATCGATCAGGGTTGTGACCAAGAGAGGCCCCCGTGTAGTGAAGGCTTGAGCCCGACCTGGGTACGTGCGGCCTTCAATTGTGACATCACCCCTCCACTGGTAGTCCCTCTTAGCCATCAAGTCAGGTAGAGCAATGGAAGTGCTTGTTGTCTTGCCGAGCGACTCGAAACCGAATCCTGAGTCAAGAAACACCTCGAATTCCGCTCCGGGCAGAACTGTCCAAGAGAGCGACTGGTCGATAAGTGAAAAATATTCTAGATTGGATGAAGGAAGCACCGTGACGACAATCGCCTCGATTGCGCCCAGGTCGGGCGCCTCGCCTATCGGACGCTTCCGTCCGATCCCGTCTGCACCGATCGTGCTTGTTACCGCCACGTTGATGGCCGGAGAGTCAGGACGAGGTTCTAGCATCTTACTACGCGCACCCTCGCCTCCAATAGCCGCGAGGCGTGGATCCCCTCCGATCAGGTTAGCTCCGACTTCGGTAAAAACCCCGAACGTATCCGATGGCCCATTGCCATTTGTATTGTTGGCGATAATCGAGTTTTCCAGGGTCATCGCGCCTAAATTTGCCACCGCCGTTGCCCCCCCTTTCATGTCGTTGCCGGCCACCGTACAGTGCCGTAGAAACATGACGGAATTTTCGTTGTTTCGGATCGCCTGAAACGTGTTCTCAGTGAAGGTGCAGTTTTGCAGCAACACGTTCCCGCTCAAATTATTCAAGCCACCCCAGAAATTGTCACGCACGAGACAATCAAACAACTCGAGCGAACCTCTGTTTTCGATTGCATAACCGTAGCGAGAGTCAGACCTGTCGCTAGCATCTTGGAAGGTCACCCCTCGAAGCGTGACTCGGACTCCCCTTTCAACTTGCAACAGAGAGGAGTACCCTTCGCTGCTTACAATGAGACCATTAACAAGACTTGAGGCATCGACGTCGAGATCTTGCAAGTAGGCAACAAGAGGACCCGTTGTAAGTCGGATTGTTTGCCCGCTCAGGCTGGGAGCAAACGTGACGGATCCCCCATAGGCGATGGCCTCACGCAAGGAACCTAGCCCACTGTCGAACGTATTGCTCACTAGGGAGGTGACAGGGTGTGGTTTCTGATTCACTGCAAGGTTGCGAGTGTCATAGACCTGCCAGAGGTAGGTGTCGCCGTCGAGGCCTCCATCGGGATGATTATCATTCTCTGCCGTATAGGCAATGGGTTCTCCTTTTCGAGTGACATAAAGGGAATCCGACGCCCAATCCCGATCCCGTCCAAGCGACCCCATATTCGGGGCATCCTTACTGCCCTGATCCACCATGTTGCCCGTGTTCATGAGACTTCCAAAGGTAAAGCCATCGGCTTCCCCGCCACCTGCTCCGTTGTTGGTGGCACCAAACCACATGCTTCTCATTTTGCCGTTCTCAGGCACAGATATCGCGCGATCCTCGTCCCACTGGTAGCTGTCAAAATCATCTCCATGTTCCGATGCCTCTGAAGTTCTGACCCGTGGAGTATTACCGGTGCCCGCACCGGCAACGAGGGTCCAATCCTCGATATTGGGGGAAACCGTATCGGTTTCCCAAGTGGTGTAATCTGTCTTCCATTCGCCACCGCCCCCGACAGTCATTTCCCAAATGCCGCGGTGAGGATGATATAGGAAGCGAACAACACTGATCAGCCGCGCGTCGAAGCTCTTACGATCACCGTTCTCCCGCTCCCGCAACGGCAATCTCAATTCCTCAGCGGTCATGATGCCCCAGTAAACCGGATGACTGGAATCCCGGACGTCGTAGAAGAGAATCGCATCTTCTGAAGTGCCACGCTGGCACGGGTTCCCAGTGCTTCCGGTGCAGCCGTCTATCAGTTTCCCTTCGCTCCAGTTTTGGGCGACGACGAGCATCACACCGCCCATAACGGCAATCTTGGCGGGGTGATTCCAGTTACCAATGGGGTTGTAGGTTTTATTGAAAACACCCGTATAGACATCTTGCCAAATAACCTTACCAACGGCGTCACCGTTACTGGATGGCCTTACTAGATCCGTGACTGGATCCAGCAGCCCGGGATAGGTTTCGATCAGGCTTAAGTATCCATTATGAGAGCGCGATCCAGAGATCATGAAATAGGCTTTCCCATCCTTGTTAGGCAACCGTTTCATGTGCTGGGGATGAAAGAGCGGGAAGCCAAAACAGGATTCATACCAAGTCGGCCAAAACCCGTTCTGGCTGAAGCGAAGGCTGTCTCTTATACACATCTCCGAGCCCACGAGACCTCTCTACATCTCG
>CAJXVR010000510.1 GCA_913061285.1 uncultured Verrucomicrobiota bacterium | reverse complement strand
CTTCCATGTCGGTCGCATATTCGATGTCATAGAGTCCAGACTCCTCTCCCTCAACTCTAAGCCTGAGTGCGCCATTGTTTCCGGTGAACAACGACACCGAAGCCACTTGAATCGGTAGAGATCGAATATCGCTCTTCGTATTGTTCGAACGGGTTTCAAATTCAATCTCTCGGATCTCTGGATTCAGCGTTCTAAGTTCCCATTCTAGGGTCACCGCAGCGTCGCTTCCTTTTCCCAAGCGTCCCACGAGTCCAAAAAAGCCATCTCCTTCTGAACTAGGCGTCAAATCAATCTCCCTCCCATCAACCCGAAGTGAAATCACCTCAAGGCCAGCTCCAGCAACACCCGCAACGGCTCCGGTAATTTCACATTCACCATTGTTGACCAAATAGAGTTCCACAGTAAATATCTCTCCCAGCACCGGATGTGGACGGGCACTACGGAAATCTGGAGGAAGATTCGCGTTCTCACATTCAAAACACTCCGGCAGCACCCAACAAGTGGCATTCTGAAACAATGTCTTTAGAGCCGATTGCGAGTTCTCGTTCCGAACCGGAAACAACTGCACATAACGCCGCCCCACAATTCCAAGTGGGGGAATAAAACTCCGATCAACCAAAGCAACAAGATCGGCCCCATCCTTCTGAACCAGGGAGTTGGCAAACGGGTCCACAAGCTCTCCATTGCTAAAGCCAGACATTTGAAACGGTTCGACTTTTCCGAACCGGCCTTCAAGCGTTGCTTCGCCCGGATCAATGAAGGGATCAACGAAACCACCGAGCGGGATGGTTTCTTGACGATCAAATAACATCAGCCTCACCCAACGCGCCCTCAATTCCTTCGATAGATCGGCAATATCCAAGAGGCTATTGCCGATGAAATAAAGACCAACCCCACTCGAAGCAAGCGTTTCGTACGCTGAGATACTCGCTTCACTAATGTCGCCCGGTTCGGTTTCGTACTGAATAACCATATCCCACTCCGTCTCGACAAAATCGCCCTCCAGTACATTCAAAAAAACATCAACGTTGACACCTACTTCAAAGAGATAATTCCTTACCAATTCCAAGGCTTCGGAGCGATAGCCTTCCGGAATCACCAAAGCCACATCGCTGGCTAGGTCACTGACAGAAAGACGAACCGAAAGACTGTCGATGGACTGGCCATCCTCACCAAGCCCAACAACTCTCAATTCATGATCGCCCCATGGCACTTCCTCCCACAACCAAGCAACATTCCCACCCGAACGACGCGTGTCTAAGACTACCAGTTGCTCTCCGTCCCCATAGATTTCAATGGAGTCAACAGCATTGCTATGTGAAACCCTTACCGGGACATCTGCGGCGGAGAAACCATAATCTTCCAGGACTCGAAAAACGGTCCTGGGTTCTGGATGGACGAGCTGAACGGACAAGTCTCGTCGAGGTAAGAGTGTTATCGTCGCAACGCAGATGGCTTCATTGCCGGCTTCATCAACGCCTCGCAATTCAACCAGATTGGGCCCCATGTCTGATTCATCAAGGCGATTGGGAATGACGCTAAGTGACAGCGAGCCTTCGTCATCATAGGATCCTCCGTCGACATCAGACGCAGCAATGTTGAGGAACCCGGAAGCGGGCAAGGTCGTTTCGAAATCACGGCAAACAACCACGGGCGGAAACACATCTCGCCGGGTGATCGATAGGTAAACCTTCGCGGCCACTTCGCTACCGTTTCCGTCCGATACCTGGTAGCCAAAGACAAGCTCGCCTTCGAACGCCGGTTCAGCAACATAGTAAAGGGTATTATCACGCAATAGAATCTGTCCCCCTTCGGCCAAAGCGTCATGGGATACAAGCGTCAGTTGTTCGCCAATATCTACACCGATTGAATCGTTGGCGAGAACATCTAAGATCACCTCTGCGGGAGGATTCTCAAATCGAAATACGTCATCTGAAAGTAACGGGGGATCATTCACGGGCATCACATTGACCGTCACCGGAATGGCTGCACTCTGCGAATCCAAGTACTGAATCCGGTAGTTAAATGACACCCTACCGAAATAGTCAGGAGCAGGACTAAAGAGGAGCACTTGATCACGAACCACCAAGTCGCCATTTCCTTCGAAATCCTCCACACTAAGTCCGATCGCCGAACGATCGACAGACGACTGGAGAAAATCATTGGCAAGCACGTCAAGAATGACACCGACTGCATCCTCTTCCATCTCGAAGACATCCCCCTCTCCCCGCGTTCCCGAAACTGGGCTCTCAATATTGACACGAACGGTTGCATCACTGGTTCCTCCGTTACCGTCACTAATGGAATACGTGAACTGGTCAACACTCGCAGAGACCGACGGTCGATGATAGCGTATCCGCTTGTCCAAGAGCTCGACCTTCCCCCCAAAGTCACCCTGAGTGACAGCGATCACAGTCAGGACTTCATCGATATCCGGCCCGGCCGAATCGTTCTTCAGGACATCAATGGTGATCGCATCAGAGCGCCCCTCCAAGAACACCTCGTCAAACACCGCAAGTGGAGGATCATTAACCGGAGAAACGTGAATTTCGACGCTCGCAACCGCAGTTTCTCCCCCTTGATCACGAATCGAATAAGTAAAGCGATCAACACCCGAAAAATTATCTAATGGCCGGTAAAACAAGCGACCGCGTTCCTCAGTCACAAGCCCCCCATTTGTCGGCGAAGAGTATCCGACGATCTCTAGCAACTCAGGGTCATCTGGCCCGGACTGGTCATTCTCGAGAACCGCAAGCGATATTACTCCTCCGTCTTCAAGCATTTCGAAACGATCATCCATCGCGACAGGACGATCATTCACGTTCTCAACCTCGATCACGAGCTCAGCCACGGAACTCGTACCGGACGGATACGTCACCAAATAATGGACGGAATCCCGCCCAAAATAATCGGCATCAGGACGGTACTGAACCAACAAATTATCAGAAAAGAAGGCTTCTCCATTTAGTGGGCCGTTGATGATCTCAAAGGACGTGGCAGCAAGGAACTCTTCGGCAAGAAAATCATTTCCAATCACGTCAAGAAAGCTGACCTCATCCTCCTTCACCGACCGGAAATCATCATTGACCGCAGGTGTGACTCGAACGGCATTGGCGGTCACGATCACGACAGCCGAATCCTCGCCTCCATTTCCATCAGAGACCACATAGCGAAACCACCCACTCTCAAACGCCTCGCCGGGCTGAAAGAGAATCTTCCTCCCGTCATGCGTGATCACGCTCCCAGGGCTGCCGCTATTCGTTATCGAAATAATCTCAAGCATCTCCCCTTCGTCTGGCGCGGTCGAGTCATTGGCAAGCACCTCAATGCTCACCGATTCAACCTCATCGCTAATTTGAACGGCATCCGCCAACGCGATCGGCGGATAGTTCGCCGCATTGACACGAATCGTCGAAATAACTGACGATTTCGCGCCCGATTCATCAGTCACCCAATATTCCTGTCTCTTATACACATCTCCGAGCCCACGAGACCTCTCT
>CAJXVR010000509.1 GCA_913061285.1 uncultured Verrucomicrobiota bacterium | reverse complement strand
ACGAGATGTAGAGAGGTCTCGTGGGCTCGGAGATGTGTATAAGAGACAGATTGACGGGTTAGGTCCCTGCTGTTCGTTTGATCAAGGGACGTGTCGGACGTCATTGATGGGAGAGGACGTCAACCAGGTAGCGAAGTTCCTCCTCCACAGTATCGTTTGGCCCCAGGGTGCTAATTATTTCCGCTTTGATACATTCGCGAAATCGTTTTCTAAGCCGATGGATAGCGACTTTGATTGCTCCCTCAGATAATTTGAGAGTTTCGGCTGCCGCCCGTTGCGAAAGGGCCTCGGTCTGTCCGACAAGCCAGGGTTTCAGTGTTTTGAAGTGGAGGCTCCGGTCACTCGTTTCAAACTCGTGTTCTAGTTGTTCCAGGGCTCTCGACATTTGTTGTAGCGCCCATTCACAGTCAAATTGCCTATCGTCATGGGCTTCGTTGTGGGAAGCCAGAGACGCGTGTGGATTTTCCTCCATCTGAGAGAGTGACTCATGGGCAAGTCCCGAGCCTCGTTTTAGTCTCGATTCTTTGCGAGATTGCTTGCTGAGAAAGTGTTTTACGGCGCCAAGGAGATAGGTCCGGAATTTTGACTTGCTCGGATCCAAATGATCAAACGACGATTTTTTCAGAATGCTTTCGAAAAAATCGTGGGTCATGTCCTCGGCTTTTTCAGGACGGGACAGACGTCGCTGGATGAAATGACAGACGGGTTGGTAGTAAGTGTGACAAAGATCGGAAAGCGCCGCTCGCGATTCGGGAGAATCACCGCGAACGGCGAGCACACGAGTCCACTGAGTGGTGGCGAAGGAAACCTGGCCTGATGGCTTTGACTCTAGGGCGTCCTGGTCTGTCGTCTCACTCATGGGTGCCTGCTTTGATGATTGAAATGTGCCGGATGTAGGCGATCACTCTTTCGAGTTTCCCGGTTTTGGGAGGGGGATCCCAGGAAAGGAGATCGTTCTGTATGGACGCGACTGGGCGACGAATTCTGTGATTTCAGTCATCGCATTGCCTTCAAACGTCGCACTGAGTAGCTGGGCCCCTTGTTGTTCCGTGGTGGCTTGGTAGGTGCGACCTTCGGAGTTTTTTCCGATGAGGCGAATATCCCTGTTCGCCACGTCATAGGTAAGAATCACGACCATGCTTTCCTCGTCTTGATGGGCAATGGCGAAGGTGAACTCCCAAGAGCTGCCATTGATGCTACCCGCTTGATGGGAATATTGGTTGTTAGCTATCGAACTTGCCTTGCATTGAGCGACCGAGGCGAATTCTCCTTGGGCAATCGTGGCTTGAAGACCCATTGTTCTTACTGATTCTCCTAGAATCCCGCCGACAAGTATCAGTGCGGGATCATGTTGGCCACGGTTCATCGCTGTTGTCGTCGCAACGGATGAGAAGGGCGGATTTGAATTCCAGGAAATGATCTTAAGGTCTTTCGGTAAATCATTTTTCCGAACGAGAAACTCGTAGGAGCGTTCTCCTGGAGCGGGTGATAGGGTGATCGCGGTGGAATCGATTTCGGCATCTAGAAAGGGCCCCCCATCCGGCCTGAGCCAATCGCGGTGCTCGGATCCGTGTTCCTTGATCCCAACAAGACTGAGAGTGCCGGAGCCAATCTTCGATTCAGAATGTCCGTTTTGTTGGACGCTCGCGATGGTTGTTGGCTTCTGTGATTGGCCTCTCGGGGCTTCCATCGAGCGATAGGAGAGTAAGGTTGCCAAGAAGGCGATCACTATGAGGACGATCGGGGTGACAATGAGCAAGACTAACAGAAGGAAAATGCGTCTGGGCCAGGGGTTGCCAGTGGGGGCCTGAGACCGTGGTCTGTGCCGGACGGGGAAGGCTGCCTTGATCTTAGGTTGATGAAGGACATAGAGCCCCCAGATGCCGATCGGAAGACCGATGAGAGTCCATGGGCATGAGATGATCGCCATTGTCGCTCCCAAAAGTGCGATGCCGCGATCTTCCACACGGGCCAACTTATAGGCGCCGAAGGCAATTATGAGAGTGAAGAACCCGGCTACGACACCGGCCAAGGCTTGAAAAGCCGCCAAGAATTCAAAGGTCGGTTGGAATGAAAGACCGAGCCGAGCCAGCGGGAATACGAGAACGCTCATCGCCGCGACTGCTCCTAGTCCGAGGGCTGGCGCCAGCGTTTGCTTTTTTACGGCTTCGGTCGGAATGCGGGTTTCTTGAGAGGTGCTTTCCGGTGCTGAACGTGGCGCAGTAAGTCCCTCGATTTGAGTTTTGATCTCGGTCGCACTTTGCTGGCGTCGTTCACGATCTCTTTCGAGCGCCCGCAGCACGATCTCATCGATTCGACTGTCCAGACTTGCACGGTCCGAAGGGGGTTCAAAGCGTCCCAATGGCAACTCCCCGGTGAGGAGTTCGTAGAAAACGACGCCGAGGGAGTAGATGTCGGCCCTGTGATCGATCTTCTTGGAAGTCCTGATTTGTTCGGGAGCCATGTAATGCGGCGTGCCGAGCTTAGCGCCGCTGACTGTCAATCCGGAGTTCGTGGCGAGTTCTCCCACCATCTTGGCGATTCCAAAGTCGGCGATCTTCACCTGGCCGCCTAGGTCCATCAAAATATTTTCCGGTTTTATGTCACGGTGAAGAACGCCCTTATCGTGAGCAAACTGAAGCGCTTCGCAGATTTTTGGAACCACGCTGAGCGCTTGTTCAGGGGTGAATCGTCCCGCTTGCATGGCCTGTCGCAGATTCACTCCATCGACATACTCCATTAACAGGAAGTAAAAGGGACCCGAGCAACCGAAGTCGAAGACGGTCACGATATTGTTATGATTCAACTTGGCAAGCAGTTGCCCTTCTCTGGTGAAACGTTCTGAAAACGCTGGATCCTTTGCTAAGGACTCCGGGAGAACTTTGAGTGCGACATCTCGTTCGAGCTTAGACTGCCTCGCGCGATAGACGAAGCCCATGCCGCCTTGACCGACCAGTTCCTTGATTTCAAGTTCCGGAAAGGCTTCCGAGAGTCGTTCGAATGATGGCGCTTCATTGAGTTGAGAGCGTTGAGTATCCTCTTGGGTAGCATTGGAAACATCGGCGAGGACACATTTGGGGCAGAGTCCGTGAGGGGCCCCTTCGGGAATGCTCTTTCCGCACTTCGGGCAATTGGATTCAGATAATTCACTCATAACACCATATACCTGATCCGTTCTCTCCGAGAGGTTACGAGAAAAGAGCCAGGGTGACGAGGAACTCATCCAAATCGCTAGCGAGAAGGGCTGTTTTGAATGAAAAACTCCCGGCCGAAGTGATTCGGTCCGGGAGGTGTAGCGGAACTGAACGCTTAAAAATTCTAGTTGCTGGGACAAGTGCCACACGGGGAACACTGGGTAGTCGCGGCACAGCTCGGATCAGCTTGTTCGAATCCTTCGTCCGTAAGGAGACGTTCGGAAGCCTGCCACGCGCCGACTGTGAGACCACCTGCGAAGGCGAGGGCCGCGGCCAGGGGAATAAACTTGAGGAGACTCGTTCGAGGAATATGGAGTGCGCCTTCGGCAGCGTTGGAGGC
>CAJXVR010000508.1 GCA_913061285.1 uncultured Verrucomicrobiota bacterium | reverse complement strand
AGATGTGTATAAGAGACAGCAACCCACCCAATGCTCACGCGCTCGCACTGGTGTTTACTTGCCAGCGCATTGCACATCGCCATTGCTCCAGCTATGAACGCCCCTTCCGGGGATACCTGTGCCACCACGTCAAGAACGGATGATATTTTACGAACGTCATCACTCGCTCGCCCCACCTGCTGTCTCACAAGCAACTGATTTGGCAGTTCCGTCAGCAATAGCATTCGCACTAACGCGTCTTTAGCCCGAGATTCAGAATCATCAGGTAGAAGACTAACAATAACGAACCGATCGCGGCTCGCTTGAAGAGGCAAGGCCACGGCCAGCACATATCCACTCTCACTGCCTTCTTTGGCAATCAACGGACGGCAAAGAACCCCTTCCTTCAAACAGTATTCTGCGGACGCGGGAATCTGGCCTCGAAACAGCGCCTTCAGGTGATTCGTTGGCTTTTGCCCTTCCCATTGAGCGATCCCCTTCCAACTCTGATCCCCCTCCCCGGACTTCATGACCACCATCACCGAAGAAGCCCCGACGAGTTCGCCAACAAAAGCACCAAACCGGGTCCAATATTCGCGAAGATTCCCTTCCCACCGAGACAGGTCAGCCAGTTCCTTGGGGACAGAATGAAACAAGTCTCCGTCTGGCGACGAAGAGTGTGGTATATCAGATTCAGCCACCTTATCCCTTTGATTGAATCAGAATCGCACCCGTGACTCCGGGACGAATGCCATGAACGTCGTTGGCTAATTCTACTTTAATGCGAATGAGGCCACTCGCGGCGTCAACGATGGGAGAAACGAACACCACCTTGCCATCGAACGTGACCTGATCAGCGAAACCTGAGACACGGGCCTTTAACACCTCACCAAGTTTCACGCGGCTACCGACTTCTGCCGGCAGATTGCAAACGAGAAGCACCTTTCCAATATTGACCAGTCGCACGAGCGGATCTCCAACCTTTGTTCCTTCCCCCACCTCATGTTCCAAGAGATCTGCAATCACCCCATCGAAAGGAGCAATGACCTGCCGATCCCTCAAACGGGCCATCGCTAATTCTAAGTCCGCGGCGGCGATTTGAAAATTCGCGTCGGCGGTTTCAAGTCGTTCACTGCTCACCGAACTGGTTTTCGTTGCCAACTGGCGCAATCGATCCAGTTCGTTTTCCGCTAGTCTGAGGGCCACCTTTCGACGAGCCACGTCGACGCGTTCAGTGTCTGTTCGCAGGGCAAGAATGATATCACTCGACTTGACGCGGTCCCCTTCATTGAAGAATCGCTCGCCGATGACTCCATCACTGGGAGCTCCTAAGATTGAGTCTAATACGGGATGGGTCAGCCCCTCAAACCAAGTTGCTTCCTGACCGGTCAGAACTTGCGTCATGAGCAAGATTCCAAGAAGAAGTCCCCGCCGCACACACTTTAAGCCATGTCGCTGTGTCATCATAACATTTGCAACTCGAAAAATTGAGGGGAATCAAAGAGCCTAGTCTCTTGCACTTCGCGGTGAGTAGCGGAATTCGTGACGGAGGCTTTGTCGAAAGTTTTCGTAGGCGGCCGAATCAACGCCATCGGAAGCAAGAAGGAGTCGTGTTTTGTCTGCTAACTCGCTTCTCGAAATCTCAATTCCCCGATCCGATAGCAATTTTCCAGATAAAATCTGTATTTGCAGAATGGCACGCCGGAAAAGAACCTTCGCCAAGAGTGACTGAATCTTCGCTTCTAACAATTCCTCCTCTGTTTCCAACACCTCCTGATTATCAATCGACCCCACTTCGAAACGTTCCAATTGAGTACTTAATAGATTCTGATAGAAACCGACTACTTTCTCATGATTTGAAACACTCGCATGGGTACTCTTAATGCTATGAAGGGCGGTCTTGATTCCGTTCGAAATCTCAGTCTTCATGGATTTTAGTCCCAGTTCCGCTTGACGGTGTTCGAGCTTGACCGCTTCATACTCGTACCGAGCCCGACTCGAACCAAGGAAGGGAATCCTTAATTCCAAGCCCACCGCCCAAGAGGCGAAATCGCCGCGTTCAATGTCCTCATTCGACGATCCAGGAGTTGAGCCAATTCCATTCAACCCATAGTCCGCACTGAGATCCAACTGGGGCATTCGTTGATTCTTCGCATAATACATACGGATCTTCTGCCGGATCACTTCCACCCGCTGTGCCAAGAGATCCGGATTCGCCTCCTCAGCAGCCATTCGAAACGTGATGTAATTGTAGCCTGCAACATCTGAGAGCGAAGGACTGTCAACTGCCTGAATACGAAGATTCAGATCGGACTCCGTGTCGCTAGAGCTCAAGCTGAGCAATCGATTGGCATTTTCAACGACCGCTTGTTCCGCATCCTGTAGTTGAGTCCTTCTCTGAGCGAGAGCCGATTCCACTTCAAGAATATCGAGCTCTGAGGCAGATCCCACAGTTTGCTTGACTCGGGTATCATTGAGTAAGTTTTCGGTCACAGAAACGCTCTCAGAGAGAAACTGTGTCTGTTGTTGAGCGTAATAGAGATCCCAATACAACGTTTCTGCTCGGGAAACGACTCGCATCATTTCGCGGCGATAGTCCTGAAACGCAAGATTGGAGTCTTGGGCCGCCAGCCGCGTCTGCGTCATTGAGGCTCCCCAAGCCCCCTTCAACAAGGGCTGCACGATGGAAAGTCCGGCGAAGGTCACATATTCCGCCCCCGGATTAGTCCCGCCACCAAACAGTGAAGGCGCTCCTTGCAGATTATTGTCCAATCGACTTAATGAATAGCCCAGCCTCACGCGCCCTCCACCAGGAACCAAGGATTCAATCGCACTCGATGAAACATGGTTCTCTTGATCGAACTGCGCCAGATTAGAGAGAGCCCGAGCCTGTTGAACCGTATTTGGTCGATCGCGGTCCTCAAATTGATAGTTAGCTACGAACTCAGGATTGAAAATACTCTTCGCCCCTTTGAGGCGTTGTTCACTCGCTTCGGTCTGCAGCACCGCGATCTGGAGCCGCTCATTGTGATCTAAAACTCGTTGAAGATAGTCATCGAGAGACAACAACTCCATGGCTCCGGGTTCGGCAGCACGCAGATGAGCCTTAGAGCACACCAATAGTAGCAAGAGAACGATTCCGAAAGATGGGATCGACTGGGTTCCGTAATACATTCCAGCCCTTCGATGTTTTGCCATAAATTCAATTCTAACTTTGGTCGCTCCGAGACGATTTGCTTTATCCTCTAACCTGAGTTCGATCCTGAATCACTTGGTTATCTCGAAAAAACTAACCGATCCACTGATAAAATCTTGAAAAGACATCTACCAACCAAAAATAAGCGACATAAATAAACCCTTAAACGACAGGAAAGATCACAGAAATCACGCATCAGTTCAAGCGCAATCAGTTCATTTTGAATCAGTGTCTGATTTTAGACCCCCTATACTACGTAAGCTTAGAAGCGCCGCGGCCAACAATCAGCGAGAACAGAGACCAGCAAGAGAAAACAAAACTGGTTCTTGATCAAAGATTGGGGATTGGGCCTAAAAGGCCAAGAATTCCCAGGTA
>CAJXVR010000507.1 GCA_913061285.1 uncultured Verrucomicrobiota bacterium | reverse complement strand
ATCTACACTAGATCGCTCGTCGGCAGCGTCAGATGTGTATAAGAGACAGGACTCAAGGGGATGCGATAATCACGACCGGTGTCGGTCAGCATCAAATGTGGTCAGGGCAATTCTATAGTTTCAACAAGCCGCGACGTCTGATCACCAGTGCTGGCTTGGGGGCGATGGGCTTTGGGTATCCTGCTGCGATGGGGGCTAAGGTGGCCTGTCCGGATCGCCAGGTGATTGATATTGATGGGGATGGGAGTTTCTTGATGAATATCCAAGAACTAGCCACAGCCCACATCGAGAAGATCGCTGCAAAGGCCCTGGTATTGAATAATCAACACCTGGGAATGGTTGTTCAGTGGGAAGATCGGTTCTATAAAGGTAACCGGGGGAATACGTATCTTGGTGATCCTGATAATGTGAAGCAGATTTACCCTGATTATGTCGCGATGGCCAAGGGCTTTAGTGTTCCTTGTGAGCGCGTTATGTTCCGACGAGATCTGAAGCCTGCATTGGAGCGGATGTTGGCCTCGGATCAACCATATGTCCTGGACGTGATTGTGCCTTACACCGAGCACGTGCTGCCGTTTATTCCTGCCGGGCATACGGTCGCAGATATGATCTACTCTAAGTAGGCTGGGGCGACGGATAGCGTGTTTCAGCAATGATTCGATACGGCCACCGGTTCTAACCGGTGGCCGTATCTGCTATTGCTCACAGCATTTTGTTCTCAAGTCGGCGCCCTGGGGTTTGGGCCGAGGGGCCGACTTAAGAGGATCCTGTTTCCTTCTCTGTCCTTACATCGTTCAGAGAGATTTACGTCTGTGATCCTCTTCACTGCGAATTCTGATTCGCATCAAGTCTAGGAAGCATAGGGTGTGCCGTTCTCTTCGTGGCGAGGAGCTGGCGGCTGGGAATGCTTTGTGAGTAATTCCCATTTTCAATGATCGATTCTCCCGCCTATACTCCTGCTATGCCGAAGGCCGAGTTCACACATCTCCATCTTCATACTGAATTCTCTATTCTGGATGGGGCCTGCCGTATCAATCGCTTAATGGAGCGGGCTAAGGAACTGAATTTTGACTCATTAGCGATCACTGACCACGGGGTCATGTTTGGGGCGATTGAGTTCTATCAAGCAGCGAGAAAGAATGGGATTAAGCCGATCATTGGCTGCGAAGTTTACGTGGCTCCAGGGAGTCGTTTTGAAAAGAAGTCAAGTATTGGAGGTAAGAGCGTTTATAACCATCTTGTTTTGCTGGCGCAGAATGAAATCGGTTACCGGAATCTGGTTCGGTTGGTCTCCGAAGCTCATCTGAAGGGGTACTACTACAAGCCTCGAATTGATAAGGAGATCCTTGAGGAGCACAAAGAGGGCCTTGTTGTGCTGTCGGGCTGCCTCGCGAGTGAGATTCCAGCGATGATCACTCACGAAAAGCATAAGGAGGCTCGCGATGCGATTGATTGGTTTCGGCAGGTCTTCGGGAAGGAGAATTTCTTCTTAGAATTGCAGAATCATGGAATTCCGGAGCAGGCGGTTGTCAATCGCCATTTGATTGAGTGGTCGAAGGAGTTTGATCTCAAGATGGTCGCCTCAAATGACGTTCACTACGTCAAGAAGGAGCACTCTCATGCCCATGATTCACTCATTTGTATCGGTACTCAGTCGCTGCTTTCGGATACGAAACGAATGAGCTATGTCCCCGAGCAGTTCTATTTGCGTTCTGCCGAGGAAATGGTTGGCTTGTTTAGTGAGGTGCCCGAAGCGATTTCAAACACATTGCTTGTTTCTGAGATGTGCAATGTTGAGATTGAATTTGGAGAGCTCCACTATCCGGTTTTCGAACCTCCTGCTGGATTCACTCGCGAAGGCTACCTTGTAAACCTCCTCGCCGAGGGGCTTGGAAAACGCTATGGCATGTCGGCTGAGTCTGAGGAGGAATTAATTGTGATTAATACGGTTCCAGAACCGGCTCGATTGCCAACTTTCGAAAAGCGAAAGGCAGAGGTCGAGGAATCAGAATCTGCTTTGGAACCCTATTCCGATGACCCCTCGATAAGTAAGATTTCCGATCCAGCGGCTGCTTTGGCTTCGAAGGACTTGATCGATCGAATCAATTTCGAGATGGATATCATCAAGAAGACGGGCTTCGTGAGCTATTTCTTGATCGTTGGTGATTTTGTTCAACATGGTCGCGCTCAAGGAATTTCGTGTGTGGCGAGGGGGTCTGCGGCGGGGTCAATAGTGACCTTCCTCTTAGAAATCTCCAATGTTGATGCCCTGCGCTACAACTTGCTGTTTGAACGGTTCTTGAATCCTGAACGTGTCAATCCACCGGATATTGATATTGATTTTGCAGATGATCGGCGAGCGGACGTGATTGAGTATACCCGGGAAAAATACGGGTCCGAGTGCGTGGCTCAAATTATTACCTTTGGAACCATGGGTGCGAAGTCGGTGATTCGTGACGTTGGGCGAGTGATGGGGCTGGGTTACGGCGATTGCGATCGCTTGGCTAAGATGGTGCCAGCGGAGCTCAAAATGTCGTTGGCCAAGGCTTTGGAACAGTCCCCTGATCTGAAGCAGGCCTATGACACGGAGGAGACGACGCGTGAACTGATTGATACCGCATTCGTGCTTGAGGACAGTGCTCGTAACTCATCCGTTCATGCAGCAGGCGTGGTGATCGGTAGTGAACCTCTTTACAACGTGTTGCCTCTGAAGCAAGACGACAACGGTGGGACGGTGACCCAATACGCGATGGGACCGGTCGGTGATCTAGGGCTCCTCAAAATGGATTTCTTGGGGCTGAAAACTCTCACCGTGATCCGGAATACTTGTGAAATGGTTCAGCAGACGAAGGGGATTGAAATCGATGTGGATCTTTTGCCACTGGACGATTCGACAACTTACGAGCTTTTGAATCGAGGCAATACGGTGGGTGTGTTCCAGTTGGAATCGGGTGGAATGCGAGATCTGTGTCGTCGTTTTCAATTGAGCTCTGTGGAGCATATCACGGCCTTGGTTTCTCTTTATCGCCCGGGGCCGATGGATCTGATTCCTGATTTCATTCGGCGTCGGCATGGGGAGGTGGAGATTGTTTATGAGCACCCGCTGCTGAAGCCGCTTTCTGAGGAAACCTATGGCATTTTGATCTACCAGGAACAGGTGATGCAGGCAACCCAGGTGCTCGCTGGTTACACCTTGGGCGCAGCTGATTTACTTCGTCGTGCCATGGGTAAGAAGAAGGTCGAAGAGATGCAGAAGCAGCGGAAAACCTTTGTTGAAGGCTGCAAGAAGGTGAACAACATTGATGCCGCGACCGCAAATACGGTTTTTGATCTCTTGGAGAAATTCGCTGGTTACGGGTTTAACAAGTCACATGCAGCCGCCTATGCGATTGTTGCCTATCAGACGGCCTATCTGAAGGCTCATCATCCGGTGGAGTTTCTGAGTGCCATGATGACGAATGATATGGGAGAGACAGCGAAGCTGGGGATTCTGATCGATGAGGCTAAGGTGCTCGGAGTGGAAGTGCTCCCGCCAGATTTGAACGAAAGCTGTCTCTTATACACATCTCCGAGCCCACGAGACCTCTCTACATCTCGT
>CAJXVR010000506.1 GCA_913061285.1 uncultured Verrucomicrobiota bacterium | reverse complement strand
TATCTGTACCCCGTCCCGCCATATTAGTGGCCACGGTAATCCGCCCCACTCGTCCCGCATCAGCCACAATCGCAGCCTCTTCAGAAAGTTTCGTCGCGTTTAGGAGTTGATAATCAAGCTCCGCTTCATTCAGCAAGCAGGCGATCTTTTCGCTCGCAAACACATTTCGAGTTCCGATGAGAATGGGCCGACCACTGGCATGAACGCTTCGAACCTCATCGATCAGAAGTTTCCATTTCTGGTCCTCAGTATGGGCTACGATCTGAGGCCACACATCTCGGATACAGGGGCGATTCGAAGGCAAGTTCAACACCGGTAATTCATAAATCTGCCAAAATTCCTCTGCCGATTCTTGTCCGGTTCCAGTCATTCCAGCTAATCGCTTAAAACACCGAAAAAAGCGCTGAAAACTCATCCGAGCGACCGTCTCAGTCGGATCAGATGGATTCAAGCCTTCCTTGGCCTCAATTGCCTGATGGAGCCCTTGTCGCCAAGAACGCTGTGGCATGGGCCGTCCGGTAAACTCATCAATAATGATGATCTTCCCACCTTCAACAAGGTAATGTTTGTCCCGATGAAAGAATTCTCGAGCGACAATTCCTTGCAACACCAATTCTTCCCTTCGAGCCGGACTCCGCCAAATTCCCGTCCAATCCTGGGCAAGAAACGCAACCCGTTCCTGTCCTTCCGATGTGAATTCAATTTCCTTAAATGTCTCGTTGATCTGATAGTGCCGATACCTCTCAAGAGCATTGCAAAGAGAGTCAGCCCGCAGAATGGCGTGTTTGAGTGACTCATTGGGTTTTGACGAAGAAATGATCAGAGGCGTGACAGCCTCGTCAACCAACACAGAATCAGCTTCGTCAACAATGGCGGTGTGGATCCCCCTTAGCACCTCTTTCGGAGCGCGAGAATATCGAGAACCAAGTACTTGCCGCAGTAGACGACGAGACCGTAAGTTTCCAAAGTCTCGTTTCATTTGATCTCTTAGCAAATCCGCCAATAATTCCTTACTTGTGGTGTAGGTCACATCACAGTTGTGTCCTGCTCGGCGTTCTGGTTCCGGCATCTTACCCGTGACCGTGCCAACGCTTACGAGACAGCGATCATAAAGCGGCTGCAGCCATTCAGCATCACGCCCTACCAGATAGTCATTCACGGTTATCACATGGCAGGGATTCCGCGTCCATCCCATGAGCACAGCCGCCAAGCCTGCGGTAAGGGTTTTGCCCTCCCCTGTGGCCATTTCAGCCAGATACCCTCGATACAATGCCAAGGCTCCAGCCAATTGAACCGTATAGGGCCACAATCCAACACTTCTGCCGGCCGCCTCTCTAACCAGCGCAAGTGCCTCAATTTCATCTCCTGCCTTGGCTCGCCTTCGGAATAGGCTGCGCTTGGCCCTCAAGCACTGATCCAATTCCTCATTGCTAAGCGCAGAGATTCGAGAAGCGTGAGCATCGATCTCCTTGGCTTCGGCCAGTATCTCGCGAATCACAGAAGAACGCCGGCGATAGCGACCTATCCACCTATTCGCTATAGAATCCAGGCCTCGATGCAAGGTGCGAGGTTTTGGAATCGTATAGAGAGAATCGCTTGCCATGTGTTCCGCAGAAAAGAAAACCCGAGAGATTTTAGATTCGGTATCGTCGCTGTAAGAGCTGCCGAAGGCTGCGCATCCAGCGGGGTAACAGCGGCTCAGGAGCGAGACGAAAACGAATCTTACCAGACCGTCCATGAATCAAGTGCTGAGTTTGGTTACCGACTAATCCAGAGCGTACTTCAAAGAACGGTTCCGTAGCGGTCGTCCCAAGATTATCGGTGGTTGCCACAGGAATGTCCCCCCCGCTAGCCCACCCTAGTGCCGCCGAAGGCAAGGTCCGCTTTTCCGCAGGAACTATCACGGTTGAACCGACGGGTACATTCAGCTCAGCCATACCAAATACCCTTACCTCGGAATCGCGGATCTGATCACCAAACAAGCGATTCACATCTTCCTGCAATACGGGCGAGACAAAATCAAAGGACTCAGGATTAATCAAGCGACCAAGAGCAGTTCCCCGGATCAACCATCGACCGAGAACGTCATCGACATCCGGTGCAGACCATATCCCGTCCACGGAGGCTGTTACGATCAACTCGCTCTGCTGTTCAATCAGCTCATCGAGCGCTTTCTCATTTGCTTGTAATCGAACCTGTAGCGGTTGTAGATCAGCCTCGGCATTCGACATGGCTTGCAATAAGCGTAAGCGAGTCTCTGCCACTCGCGATTTGGACTGACGAATCTGAAACTCCAGCTCAGGATTGTCCAAACGGAACAATGGCGCTCCAAGGGCTACAAACTCACCGGGACGAGCAACAAGCTCCGCCAACACACCTTCGCTTTTGGTGACAACCTCTGACCAAGACCTCGCCTCAACCACTCCGGTCGCACGAAAATGGTGAGGAAAAGGAACGAATTGCAGAATGGCGAGAAGCCCAAGCACAACAGACAATGTCACTCCAATAGCCCGACCTCGAGTTCGCGCTAACTCGGGACTTGAAAGCAGATAGTAGCTTAGCTTCCCAATTGGAGCCACAATCCAGGAAACGAGACAAATCGCCACCATGATCAGTCCTAAAACGAGAAAACGGTCGGCAACAAAGAGAAGAATCCCGGTGAAAACCACCAATCGATAGAGATGACTCAAGACCCCAAAGGTGCTCAACACTATCTTTTCTTTATTATTCGCCCCGGGGCTCCGCGAGTTTGCCACCCCATAGGCATGCCGTTTCACCGAATGCATCAAATGGCCGGATGAATGTTGATGCAAATTGGGGTAGTCGAGGAGATCAGACAGGATGTAGTAACCGTCAAAGCGTAGCAATGGATTCAAATTGAAGAGCAGCGTCGACACTGATGCAACAAACATCATGTTGTAGGCCAAACTATGAAGCACCCCAGCCCCGGTGTTTGCCCAAACAAACACCGCCAAAGCAGCAACAAACATTTCGACAATCATCCCCGCCAACCCGACCAACGCTCGTTGCCTCCGACTCGGAAAGCTCCAACTGGAAGAGGCATCGACATACGGTATGGGCGTAAAAATCATCAACATCACCCCCATCACATGCACCTCTCCTCCAAACTTCTTGCAGAAAAAGGCATGGCCGAATTCGTGCAAGGTCTTGAGAATAATCAGCCCCAGATAGAGCCATCCGAGGTTACTTGGCGACAGAATGGATTGAGACTCGTCCTGGAGCGCCGGGAAGTGATCAATCACGACTTTGATCGCGCCCCCCAAGACCAAGGCCCAAACAAAGAAGCCTCCCCACGAGATCAGCGGCCCAACGATGGGAAGCATCCGTTTGAGAAAACGATCTGGATCAAGGAGAGGAAAGCGAACAAACATCAAATTCATGAACTTCGCCCGCAACTCCCGTTGGCGCCGATGTTTGAAACGTCGGAAAAGCTCCGCTGTATCCGCTGGATTCTCGTAGTGGAGGAGTCCGGCGAGGTACAGCTGCGCCAGCAAACGGATTACCTCCTCTTGTCCAGGTGCCGACTCTGGATTCAACTCCAGCGAAAGCTCCCAAACCTGTCTCTTATACACATCTCCGAGCCCACGAGACCTCTCTACA
>CAJXVR010000505.1 GCA_913061285.1 uncultured Verrucomicrobiota bacterium | reverse complement strand
GATGTAGAGAGGTCTCGTGGGCTCGGAGATGTGTATAAGAGACAGGGCTGTGGTCGCCCAGAGCCTCTGCTTGGGCGGAAATAATCTTCCGGCAATAGTCCCAGAAAATGTCATTGTTGTAGCAGGCAGCGTGACGGGTTCCCTCGTGAAGGGTAAGCCCTTTCTCATCGATCGGCAAAATCTCTGGATGCTTTTTGGTTAGCCAGATTGGAGGTGCCGCCGTTGGAGTTGAGAGAACCACTTCGATGTTGTGGTTCTTCATGATGTCCATGAGGCGGCGCAGCCACTCGAACTCATACTTGCCCTCTTCGGGTTCGCAAAGGCCCCAAACATACTCGCCGACTCGAACGACATTGACGCCCGCGGCGACCATGAGCTCGGCGTCTTTTTCCCACCTGGCTTCGGGATTCTCGGGGGTTCCAGCATAAGGGTAGACCCAATGCTCCGGATGATAGTCCACGCCGAAATACATATCGCTTAAAGGGTTTGGAAGTTCATCGTTAAGCTACGTTGAAAAGCCACTCACTGCAATGTCTATTTAGAATTACTCTCAGCGGCTGATTCGTGCTTGGGGGGCTGCTTGTTTGATCGGTTTCGGAATTCATTGTGCCGAGGGTCGGCATCGGAGTGAGGATGCGAGCGCAATTCGTGGGGGCTTTCATGCGCGCGTGGCGTTGTTTTGTTGAGAGGTTCGACTAAGTATAATGATTGACACCGTATTTGCCGCTGACTAGCTTCGGAAAACTATGGCTGACGACACTCCACAGACTCCTGCAAATGCAGGGGATGCATCTAAGGTGCAACCGAAGAAAGAGACCGTGCGGATTAATCTTCCGCCGAAGCCAACTGCGGCTCCAACTGTCAAGATCCCAGCTCCGGCTCCTGCCGGGGGGGCGAAAGCGGCTCCGGCTGCGGCAGGTGCGACGCAGAAGCTCCCGTCTGCAGCGCCTCCTGCGCCGAAAGCAGCAGCGGCGGCTCCTGGTAGTGCTCCTCGTCCCGCTCCGGCAATGGCTCCAAGAGCGCGAAAATCCGCTCCAAGTATTAGCGGCGCAGACAAGGGACTAGCAATTGCTGCGTTGATCGTTTCGGTAGCGGTTGTCGTTCAATTGTTCTTGCTGGCCGGTTAGGCTCTTAAATTATACTGCTCCCCTTGGCGCGGCAAGTCGTCGGCATGCCGCGGCGCTTTCCATTTTTTCTGCTATGGATTTAGAATTTGGAATGGGGGGAGCGAATACTATCTAGATTTTCCAACAATAATGGCTTCTGAACACATAGTTGAACTCTCTTCAGCGAACTTCGATCAAGAGGTTCTCAAATCTGACACGCCCGTCCTCGTTGATTTTTGGGCAGAATGGTGTGGTCCTTGCAAGATGTTGACACCTGTTCTTGATGAGCTTGCTTCGGAATACGATGGGAAGGTCAAAGTCGGAAAAGTTAATATCGACAATGACCAACCGTTGTCCGTTCAATACGGGATTCAATCGATTCCTACCTTGTTAGTGTTCAAGGGGGGGCAGGTCCAAGAGCAGCACGTTGGATTAAAGAGCAAGACCGTCCTCAAAGAGGCGCTCGATAACGCGATCGGTTAATCGTTGCGTCGGCGTGACGCTTATTTCCAATGTTTGTCACGCCGAAAAAGCTCGAAAAACGAGCTGAGTTCTATCATCAGCTCGGTACGTTGACCGAGGCGGGTTTAAGCCTCGTCCAGGGGTTACAATCGTTGTCTCGGACGAAACGGTCGCGGACCTTTGATCAACCGATATCACAGTTGTTAGTCGCCTTGGAGGGGGGCGCCACCTTCGCCGAAGCCGCTGCTGGGATTAAGGCCTGGTTACCTGCGTTTGATCTCGCTCTTCTTGATTCTGGGGAGCGGAGCGGGCGGCTTGATATCTGTTTTCGACTGCTGGCGGACTTTTACCGTCAACGGGCTCAAGCTGTGCGTGAGGTCGTTCGCCACCTCATTTACCCACTCTTGATCGTCCATGCTGCAATCTTCTTGGGGCCTTTTCCCCAGCTTTTCTTGACTGGAGATGTGGGCTCCTATCTCCGTCAAGTGGTCTCTGTGCTTATCCCTGTTTATCTGGTGGTTGCACTCGTCGCGTACTTGGCTCAGGGCCAGCACGGATTGCGGATGCGCTCGTTATTGGAGCGAGTTTTTGGACTTGTCCCCTTGCTTGGTGCCGCGCGAAAAGCCCTGGCCTTATCCCGATTCTGTTTGGCGCTCGAAGCCTTACTTGCGGCTGGCACGAATATGCCTAAGGCTTGGCTCTTGTCTGCAGATGCCAGCGGTTCTCCTCGCATGCAGCGTGAGGTGGGGCCGTTTGTGGATCAGATCGAAGGGGGGAGAACGCCGGGTGAGCTCTTGGAGGATTCGAGTTGGTTTCCCGATGTCTTTGTTGGTCTCTACACCTCAGGTGAAGTGAGTGGGCGAATCGATCAGAACTTGGAGCGCCTGAGGGTTCACTATCAGGAAGAAGGCTTTGCAAAGTTGAGTTTATTTGCTGCCTGGTTCCCTCGGATGATTTATTTCGGGATCGTGCTGTACATCGCTTACACGATTCTCTCCTTTTACGGAGGGTATTACAATTCTGTGCTCGATGCCTCGGAAATCTAACTCGTTTGCTGTCATTGAATTGTGACTGAATTCACTCCTACACTTCTGGCTAACGAAACGCGCCGCGTGGCTGAATTCCCGGTCGTGGGCGATCAGGTGTATTTTGCTCACGCAGGAATTTGCCCCTTGCCTCGGTGCGTTGCCAAGGCAATGTCCGATTGTTTGGAAAGATCTCAAATGGACGACCAAGAGAATGCGGCGGGTGAGATCATTGATCCAACTCGCGCTTTGGTGGCGAAGTTCCTTTCGGTGGCGGAAGATGAGATCGCTTTAGTAGGGCCTACGAGTGATGCGTTGAGTTTGGTGGCTGCTGGCTTCCCGTTTGAGGAGGGTGACAACGTCGTGATCTATCGCGATGACTATCCTTCGAATGTCTATCCTTGGTTAGCGCTACGCGATCGAGGGGTCGAGGTGAGGATGATCGAGGTCGGTAAGATTGGCGAGATCCGGGTCGATGACGTTTTGCGGCATTGCGACGGCCGAACCCGTCTGGTTGCACTGGCTTCTTGCCACTATCTTTCTGGTTTTCGGATCTCGATTAGCGAGATTGGAATGGCCTTGAGAAATCGCGAAATCGCGTTTTGCATTGACGGGATTCAATCCGTGGGTGCCTTTCCTATCAATCTCGACTATGTCGATTTTATGGCGGCCGATTCTCACAAGTGGATGTTGGGGCCTTGTACAGCGGGATTACTCTATGTTCGGCGGGAATGGCACGAGCGACTTCGGTTGAGTAGCTGGGGGTGGCACAATTTTGCCTGTCCGGGGTTTTTCGCGAAGGACGAGCTTGAGATCGTTGCTGGGGCTCGACGGTTCGAGGCTGGTACGGCTAATTTGATTGGTTTGACTGGATTTGCTCGCGCCTTGAGGTTGTTGATGGATGTTGGGCTTGAGTGGATCGGTGCAGATCTGCGGAATAAACGGGGGTATTTGACGGAGAATCTGCAATCGGCTGGCTATCATGTCTTGGGGGCTGAGGTTTCTTCCGAGTGTTGGGGGGGGATGGTTTCCTTC
>CAJXVR010000504.1 GCA_913061285.1 uncultured Verrucomicrobiota bacterium | reverse complement strand
GTGGGCTCGGAGATGTGTATAAGAGACAGTTCCAAAGAAGCAACGATCCATCACTTTTTCCGAAAGACCGATTGCCTCAAAGATTTGAGCACCTCGGTAAGAACTCATGGTGGAGATTCCCATCTTCGCCATGATTTTTAGCATACCGTTTTCAATCGACACCCGATAGTTGGCAAGCGCCTTGTCGAGACTCAACTCGTCAAGATCCCCATCCTCGATCCACTGCCGTACCGTATCGATCGCTACATAGGGATTGATCGCCGAGGCCCCGAAGCCAACCAAGCAAGCAAACTGATGGACATCACGTGCCTCGCCAGTCTCACAGATGATCGACGCTTTCAAGCGTTTGCCTTCTCGAATTAGATGATGATGAATCGCACCGACTGCAACCAGCATCGGAATCGGCACCCGATTCTGATCGGTATTCTTGTCAGACAAAATAAGCACCGCTTTCCCTGCATCGACGGCTTCCGAAGCTTGCTCACAAATTCCTTGGATAGCTCGATCCAGGCCGTTGGCCCCATCGGAAACACTAAAATGACAGGGAATCGTTGTTGACGCGAACTCGCCGTCAGTCACCGATCGGAGTGTTTCCAATTCGTAATCCAACAAGAAGGGACTATTGATGCGGACAAGTTTGGCGTGATCGGGACCTTCCTCCAGCCAGGACCGTCGATGACCAACGCTCGTCGCGAGCGACATCACGACCCTTTCGCGAATACTATCGATCGCCGGATTGGTGACTTGGGCAAACAGTTGTTTGAAGTAGGTATAGAGCAGCTTCGGGCGCTTCGACAGGATTGCCAATGGAGTGTCATCGCCCATCGAACCAATGGCTTCCGCCCCATTGACGACCATCGGCTTAATGATGACGCTCAATTCTTCCGTATCCCAACCAAAAGCGATCTGCTGCAAGGTCAAATCCAGCAGATTAACTGGACTCGAATTGGGCTCCTGCGGTTTCGCATGCTCTTTAAGGACAAACATGTTGTCCGAGCACCACTTCCCATAGGGCTGCTGGCAGGCCACGAATTTTTTGACATCATCGTTGTCCAGCAATTGGCCTTTTTCGGTATCGACAGCAATGATCTTACCGGGTCCCAAGCGTCCTTTTCGTACGACTTTTGACTCGTCCATGCGCACGAGTCCAGCCTCACTGCCCATGACAATCAGTCCATCCTCGTACACGGTATATCGGGCAGGCCTCAATCCATTTCGATCCAGCGTCGCCCCAACAAAGCGTCCATCGTTGAAAACAACAGCGGCGGGCCCATCCCAAGGCTCATTCAAACACGCATGATAGAGATAGAAATCTTTCAAGGCAGGATCAATGTTATCCATCTTCTCCCACGCCTCTGGCATGAGCATCATAGCGCTGTGCAAGACACTCCGACCGCTGAGGCGAAGAATCTCAATCGCATTGTCGAGCGCTGCGGAGTCAGAACTCTCTGGTTGGATGATTTGACGGAGAAATTCAATATTCTCGCCCCAAACTTCCGAGGTAATCTCTTGCTCCCGCGCTCGAGTCCAATTCTTATTCCCCAATAAAGTGTTAATCTCGCCGTTGTGCGCCACCATTCGAAAAGGATGCGCCAGTCGCCAGGTCGGGAATGTATTAGTCGAGTACCGCTGATGAAAAACAACCGACGCCGTCGTAAAGAGCGGGCTCCGAAGATCAGGAAAGTACTTGGCCAGCTGTGGAGCATTGAAAAGCCCTTTGTAGACGATCGTCTTGGATGAACAGGAGTTTATGTAGAATTCTTCCACACCCGCTTCGCGAGCCTTAATTCCGGCAACCTTTCTTACCAGAAACAATCGGCGCTCAAATTCCTCGTCATCCCACCCTTCAGCACGGGACATCAACAACTGCTGCATTTCAGGGACCGTCGACAAGGCCTTATCCCCAAGACATCGTGGATTGGTCGGCACGTCACGCCACCCGATAATACCAACGCCAAACTGATTGCAGGCTGCCTCCAAAACCTCTCTTCCCAGACTGATTTGAGCGGATTCGTCCTTTGGCAGAAAAACAAAAGCAATCCCGAGGTCACTGTCCTGGGCCAACTCTCCGCCAAGTTTATCGACCTCGAGCCGGAAAAAGTCATGAGGGATCTGGATAAGCACGCCGGCCCCATCACCCGTCTTGGCATCCGCATCTAGTGCCCCACGGTGGGCCAGATTACACAAAGCCTGCAGTCCGTACTCAAGAATGCGGTATTCTTTCTTACCACTCTGATTTGCTACAAAGCCAACACCACACGCGTCGTGCTCAAAACTAGGATGATATAAGGACTCACTTATTCTCGGATACATATTACTTCACTCGTCTCAAAACCGCGGAAGATTAGCGACCACTCCAGTTAGCGCAATCGTTTTTTCCCGCGGCGCCCTTAAAAATAACGCTTTTGCAATGCATTCGCAAAAACTACCCTGTTCTAATCGGATTCTCCGTTCCCAGCCCTCCCAAAACTAGCGCATCGAGGCGGGAGCACAAAGTCTCAATCGACCATCAAACGCGTCGATTTAGGCATAGCATGGATCAGCGGCGTAGATTGATCGCGAACGCTACACCGAAGACCGAAACGTCCACCTGAAGGCCAACACAACAGAAAAGGACCAAAAACCCTTAACGAAGATCCAGAAGCGTATCACGGCCGCAGCCAAATTCTCGGCCATTCGAGGCCCAAGTGGAGGCACTCCAAAAGTCGGCAGTTTCACCGCCCAGTGGCTAAAACTCTTCCGAGCGCGGCACTGACCACTCAGACATGACGGTAACACCCACGCCGGAACCATCAGTTCGAATCTCAGGCAAAATGACCAGCGTGACACCGGTCTGATAAGGCTCGCCATCAATCTCAATCTCCTCAGCAGTCGATATCGTCGCCTGTCTTCCACCCAGTGTCGTCACCATCGGAGCCCCTAAGAACTGGAGTCCTCCATCCTCCTGCTCGCTCTTGAGGTATTCGTCCAATGCCTCAGAATTGAGAATTTTGCTCGCTGTCTCGACTGAAGGGTCACTGGGTACGGGACCTAGTTCAAGCGCCCGCGCCACTTCATCGGTAGCCTCCAAAAGGCCATTCTTTATGACTACCGTATTAGCACCAAGGGATTGATCGACTTCGGCATGCACCACGAGGAACCCCCTACGTCCAGGGCCAATTCGCCAGCCGCCAGCAATAACGGATTCGTCTGGTCCAATCTCAGAATTGAAGAAACCCGAGTACGTGCTCACGGGCCCAGCCTCGACGGCCCGATCCTCAGACTCTGGCCCACTCGAGTTAGCCAGAGAATTTTCCAGACGTTTCTTGTCCGATCTCAATTGATTGACAGTACCCCGCAATTTAAAGAGTTCAGACCGATCTGCCTTCTGTTGCTCCAATCGCGCTCGAAGCTTCTGCTCTGCAACCACCAGATCATCGTGCTCAGCTTGCAAGGACGACAAGGCATCCCCCATTTCAGCCATTGCTGTCAAATGCCGCGCCTCTGCTCGATTCAGCGAGACTTGCAGATAGACCGGCACCGCCACCCCAACCAACAGAGCAGCTCCGGTCACAAACATTTTCGTCTTTGTCATATTCATAATACCTGTCTCTTATACACATCTCCGAGCCCACGAGACCTCTCTACATCT
>CAJXVR010000503.1 GCA_913061285.1 uncultured Verrucomicrobiota bacterium | reverse complement strand
TCTACACTAGATCGCTCGTCGGCAGCGTCAGATGTGTATAAGAGACAGATCTCAGTGCGATCTGGAATTAGCGACAGTCTCCGTGTTCCGGAGTCAAAAATCGCCACGAGAGCGTCCAGACCTCTTTTTCTAGAATCACTCAAGGACTTAACGATGAACTATCTATCGGCATGAATGCGAGGGCTCAAGTTCAACCCTCTCTCGTCTGGTATTGACGGGCTTGTTTGCTATCATCGGAGTCCTGGAGTTTGTTCCCAACCCATCTATCGTTCGGAATTGCTTCAGGCACATAGAGTTGAGCATGAACGATACTGCTTCCATTGCGGTCAATTAAAAACGGTGATGAGTGATCCACAGAAACATTCATTTAGCTTTGAGTCTTCGATTCCCGTCTTGCGAATGCTTGATGAAAAGAAGACGAAGGCTTTCTACCTAGATTACTTGGGATTCGAAGTTGAGTGGGAACATCGTTTTACTCTCGAGTCCCCCTCCTCTCCCCTTTATATGCAGATTCGGCAAGGCGCTTCGGTGCTTCATCTCAACGGACACGCCGATGATCAGGCTCCCACTACTGAAGTGCGGATTCCGGTGCACGGTCTCGAGGAGTACTGTCAGTGGCTTGGTGGAAAATCGAATGGTGGTGAGAAGCCAGAGGTCGTGGATCCGAGATACGAAGGTCGAAAAACGGATATGAATCTCATAGATCCGTCTGGAAATCTTATCGTATTCTGGCTGGCTAAGGGAGAGCAAGAGTGAGTTGAGTTCGTTGCTTGATCTCAATGAATAACGCAGCCATCGACAACCATGCCGAACAAGCTAAGCAATAATCTTTCCGAGGACAGAACGATGATTCGAGAAGCGCAACAAAGTGATGGCAATGCCCTCGCACAAATTTACAACTACTATATTGAAGAAAGTGTCGTGACCTTCGAGGAGGAGACGATCACGGCCGAAGAAATGTCTCGGCGCATTGGGGCTCTTGCTGAGACCAGACCATGGCTTGTGGTGGAAGAGGACAGCGAAGTGCTTGGATATGCCTACGCTAGCCAATGGCATGGTCGTTGTGCTTACCGGTATTCCGTGGAATCGAGTGTCTACCTGGATCACCGAGCCGGGGGGGAGGGGCTTGGCTCACGCTTGTATGAGTCTCTTCTCGAGCGATTGCGGTCCGAGGGACTTCACGTTGTGATTGGCGGGATTGCCCTACCGAATCCGGCGAGTGTTGCTTTGCACGAGAAGTTTGGATTTAAAAAAGCGGCCCACTATGAAGAGGTCGGCTTCAAATTTGGAAAGTGGATTGATGTAGGATACTGGCAACTGAAACTTTGATCCCAGCACCCGGCCTAGGCGCCGATTAGTTTCTTATTGAACCGACCTTCATTGATTGTCGGCCGTTCGGGACGACCCTTGTGATCGTAGGTTAGCGCCATGTTATCGAGTCCAAGGAGGCCTAGAATGGAGGCATGAATATCATGAACATGCATCTTGTCTTCGACGGCGTAGAGTCCGAGTTCGTCGGTTGAGCCAATCGTTTGGCCTCCCTTGACGCCGCCACCGGCCATCCAAATCGAGAATCCCGTCGGGTTGTGATCTCGTCCGTCACCCTTTTCGCTCATGGGAGTACGACCGAATTCTCCGCCCCAGATCACCAAGGTTTCGTCGAGAAGCCCGCGCTGTTTCAAATCTTTGAGCAGGCCACCAACGGGTTTGTCCATGGAGCGGCACAGACGGGAATGGTTGGCCTCGATGCCAGCGTGGGAATCCCACTTACTGCCGGTTCCGCTGTAGAGTTGCACGAAGCGAACCCCTCGTTCGACGAGTCGTCTGGCCAAAAGGCAGTTGCGGCCAAAGGTTGCTGTTTCTTTCTGGTCGAGTCCATAGAGCGCTTGAGTCCGTTCGGATTCTCTTGAGAGATCCACTGCTTCGGGAGCCTTGGCCTGCATCCGGAATGCGAGTTCGTAGCTTCGGATCCGCGCTTCAAGCTCGCTTTGTTGAGGGCGAGTTCGAAGGTGTTGCTGGTTGAACTGTTGCAGCAGAGCGAGCTTTCGTTGCTGTTGATCGTCGTTATAGCCCTTGGGTGCATTGAGGCTCGTTATTGGTTCGTCACTGGTTCCGTTAAGTCTTACGCCCTGATGGGATGCTGGCATGAAACCGCTTCCCCAGTTGCGGGGCCCATTCACGGGACGTCCCGCACTATCACACATGACCACGAAGGATGGGAGATTCTGGTTGGCGGACCCGAGTCCGTACTGCACCCACGATCCGAGCGAGGGTCTTCCGGCGACATTGATACAAGTGTTCATTTGGCAAACGCCGCCGGAGTGATTGATCCCATTTGTCCAACAGGACCGGATAACCGCGATGTCATCCATGTTCTCGGCGATATGCGGCATCCATTCCGAGGCCCACAAGCCGCCTTGACCATGTTGTTTCCAAGTTCTGGGGGCTGGGAGTATAGGGGAACCCTTTTCTCCCATGGCGGTGAGAGGTTCCTTGAATCCACTAGGGAGAGGCTGACCAGCAAGTGTGTTGAGTAAGGGCTTGGGATCGACGAGATCCAAATGGCTTGGTCCTCCCTCCATGAAGAGCCAAATAACCCGCTTGGCAGTGCTGGGAAAATGGGCCGAGGTTTCGGCCTCGTCCCCAAGCACCGTTCGCTGGATGAGACTGCTCAGAGCGATTGCCCCAAACCCGAACCCGCTGCGTTCGAGGAATGCTCGTCGGGAGAATCCTGGTTTGGGTTCTATGTTGACGTAATTATTCATAGCGGTTTTCCACTAGGGTGGATTTAGTCAAGATAGAGGAATTCGTTTGAGTTGAGAAGGACATGACAGAAATCAGTCAGCAAAGCGATATCCACTTCTTCAG
This sequence comes from uncultured Verrucomicrobiota bacterium, assembly GCA_913061285.1. Lineage (GTDB taxonomy): Bacteria > Verrucomicrobiota > Verrucomicrobiia > Limisphaerales > AAA164-E04 > UBA2970. The sequence continues at coordinate 774 of CAJXVR010000503.1, read as the reverse complement.
AGGACTTAGTGACGTTGAGGAATGCGATCGCGTTCTTGATTTCATCAGTGGAAGGCGCTCTCCCCCAGCAACGTTGTACTGCTTCTTGAATTAAAGCCCGGGCGTCGCTGCCGTAACGATGGGTCAATCGAGCAGCCATTTTCTTCGCTCGAGAGAGCACATATTCGCCATTGATCATAATCAGTGATTGAGTGGGCGTGGTGGTTGTGTTGCGAACGGCGACACTCTTTAATCCGCCGCCAAGATCGAAGGCATGGAGGAGTGAGTTGTTTTGGTTGCGGAACTGTTTCATGTACAGCGCGCGACCGGGATGGGCTTCGTTGATACTTGGTCCGCCGATCCGATTGTCGAGTTCCTCACTTGCCATCAACATCGCATCACGAATTTGCTCGGCCTTGAGTCGCTGGATGCGAAATCTCCAGAGAAGAGACTCGGATGGATCCCGTTCTCGGTAGCTACTCGCGAGTGGGTGTTCAGACGATTGTTTCCAGACGGCTGAGAGGAGGATGGCTCGGTGAAGAGCTTTGAAACGCCACTCGTTCTGAATGAAGTAATCGGTTAACCAATCCATGAGCTCGGGATGACTGGGGAGCGTACCGTTGTGGCCGAAATCGTTTGGTGTGGCGACAATCCCCTGGCCAAAGTGTTGCTGCCAGATTCGATTGACGATCACTCGGGCTGTGAGCGGATTGTCATCACTGCTGATCCAATTGGCGAGGGCCGTTCCTGTCTCTTATACACATCTGACGCTGCCGACGAGCGATCTAGTGTAGA
>CAJXVR010000502.1 GCA_913061285.1 uncultured Verrucomicrobiota bacterium | reverse complement strand
TGTAGAGAGGTCTCGTGGGCTCGGAGATGTGTATAAGAGACAGTTCCCATCCGTTCCAAGATAAGACTTAAGATAGATCGTTTGCCACGGCGTCCCTCGGTGGACCCGCCCAAGCCAACCGACGTTCGGAAATTTGTTGGTTGGGAAATGCCAGTCATCTGACTGGCGTATCAACGGATCCTTGTGGGCCATGTTATACGAGATCGGAGAAGCCCCCAAGATAGAGGGCCAAGGACGATAGCGCTGGTTCACTTGGCCAGGGGCCTCACCCGGAATCCCGAGATTATGCAAGTTCTGAACAGGCACGCGCTGTCCAGGCATGATAAAGAGCGACTGAGCTGCCAACTGCTCGTTATCTTGCAGATCCTCTACGGTATAGTGAACAAGCGGATCATTCGCTTGCCAAGTGAGATAAATCGATTTTCGAACCGAGGGCGTGAATGGCACTTGTCTAACAAAGCTCTTTCGCGGATCGCGCAGTCTTTGAAAGGCATCGGATAAGGCCCCAGGAGACAGAAACCGAGGAGGAAATCCTAAGAATGCACGGAACAGATCCATGGCTTCCTCTCGGTCCCGACCGGCACCTCGGCCAACGTAGGAATTCCAAAGCTGGCTCGAGATGGGCATTTCTCCAAGGGAAACAAAGATCTGACTCAGCACCCCTTCGGTTGGAGCAAAGACATCCGGAACTCCTCCCAGTCGATTGGTGGACCAGAATGCAGCCGACTCGCTCGTTTGACCGCCAAGAGAAACCTCCCCAATAACCTCCTGAGTGACGTCAAAGCCTGATCCAAGATTATCTAAATTGACGAAATCAACAATCCGATTGAATTCAGGATCATACATGATGCAACGAACCTGATTGGTCATTGCAATTCCGATTTGACCGACAGGAAATCCTCGATCCGGAAAGAATCCTTGAACACTTTGGCGGTTATCCAACGTGACTGGTATTAGCTGCCCAAGCAAGTGATTGTAGGCAGCACTCATGACGGGCGTGTAATTGGTGTAGAGAGGCAATCGGAACTGACGATTTGACCAAGTGTTGGCCGGAATGTTGGCCATTGGAGGGATCATACTCAGTCGATTCGAAGCCAAAATCTGTCCCCGCTCATTCGTAATTGCCAAAGAACATTCCACCAAAGCCTGAACCTGCAGTGGACGAGGATAGGCCTGCGTGTAGGAATTCCAAGACTCCACACCAAACAGATTTGACACACTCAGAACCATCATTTGGTTCGTCTGCCACAGACTCGTTGGAGCATTGGGACGAGTCTTGTTGATCTCAAGCTTGCGAGTCAGTTCGAGGCTCGTTAAGACACCAAACTCATTAAAATTCGGAAGTCCCTTCTTAGCAGCGATGATCCAGGGGTAACCGATAACATTGTCGTCCGGGCCCAAGGCATTGCGATCAACCGCTAAATCCAAATCACGAAAAGGACGCGCCAATTGTTCTCGAGCATTGTTACCAACCTCAACATAATCGAAAATGCTCACTGCCCCATCATCATCTCGCCTGAAGCGAGGTCGAAAGACTAGAGGAAATGTCTGCAACTCGTCGGTCGCGAACCGCGCATACGGACGATTGGTTGTCACAACATCACCGATGTTCGCTGCCATCTGCAACAGTTGATGAACATTTGCTGAGTATTCGTGGCGGCCATGGATCTTGTTCGGCCAAACCTGAATGTTGGTGACTGAGAAATCCTTATTCACGTAAGTATCTCCCACCGCAAAGAAGTTGGTTCCAGCGATAGCGACTCGCTGCCCTACCGAATTGGTAATAGAGAAATTCGGAGGATTCGTATTCATGTTAGCCCGAACCATTCGGTCAGCAGCCGCGATGAAGAAGTTACGAGGATCCCACTCAACAAAATTCGTTTGATGCGTGGCTTGGTTGTTGTAATTCAAGCTTAGCTTCGAAACCTTCTCTTCTCGCAGAATCGGGTTGCCATCGAGCAAGGCAAGACTCATGGTCCGCGCCTCTTCGTCGACCTCTGAATCAACCCCAAGCTGCGACAGCATTCGGTAGACCGTGTATCGATCATAAGTACTGCGCCGTGCCTGCTCTCTGCCAGCGCTGGCCCGCCTTAGGCGAAGAACAAAATTGTCGTCCTCCGTTTGATTGCGAGACACTTTGAATGGATCAAAAAGCTCCTGAACGTCGTAGAAAGCACGCCGCGTATCGCTGCCCCAATACTCTGCCCGGGGATTGTCCATAAGATCGCTTGAGAGCCAGGAGTTCTCTTCTAGGTACGGACCATTTGCGAAGAGATCGACATAATCCCGTTGCAAACTCGTCGCCCCTGGATTGGCGAGGGTTTGAAATGAAGGCAAGACCTCCTGGTCGAGTCGATAACTGAGAATGGAAACGGCATCGTTGAATGCGGTCCCTGAATTAGCTAGGGGACTCAGTGGCCGTTGGTAGAAATACCCACCGGAACCACCCCACTCGTTAAAATTAAGATCGGCCAAGAAACCACCAAGATTCATTTCCCATGGACCGACACCCTGATTACGCACGAAGTAGTCAGAAGCCGCCCGCGGTTGCTTGATCTGATTATGAATAGCATTCAGATCTAAAGATTTGCCTTCCGGAAGCACAAGATAGGCATAGCGGCCAATAAACCGATTCGTCGCTGAATGTGGTTGATTAGGATATTCAAGCACTCCAATCCATTGGGGATCGCCCACAAAATGGCTGAACACCGGGGTCCCGTCGACGACAAGAGGTTGTCCGGTAGGCCCCCGTTCAGGTAGTAGTCCTGTCGGTTCAAAGCGACCATTCCGATTGAAATCCAAATAGAAACGAAAATCGAGCGGCGTCGAAGGAAGCAGGTTTGTTTGAATATAAACAGGCGGACGAGGATCAAACTGGAGGTTACCAACATTGACCGCCTGTCGATATGGATCCAATACCCTGCCATCTCGAGTGAGATAACTCACGTTGTTAGAATCGAAGCCGAAATCCGTCGGCTCAAACCCGCTCACATCGAGAAAGTTGGTGGACACCAACATGTCGTAGTTGAATTCATTGCTCGCGGTGAGCATTCGTGAAACCAGATCTCCCTCCGCACGTGCGTAGGCAGCGTCCACCATAAGTTTTGCGGTGATTTGATCGGTCGTCACCGTCACAGCAGCTCGTTCCCGGCGACTAACACCGAGAAACAAGACAGCCATCACCGTGACCACAGATAACATGATCAACGTGATAATAAGGGCTACCCCTTGCTCTGATGATCGAATCTTCATTAAGGAACTCTATGCAATTTCGGTGCCGTTCGGAGAGGAATCATCCGACGAAAGAGATGTACGCCGCCTGCTTGGCGATTGAGATAGTCTTTCGAGAGCGAGGCATTCCCCAAGGCTTTCACCCTTGAGAGTGTCGTTTGATCAAGCACGCCAATTTCAACCTCCACATAGGCCGGTAGCGCATCACCATAAAAGGCTGATCTGGTTTCCGAGACAAAGGTGGATCGGCCCGGTGCTTGGTCTCTGACAAGCGCAACCGAAGGATAGCGAAAGTTAAACTGTTCCGTCAGAGCGTTATTGGTCCAATAACGCATGGGCCGTCCGAGAGAATCGATTGGTTGAATCTTAAAATGCTGTCTCTTATACACATCTCCGAGCCCACGAGACCTCTCTACATCTCG
>CAJXVR010000501.1 GCA_913061285.1 uncultured Verrucomicrobiota bacterium | reverse complement strand
ACTGAAGACATGGAAAACGGAGCAGCATCCCCCGCCGAGACAAGCCCAGGAAATCGCATCACTCTTCGAGTGAAGTTAAGAAACGAACCCGGAGTCCTCGCAGGCTTGATTCAGCGAATTGCCGATAGGGGGGGGAATATCGGTGCCATCGACATCGTGAAGCCAGGAAGTGAAACTATCCTTCGTGACATCACGATCGATACCCGAGGGGAAGCACACGATCAAGAATTAATCGACGCGGTCACGGGCCTAGACGGAGTGAAGATCATTCACTGGTCAGATCGCGTCTTTCTCATGCATCTCGGCGGCAAGATTCATGTTCGAAGCAAGTCTCCACTCACAACCCGCGACCAGCTTTCAATCGCTTACACACCTGGAGTCGCTCGAGTTTGCACCGCGATCCACGAGCAACCTGAAAAAGTTCACACCCTCACGATCAAGAATAACACCGTCGGTATCGTCACTGACGGAACAGCAGTGCTCGGTCTCGGCGACATCGGTCCCGAAGCGTCGCTTCCTGTCATGGAGGGCAAGGCCATGCTTTTCAGTGAATTTGCCGGTGTCGATGCCTTTCCCATCTGCCTCAACACCAAAGACCCAGATGAAATCGTCGAAACGGTAAAACGCATTGCTCCAGTTTTCGGAGGCATCAATCTAGAAGATATCGCGGCGCCCAATTGTTTTGAGATCGAGCGCCGATTGAACAAGGAACTCGATATTCCCGTATTCCACGACGACCAGCACGGAACTGCGGTTGTGCTGACAGCTGCGATGATCAACGCACTCAAGATCGTCCGCAAGGCTCCCGCAGACTTGCGTGTCATCGTAGCCGGTGTCGGCGCAGCCGGAACCGCCTGCACTCAAATGATCCAGACGCTGGGCGTTAAGAACGTGATTGGCTTTGATCGCCGCGGGGCGCTCACTCGTGATCGCTCAGACCTCAACGCCGCCAAGCGCCGCTACGCCGAAAGCACAAATCCCGAGAACGAGAGTGGCACACTCAAGGAGCTCATCCGAGGCGCTGATGTTTTCATCGGCCTTTCTGGGCCCGGCATACTCGATGAAGACGACATGCGAGCCATGAACGATCAATCAATCGTCTTCGCGCTATCGAACCCGACACCAGAGATCATGCCCGAGATCGCAGCTCGCCACGCGGCCATCGTCGCTACCGGTCGCAGCGATTTCCCCAATCAAATCAATAATGTGCTCTGCTTCCCTGCCCTCTTTCGGGGCGTTCTTGATTGTCGTGCGAAGGAAATCAATGAAACCATGAAATTAGCGGCAGCTCGAGCCCTGGCAAACGTCATTGCCGAAGACCACTTGAGCGCCGATTACGTGATTCCAAGTGCCTTTGACAAGCAGGTCGTCCCCCAGGTCTCTCAAGCCGTCATGGAAGCGGCTTATGAAACCGGAGCGGCCCGACGCCATCGGCCAACGGAATAGTGTTTGGGAGACGAGCTGACGAGCCATCGTGCAACCGAATAGGTACCAGCCGTGTATAAGTTTCGCTGCATAACATCGTCTGTTATGCAGCAGAATCGCAACTGAGATGCTCGAGATAAGAAACTCCCCATTTCCTTTCACTCAATACAAATGACCTCTGTCATCGTGTGAGCATAGAGGCGTCCCCGGGCAAACGTTATCGACGCAAGTGTCCAGGTTTCCCCACCTGGGCCGAGATCATTCGTCGCGACCAGCGACTCAGGTGAGAGGTTCTCGATCTCGGTGTCGATCACGTGAACGGTCCCTGTCACCATCGCGAGAAAGAGATACTTTCCCACACGGGTCGGACTGGCGGCTGAGATTTGACCGAATCCGGTTCCGTTGTGGCCCTTGTCACCCACAGCAAATCCTGAGGCATTGAGAGGGTGATTCCGAGGATTCCCTTTCCCCCACAGACGGACGTCATTCTTCCGATCATTCTTGTCGGGCATGAGCTGAGCCGGCAACTCGAGATACTCAACCTTCCCCGTCTCGACATGAACTCGCCCCAGGTAGGGAAAGTTATGCGCTAAGAACCAATGCCAATCCCCAATCACCAGATTGGCCTGATTCGTATTCGGATGACGTTTTCCAACGTTCAGCTCGACATCCTTTTCCAGCGCCCAATCGGCACGGATAGGATCGAACTTCCAGAGTGTCGCACCCTTATTAACGGGTTGTTTCCGCAGCACCTTTCCTGTCACCGCGTCCAAGATGAGATGGTTCAAACGTTGGAATCCAAAGACATATTTCCCGTTCCAGTGACAAGCAAAGGACGGATCGTATCCCGGAAGATCGGTATTCCAGAGCGTCTTCCCCTCCTCCCCCGGAGCCAGACTGGTCAAGCTCTGTCCGGCAGGTTTCTCGAGCGGGCCATGCGGGCCGCCTCGCGCGTGTGAAATCGCGAGCTTGCCTTCTCGAGTTCGCCCCACCACTGGCGTGTTGTGGACGACAGTGCCCACCTCTTCACGCCACAGGAACTCCCCGGTCCGTTTGTCGATTCCGTGGATATAGGTCCAAACCTCTTTGGGATCAACGCCCTTGGGAACCTTGATCCCTCCCGGGGTCTTCTTCGCAGGGCCAAGCCACTTCTGCATCTTGGATCCCGCCTGCTTGTTAGCAACTTCGACGTAGAGAAGAGCGTCTCCCACCAGAAAGGGCTCCGCCTGACGATTGTTATGCTTGAACCGAGGCGTCCATTCGCGCTGCCAAACCTCCTTTCCGCTAAGGTCATAGCATGCGATCGCCCCGCAGCGATTGAAGAACCAAACATGACTTCCATCGCAGATGGGTGCAAAAACCGTCCCATCGCTGAATCCGCCAGCAAGCGATATGGAAGCACTTCCCGGCAGTTCCACCTGCCACAAAATATCACCGCTATCGCCATCCAGGCAAAATCCAACGACATCTTTAACCCATTCCTTTTCTTCCAGAGTCTTGATCGGAACATGAGTCGTCACAAACACGCGATCTTCCCAAATGGTAACCCCGCTCATTCCAGCCTCAGGAAGGGGCGTTCTCCATCTAATCCCTTCATCCCGCGTGGCGCTCCATAGAGTCGGCGGGTCTCCTTCCACTTGCCAATTGCCATTCGGGCCGGCTGCCTGCGGCCAACTGGCAGCAGCACAGACTGAGGGAGAGATGGCGATCGAAACTAAGGCCACGCGCATGCAGAAACGGAGATTGTTCATCTTAGAATAAAGTCAATGGATTCCCACCAGGCATCCCGGCGGACTCAGCCTCGAGAACGATGCTATCAAAACAACGATAGGTCCCGTCGGACTCCTGATCGTCTATGGCTGGGGCTCCCTCTTTGGACTAGGTGTTTGATAGCGTTCTAACAAGGTTCTTAATTCCTGGGCAACACGAGGATGGCTTCGATACAGGTTGGTCCTTTGAGGCAAGTCCTCTTCCAAATCGTAGAGTTGCGCTGCAGGCGCGTCTTTCGTGATTCGACCGTTTTCAATATCACTGTTCTGCCGCCCGGCGTAGCTAATCGCGGCAGGTCCCCCAAAGGCATGAGCCCCCCGTTTGCGAGCTGTGAAACCTCCCCCTGCTTGGGCGCCGATATACATCCACTTCCCTTTCCTCACCGAAAGATGGCTAGGCTTGAATGGTGACAGTATGAGGTGATCTCGCAATGGCTTGGTCGGATTACCGGTCAGTGCTGGCA
>CAJXVR010000500.1 GCA_913061285.1 uncultured Verrucomicrobiota bacterium | reverse complement strand
CTACACTAGATCGCTCGTCGGCAGCGTCAGATGTGTATAAGAGACAGAGCAGATAGATCGGGGCTACAATCGTTTCCCAGAATGTCATACCATGCCCGCGGCGTGTCTTCGTCGATCTCAAAGCGATCATCCCTTGCCGTAGGAGGTACGCGATACGCGGCATAGCTCTCAACGTCTTCGACAAATCCAATAACACCGTCTCCGACAAGGTCATCCGCCACAGAAGGATCGAGCGGCGAAGCGAGGCCGGTATTGAAGACAGAAAACCCAGCGGGCAGTCCAAGAGGCTCTGGTCCTGAAGCCGCGATCCGATCCCCCACGGACCAGGCTCTTAGTCGGGGCTCGAAACCAGTCCATCGAATGAAAGGCGAAGGACAATCCTGCCCTTTGACTTCGAGGTTGCTGTGAAAATAGCTCGGGTCGAGTGAACTCGTTCCGAGATCTCCGTTGAAGAGATTGACACCAAGCAAGAAACCATCCTCAAACCAAGCGCCTCTGGCGGACTCAAAAACAACCTCGTACTCCCCACTTTCTGGAGCGAAGGTAAGTCGAAAATGGGTGAGATCAATTGGACCTAAGGAATCCAGATCTTGGTCATTAAAGGTAACCGTCAAGAGTTGACCATGAAGAGGCAGAGAGACGAGCAAAAGCAAGGGGATGAACGCAATAGCACGTCCCAACGCATGCGGACGGCACGGGTAAGCATTCATACCTTGGACAGAGCGAAAGCTGACTCCTCGAGTTGCGCGCCTCAGCAGATGCTTCCTCCATACCGAGTCGATCCGATGTCCGATCTCTCCAAACAACGCGCAGTATGTTCTTATAATCAATTCCAACATCTCGATCAGCGACCTGTTTGCTGGCTAAGGTCGGGTGACCCGAAAGAACACAGCACCATCCCCATCCGCCGAATTGATGACGTAGGGACTAACGGCTCCAACCAATGCTTGATAGGGCCCTCTAGGATCTGATGCCTGTTCGAGAACTCCCTCAGAGTCCCACGTCACCTGGATACCATTCGAAGTAACTGTTATCGCCACCCGAGGGGCCGGGCCCACGATAACAGGAGCCCCATCCTTCGGCGTTACCGTAACCGAGAATCGCGCCGTCGTCGCCTCAACCCCATCACTCACCCCGAGAATAATTTCGGCCGTCCCCCCTTGGTCGGACACTGCTTGAATCGTCAACTCGCGCTCTTCCCCTGTTCCCTTCAAGCCATCTGTTGGAATCCTTACGATCCCGGAATCGAGAGACACCGCAGCGATCAACAGTTTATCGGCGTCGGTATCAGGATCTGAAACCGTGAAGGATACCGTTCCCTGGCTTTCCGCTGCCAACACCAGCCCCGGCAAGGGCGATAGGCTGGGAGGATCATTGACTTCATTCACGCGGACCGCCACAGGAAACTCTGTGATTGTTGTTCCATCAGTCACTAGAATCTGAAATTCGCTGTCGCCGGCCTGATCCTTAAGGGGTTTGACAGACAACAATCCCTGCCCCCCCGCACCGCTCACTGAGACGCCCTGCTCACCAAAGAATTCAGGATCAACATTACCGACTGACAAGACAAGCCCCTCAATTGGCGTATCTTCATCGCCAAAGCCAAAGGCAAAGCTCTGTTCCGCATCCTCCTCAAGCTCAATGGCTGGAACGAAGTCAATAAACGGCGGACGGCCCTTCGGTAACACAGTCACGACTAACGTTTCCTCAATTCTACGGTCCCCATCCGTCAGCGTCAGTAGAACTGCCCCCTTGCCGCTCTGACCAGCTCCCGGCACAATGGTCAGAAGCCGTTCAAGCCCGGTGCCAGAGAGACTTATATTGGAAAGCGGAAGAAGGCTTTCATTGAGCGAACTCACACGGAGGACCAAAGCATCGGCAAGCGAATCAATATCACCAAAGCGAAGCAGACCATTCAAGGGATCCCCTTCGAGGCCTTGAACAAGCGGAAGCGTCTCAAAAAAGGGCGCATCATTGATTGGATTGACCTGTACTAAAAAGCTTACCGGAACAATCGCCTCTCCATCCACAAGATCGAAGTCAACCTGCGTCTCCCCGTAAAGGTTGGGACTCGGCGAAACACTGATCTCAAAACCGAACTCCGTCCGTTTCGCGACGAGCGAATGAGCGGGCAACAAATCCGCTGCGTTTGCCCGCAAGGCCTCCAACGACAAAGTATCGAGCGCCGAGTCAACGTCGCTTATTCGGATCGCAACACGCCCTTCGCCATCCTCATCGAGGATGAGCAGCGGCACGGGATCAACGACAGGAGGATCGTTCACGGGGTTCACGATGACCTGAAAGTCTCGCGAAATCGTGAGACTGCCATCGCTTCCTCGTAGCGTCAGATCAACCAAACCACTCTGGTTCAAAAGCGGTTCCAAGGACATCGTCCACACCCCGTCCTCTTCAACGACGTTGATATCCGACACCTGGATCAGAGAATCGTCTCCCCCACTAACATCAAACGTTAACGGTCCAGCCAAAGCACCGCTGATACGCACGTCAAGCGGGACCCTGACGATCTCATCTTCTGCAACGCTTATCGGCGCGATTGGCCCGAGCGAAAAGCCTGATGCGGGCGGATCCACAGGAACGCCAACGGCTGATGCAACGACCGTGATAACAAATCGTGCGGATACCGTGGTCAATTCATCCTTCACATTGAGCAAAACCAGCACCGTGCCCTCTCCCTCTGTGGGGGGGGTGATTCGCATCGTCCGACGAAAACCAGTCCCTACGGACTCGATCGCGGCGTCCGGCAAGAGAATTGGGTTCGACGATACAAAAGAAGTCTCCAGAGCCGTTGAAGGAGAATCGAGATCTCCAACAACAAACTCCATGAGAATTGCCCCCGAACCACTCTGAACTTGAACATCCCGCACCTCTTGAATCTCTGGGGGATCATTGACAGCCTCGACCTCGACATTAAAAGACATCTCAGTCGCATCAAATCCATCATCCACCCGAACCGTCACCTTAGAAACACCACTCTGATTAGGATATGGACGCACGAGCAAAGATCGGGACGCCCCCGAACCAGAAAGGACGAGCCCCGATGCTGGGATGAGCGCTCCATTTTCCGCTACTGCAGTAATCGAGAGTGAATCAAGATCATGCTCCTCATCCCCAACAGTAAAGGGCAAATGGGATAAGACACCGTCCTCTTGGATTCCCTGGTCAAAGATTTGGCTTACCGTGGGGGGATGATTCGGATCATCCTCGACAATGGTGATAGAGGTCGTCGTGATCGCACCCAACGATGCCGTCGCCGGCGCCCCTGGAGCCAATCGTAGAACGGCACGATAGTCCTCATCCCCTTCAAAAACCTGATTATCAAGAATCATCGAAGCCACCCGTTGGTTCAAATTGCCGTCACCAAAGGTGAACAAGAAATCACCCGGCACAAAATCCACACCAGCTGTTGCCCCCCCATTGACCGATTCCAAGCGAACGACAACCGGAATGAACCCAAAGCTTCCTCCAGATCGCTGCAACGTAATTGGTGAAGTGACCAGACCATCCTCTCGAATCGAATACTGAGGCGAAGAAAACGAGACACTTCCAACAGTGTCATCATCAATAATCGAGAGCCGAACACTTTGCACACTTCCCAGCGCTGCACCCTGAGGATTTCCCGCCCGCAGTCCAAGACCTGTCTCTTATACACATCTCCGAGCCCACGAGACCTCTCTACATCTCG
>CAJXVR010000499.1 GCA_913061285.1 uncultured Verrucomicrobiota bacterium | reverse complement strand
ATGTGTATAAGAGACAGACCCACTAGAGGCCAAACATGTCTGTGAATTCGATTTTGGGCCCCTTGAAGTGGCGTATGACTACGACAAAATCAAAGGATCCCTCACACGGAAAGCGATTGCTGCCCGCCCCCATAGCATGTGGCGTTTCCGCGAGCTCTTACCGGTTGCTGGTGAGCCGACCGTCGGTAGAGAAGTCGGCTACACCCCCCTCATCAAAGCTGACCGCCTCGCGAAACGGCTCGGAATTCGGGAGTTATGGATCAAGAACGATACGGTCAACTACCCCACGCTTTCGTTCAAGGACCGCGTCGTCAGTGTCGCGTTGAGTCGCTCAAAAGAACTCGGTTTCAAAACGGTTGCCTGCGCGTCGACGGGTAACCTAGCGAATTCAGTCGCGGCAAATGCAGCCGCAGCCGGCCTTGAGGCCTATGTGTTTATTCCTGCCGACCTGGAACACGGCAAGGTCGTCAACTCCCTTGTTTACAAACCCAATGTGATTGGAATCCAAGGGCACTATGACGAAGTGAATCGCCTTTGTGCCGAGATTGCAGGCAAATATGGTTGGGCCTTCGTCAACGTGAATATGCGCCCCTACTATGCCGAAGGCTCCAAAAGCATGGGATTCGAGATTGCCGAACAGATGAACTGGAAGGCGCCCCAGCACACCGTCATCCCCATGGCGTCCGGATCGCTCCTCACAAAGATCCACAAGAGCTATCAGGAGTTGACAAAACTTGGCCTCATTGACGAATCGAAGTGGCGAATCCACGGCGCTCAAGCCACCGGCTGTTCGCCAATCTCTGCCGCTCAGAAAGCTGGTTTGGATTTCTTCAAGCCCGTCAAACCCGATACCATCGCAAAGTCGCTTGCCATCGGCACCCCTGCGGACGGCTTCTACGCCCTTCGAGTGATGAAAGAGACCGGAGGCGCCTCTGACGATGTCACCAATGATGAAATTCGTGAAGGGATTCGTCTCTTAGCTGAATACGAAGGCATCTTTGCCGAAACCGCCGGCGGCGTTACTGTTGGAGTGGCAAAGAAACTCATTGCCAGCGGAAAAATTCCCGCCGAAGATTCCGCCGTCCTCTGCATCACGGGACACGGTCTAAAAACCCTGGACGCAGTCCAAGGACATGTAGGCAGCACAAGAGAAATCAAACCGAGTCTGCGAGAGTTCGAAGCGATTGTCGCCGCTGATAAAGGCAAATCGAATTAAGAACCGAACCGACCGAATCCTTCGCGCAGGCGAACAACAGTAAAGAGTTTATGTCAGTAAAAGTACGAATTCCCACCCCGCTTCGAAAACTAACCAATGAAGCCGAAGTCGTCGAAGTCGATGCGGCAACGATTGGCGCGGCGATTGATGCCCTTCAAGCACAGTATCCAGGTATCCAAGAACGATTGGTCGATGAATCTGGTGAAGTCCGTCGCTTCGTCAATGTCTACGTCAATGAAGAAGACATTCGTTTTCTACAGAATCGTGAAACCCCGCTCAAAGACGGAGACGAAATCAGCATTATCCCCGCGATCGCAGGCGGTTAACCGATAGATCCCCTATGGCGACTGCAGCAAAGAAAAAACGTCCGGCTAAAAAGGCCTCTGCTAAAAAGGCCGCTATCGAGCAATCTCGATTGTGGCTCATGTACCCACCTCGCTTGATCAAGAATCCGATCATTTGGCAGGTTGGCAGTAAATACAATCTCATCCCCAATGTTCGCCAAGCCAGCGTCACGGACGAGATCGGAATTGTTTGCCTCGAGCTTTCAGGACTTCGCAAGGATATCAAAGCCGCTGTCAAGTGGATGGAGAAGCAAGGCGTCAGTGTCGAACCGGTCGAGATCAACGTGATCGAGAGCTAGCGCTCGCCAGACACCCGCACCAGAAAGAAGCTCTCCCTAAACACCTCCATTCCAAAGCTTAGCAACTAACGACCTTGACCGAACGGCTTGCAACAGCCATGATCAGCGCTCAGACTTTGGAACCGTGCCCTGCTAGGAGTATTGTACTATGACGAAGCGTGACCTGGTAATTCGGATCAGTAATGAAACAAAGCTTACCCAGCAGGACGTGATGCAGGTCGTTCAACGCACGCTCGATCACATCAGTGAAGCGGTCTCCAGCGGAAAGACGGTTGAACTCCGGAATTTCGGTGTCTTTGAGGTCAAGGTTCGAAAGGCACGTATTGGCCGAAACCCGAATGCTCCGGAGACGGATGTTAAGATTCCGCCTCGTGTGATCGTCAAATTCAAAGCTGGAAAAGAAATGCGGGAAGGAGTGCAGAAGCTGACTCCTGAAGACATTTAGTCACCTTCCGTACTTATCCCCCACTCTTAGAAACGTCCCTCCTAGGTCACAGGAGGTTCCTGCTTCTATCGATTCGTTCCTCCTAGCCGTTCATGGATAAATTACCTGGATTCAGAGATTTCTTCCCCTCACCGATCCCCAAAAAAGATCAGTGGGAGTTCGACGCCCGAGCTTACCTGTTCAACACCTGGAGAAAGACGCTCGCGAGCTACGGATTCAAAGAGTATGATGGCCCCCCCGTCGAATCCCTCGAGCTGTTCACCAAGAAAAGCGGCGATGAAATCGTCGGTCAGCTCTACAATTTTGAAGACAAGGGCGGTCGAGCCGTCGCTCTTCGCCCAGAAATGACCCCTACCCTGGCTCGAATGGTTGCCGGCAACGAACGGCAATACAAGAAGCCCATGAAATGGTTTTCAATCCCACAACTGTTTCGATATGAGCGAAAGCAAAAGGGCCGACTCCGGGAACACTTCCAACTCAATGCCGATATCATTGGCGAAGCCAGTGTGGCAGCAGATGCGGAACTGATCGCGCTACTGATCGACGTCTTGAAGGCGGTGGGGCTCACAGCCGACGACTTCGTCATCCGCCTCAGCAGCCGAGACGCATGGCAAACATTTTTTCGAGAACGCGCCCAGGAAGGGAGCGATGAATACACCTTTTTCCAGATCATCGACAAACTCGAACGAACCCCTCCAGAGGTCGCGCGAGAAAAACTTTCTCCCCTCGGAATCTCGTTAGAAGAAGTGCAATCCTTCATTCAGGAAGGAACCCCGACCGACGAACTGAGCATCATCCTTTCCAATCTTCAGGCCCGAGGCCTCGGAGAGTTCGTAAAGATCGACTATGGCATTATCCGTGGACTCGCCTACTACACTGGAGTGGTGTTCGAAGCCTTTGACAAACAAGGCGAATTTAGAGCGATCGCAGGGGGAGGCAGATACAACAAACTAATCCATCTTATCTCAGATGGAAAAACAGACCTCCCTGCCCTTGGCTTTGGCATGGGCGACGTGGTTCTGGTAGAATTGCTTCGTTCACGAGGCCTGATCCCCGAATGGCCGTCGGCCGTGGATGTTTTTTGTCTCATCGAGGATGAGTCCCTTCGGCCTCAAACACTGGGCCTGATTCAATCCTTGAGAGAACGAGGCATTCGAACGGACTATTCCCTGGTGCCACAGAAAGCGAGTAAGCAATTTCGCCAAGCAACCGACGGAAAGATCCCGTATGTCCTTAATATCCGAAAGCCCGATGAAGTGAATGCGGAACTCGAAGTCACTCTCAAACGGCTGTCCGATCGATCAGAACAAACGCTATCCATCGCAGATTGCCCAAAAACCATCAGCAATCTACTTTCCCTGTCTCTTATACACATCTGACGCTGCCGACGAGCGATCTAGTGT
>CAJXVR010000498.1 GCA_913061285.1 uncultured Verrucomicrobiota bacterium | reverse complement strand
ATAAGAGACAGTTTACAGACCAGCCGATTGTCTACCATCAGATGTCGATGCTTTGGGGGGTGAGCCCACTTTTCATCCCCTTGGATCATGATTCCGAGGCTGTGATTACGGAGGCGTTTTCAACGCTCATAAAGCGAAAATCCGCGAAACCGGGCGATTCTCTCGTCGTTATTAGCAACGTGCTGTTGAAGGGGGAAATTCTCGATACGGTGCAGTTGCGACAGATACCTTTAGAGGGCTAGGGGAGTGTCAAACGACTGGATTTCAGGAGGATTTGACACAGGAACCTTGGCCTAAGGTCGCACGTGAGATACTGGTGGGCGTTCACGAGTTAAGGAGCTTTCTGGTTTGTTTCGAATGACTTGGCTGATGTGGTTGTTTTTTAGCGTCCTGTAGTTTTTTGTGCGATCGCTTTAGGATTATCTGGCTTGGGACTAGAGAGTTTGAGTTTTTACAGATTGTCATCTTTGATTGATAGATGGGTTGTAACATGTTTGCTATGAGTGGTTTGTGAGTCTGAAATTTGACTATCATTCGAGTGCAATATCCGTTCTTCGCGTTGGCCTTTGGGGATTGGTGTGCTGATTGCTAGTGAGGGAATCGGAGTATCAACCGAGTGAATTGATGTGCAGCCAATAGATAGTCGACAGTTAAGAACGTTCGTGGCCTTGGCCAAGACCGGAGGGTTTACCACGGCCGCGCGAGAGGTGTTTCTCTCGCAGTCTGCAGTGAGCCATTCCATTAAGGCCCTTGAGCAGGATGTGGGGTGCCGGCTTTTTGATCGGATCGGAAAGAAGGTTCTTTTGACTCAAGCAGGAGAAACGCTGCTTGTGCATGCTGAGCGGGTCATGCGAGAAATGAGTCTAGCCCGGGAATCGTTGGAGCACTTGAATAAATGGGGGCAATCGAGAATTCGGATTGGAGCAAGTACTACGACTTGTCAGTATATTCTGCCCGCTGTATTGCGAAAATTTAAGGAGGCCTATCCCGAATGCCTTATCACGATTGAGCCGGCCGATGTTTCAGATTCGGTAGAATTGCTCATCAGTAACCGAATTGATATCGCCATTGCCCTCGAGCCGGATCGTCTGGAGAAGTTAAGTTTTCAACCCCTATTCAGCGATGAACTCATGTTCATTGTCAGTGCGAACCATGAGTGGGCTCAGGCGGGGCATGTGATTCGAGACCAGATATCGAAGCAGAAATTCGTGCTCTATAATAAGGCGAGTCAGACCTTCCGAATGATTGAGAATTTTTTCCGACGCGACGGGATCGGAATCAACACTTTGATCGAATTTGGAAGTATGGAGGCAATTAAAGAGTTGGTAAAGCTTGGCCTGGGTGTTGGGGTGATGGCCCCGTGGGTGGCTCGTGAGGAGATCGAAGATGGATCGATCGTTGCGCTGCCCTTGGGGAGGCGATTACTTCGGCGGCAATGGGGGATTCTGAACTGGCGTCAGCGATCAATGAATTTGCCTGAGGAGAAGTTTATCGGATTTTGTCGGGAGGTGACGAGCTCCCTCGTGAAACAGGCTGATGTCCGTGG
Source organism: uncultured Verrucomicrobiota bacterium (assembly GCA_913061285.1). Taxonomy (GTDB): domain Bacteria; phylum Verrucomicrobiota; class Verrucomicrobiia; order Limisphaerales; family AAA164-E04; genus UBA2970. The sequence continues at coordinate 2,203 of CAJXVR010000498.1, read as the reverse complement.
ACTGACGATGGTTTCGATGGACGATGTTGTTGCTCAAAGCAACGAGGGCGAGACGATTCCGCTCGCTTGTTGAATCGAATCTTTCGGCCCCTCTATTGCGTCGAAAACAACAGGAGTTCGAGCCACTGATTCCCTCTGGCGGTAAAGCGCCATCGTTGGCCTGTCTTAGTAACTAGCTTTCGACAAGGGTGGGATTTGAACATGTTTTCGTCCACATGGATTAATTCCCATGAGCCTTTCTCTCTTGGCTCTTCAGCGACGATGGGTTTGAATTGGAAGGGAAGGCCGCTGAAATCAAAGGAGACTTCGTAGGCATTGATTTTGCTGGCATCGAGCTGAGGCGCCTTGAGAATCAAAGGGAGGTAGCGTTTTGTCCAGGCGAATTCAGTTTGATGAATGAGGGCCTGGAATAAGGGGGTTCGTTCTCGGAGATAGTTTCTGAGACTAAAATCCTCTTTCGTTTCCTGTTCATGGAAGATCTCGGCTGGATTCATACCTGCGAGATTCTGACCATTCCAGATGCCATGGTCGTTGGTTCCCTTGGGGTATTTCTTCTTAAAATATGCGGGGTACTCGTGATTGACGACCAAGGCGAGTTCAAAGTGAAGGTGAGCTCGGTCTTTGGAGATTCGTTGTCGAGTGTTCGATGTGCGTCCCATGATGCCAATCTGTTCACCGGCTTCAATCCATTTCCCTGCTTCCCACTTTGGGAGGATGGTGCTGAGGTGAGCGTAGAGGCTATAGACTTCGAGGCCTTCTATTTTGTGTCCGACGACAGCATATTTTCCGTAATTAGAAAGACCGGCTTTGTGGCTCACGTAGACGACCCAGCCATCTGCGGTGCACAGTACGGGATCGATCGGTTCATTTCTCTTGTCTCGTTGAATCGAGCGAATATCTGCGCCTTCGTGAAATTGGTAGCCTGAAGAGCGAACGCAGCCGAAAGTACCACTGGTCCATGGTTTCCCGACCGTTCCCACGAAAAACTTCGCGCCTCCGTCTTCCCTAAGAAGCGTTTCGTTGGCAGTGGGAAAAGCGAAATAAACCTCAGCGGCTAGCAGATACGGAACCAAGAGCCCGACCACTATGGGCCAGAATGGCAAGGGGCTGAAGGGGATTCGAGACATGCTCGGCTTAAGATTTCCTGAGTTTCTTGGAAAGTTCGTTGAGTCCTTTGACGATGCGGTCCGCTTCTTCGCGGGTTGCATCTGGGGTGAATACGAGCAGCCCATTGCTGATAGGGGCATCGATCACCGGTGCCGCTAGCCAACGTCCCTCGGGAAAGCTACTGTGAATCGCAATGTGCTGATTTCGCATTCGATGAGTGGCGACCTCCAGTCGTCCGGCCCCTTGTTTGTCATACTGGATTCTGATGCTGAATCCACCGACTGTTTCGATAACCGAGGCTTCTAAGATAAAGCCTTCATCGAGAAAATTCTCTGAGGCAATGCTCAGCATGATCGGAGTACGGCGGTAAATTGGGACGGTTTGATGTCTTCCAGTGTGGTCTGGTTGCACCGCTCCGAAGAGTCTAAGTGTGCTGTATTTGTCACTCGGTTTATCCTTTCCTGAGGTGGAAGCACAGCCGGAAACGAGGAAGAGAGTGGCAATGAATGAAAGGAGAATGCAAAATTTGATTGCCTGCTGGGTATGCTTCATAGTAGGTAATCGGGTTCGGAAACAGTCTGTAACACGCTAAATTTATTATGGGACAACAACTAAGAAAGGTGCGTCGGCGCCGTCGTCGCACGCGATATTTGAAACGTAAAAAGCTCGAGACGAAAGCGAAAAGCTCAAAATCCTAGTCTGCTTAGTTGATTTTTGTCCGATTCGGTTGGGGAATGAGGCGTCGAATTGCCTCTTCCCAATTCCTTAATCCTCTTACCTCGGTCACACGTCATCCAAGTCAATGGGATTGATTTGTTTGATAACCCACTTTCTCCCCGCTCGCACCATCTCCATCTTCAATATTTGGAGTTGGGGCGTTGGGTCTCCATCAACATACACGGTCGCCGTGACTAAGACTGTCGCTGCCTCTGAATCTTTCAGGGTCACTTGAGGGTCAGTCAGCTGAATATCGATCGACTGGGCGACAGCGCGTGATCCAGCGACAGCCTCCCGGATTTCTTGTTTTCCTTTTAGAGAACCTCCGTAGCGTCCCCCAGCGAGCCGCACAACGGCGTTGGTATGGAAGAAGGTGGGG
>CAJXVR010000497.1 GCA_913061285.1 uncultured Verrucomicrobiota bacterium | reverse complement strand
AGATGTAGAGAGGTCTCGTGGGCTCGGAGATGTGTATAAGAGACAGGTTCATCGAATTGCCCTCCACCCTTCTCGTCCTGATGTACTATTCATGCAGAAGCATTGGGACGTCATGCGAAGCAACGATGCCGGCGAGAATTGGGAAGAAGTCAGCGGCAACCTCCCGAGCGACTTTGGTTTTCCGATCGACGTGCACGCGCATGAGCCGGAGACGATTTATGTGGTTCCGATCAAGAGCGATTCGGAGCACTTTCCACCGGACGGCAAACTACGAGTCTTCCGGAGTCGAACCGGAGGGAATGAGTGGGAAGCGCTCACGAAGGGGCTTCCCCAGGAAAACTGCTACGTGAATGTACTTCGAGATGCCATGGCGATCGATTCGCTCGACTCCTGCGGTGTCTACTTCGGGACCACAGGCGGGCAAGTCTATGCTTCAGCCGATAGCGGCGACACATGGAAGGCAATTGTACGAGATCTCCCTTCCGTCTACTCGGTCGAAGTTCAGACTCTACCCTAGCACTGATGATTCGGGTTATTATTCCCTACCACCTCCGTTCCCTCGCCCAACACGAAGGAGAACTGGAACTGGATCTCGCGGCTCCAGAAACGATTGGAGCGATCATTGATCACCTTGAATCAAAACACCCCGTTCTCAAAGGAACCATTCGAGACCACACGACGGGCAAGCGCCGTCCATTCGTTCGCTTTTTCGCCTGCAAGGAAGATCTCTCTGACGCTCCCGTTGGGACCATTCTCCCTGAAGCGGTAAGAAAAGGCATCGAACCCTTCATGATTATCGGCGCCATGGCCGGAGGATAATCGAAAATAAAACTTCTACTAAGACAGCAGTATACGGTGGGGCGAGCCCATTCGCGAGCCGACGGACCATGCAACGGGCCGAAATCTCTCGCCCATAACCCTAAGAAGGAGACCTCCGGTCAAACTTCAATAATCTCGACTAGCGACTCCAGCAGGATCGAATCTGATCCATCGTCGCCATGATTTGAAGACTCTCATCCAACGGCATCTGCCTGCTCTCCAAGCGCCCTTCAAGGAGACACTGCCCTACTTCGTCCGCCTCGTATTGGTAGCCATTACCCGTGTGAGGCAACTCGATTCGCTGTCCGGTCTCATCACCTTTAGAATGAACCATAGCCGAGGGACACCAGAACGGGGATTCAATCCGAATCCGGCCTTGATCCCCAATGAACGTTGCTTCCTGTGGAGTATCAGCCAATATCGAAGATCGAACCACTCCCATTCGTCCCTGATCATAACTCAGGACAGCTGAGCACTGCTCATCCACACCCGTGTCTCCGATGTTTGCGGAACTCACAATTTTGGTAGGTTTCCCCCAAACCATTGAAACCAAAGAAACTCCATAGACACCAACATCCAATAGAGAGCCCCCACCGAAACGCGTATCATAGAGCAAGGGCTCTTCTCTAGAGGTGGAACGAAAACCAAAATCGGCTTCGATCATGCACAATTCTCCCAGCTCACCCGCTTCAATCATCTGACGCAATCGCACCGTGATCGGAAAAAAGCGATTCCACATCGCCTCCATAAGAAAGAGTCCCTGCTTCCGAGCCTCGGAAACAAGCTGGTTCGATTCTTGGACGTTTACAGTGAATGGCTTCTCGCAGAGCACGGGTTTCCCGGCATTCAAGGCAAGTAGGGCATGTTCCAAATGCAACGAATTGGGCGTCGCCACGTAGACAACATCAATCTCGGGATCATCAAGCAAAGCCTGGTACGAGGCGTAGCAACGGGACACATCAAACTCGCGTCCAAAGCCTTCGGCAGAACTTTGGCAACGAGACCCCACGCCATGCAGGCTTCCCGTTCGCGAATCTCGTAATCCAGCCGCGAAGGCATGGGCAATCCGCCCGGTGCCAATGATTCCCCACCTTAGTTCGTTTGCCATCTTAGATGGCAATGATCAGCGGCGTTACGACGAACATCAAGGATTTGTCACCAGGAAGATTCAGTCTCTGTTGAATTGCTGCCCCCATAGCTACTGGATCCATATTTCGGACCTCTAATCGGCACAAAGACGGCAAACCTTTTGGAGCGATTTCAAGCTTGATTCACCAGTCTGCTTGCCCCCATCTTTGCCGGCCAGAAAACGAATAATGAGTAAGAACGGAATTTGTCTCGTCGGAGCTGCACTGCTTTGCGCCGCTAGTGGCCCCCTTAGTACATTCGCCCAACCGAGCGAACTATCAATCACAAGCCCAGGGAACGGCTCCCATGAAGGGAATAGCGTCATCACGGACGATGCTGGCTTCATTTACCTCACGGGACAACACCAGACTGCCCGTTTTGAAGATGGCATTCGCTTCGCCGAACTGTTCGATGAACGAGTGACTGTGATTGGACGAACAGACTATTTTCTCGCCAAGTTCGGCCCCGATCTCAGTCCCGTCTGGATCAAAGCAGCGGGAAGCGATCAATTCGATTTTGGCACGGTCGTTCGCATCGCCCCCAACGGGGACGTCATCGTCACCGGGGCCTATCAAGGCACCATGGACTTTCACGGACAAGAACTCCCCCACTCGGGGAGATCCGACTCCTTCATCGCTCGCTACAACAACGAAGGCACACTCCTCTGGGTAAGGACAATCAATGGAGCCGAAGACGTGATCATCGATGGGCTCACGCTCGACGCCGAGGGCCAGATCTATGTTAGCGGGCGCCTGAGCCATCTGGCGACTTTCGGAGAGCTAGAGATTGGAGCACGCTTTCAGCGTCGAGCCTTTCTCTCTAAACTAAGCAGCGGAGGAGAATTCCTTTACTCGAAAGTCGTCACGAACACGTCAGATTCTGGGGCCGTTGTTGTCCATGCGGCACACGACGGGAAGCTCTATCTGGGCGGCACCTATGCCGCGAACGAAAGCGGCGTTTTCATCGCTGCCTACACCTTAGATGGCACCGAATCGTTTCTTCATGTCTTCACCGGGGGGAGCGGCGACGAGATCTCCGACATTGAACTCGGCTCGGACGGTAAGCTTTACGTCTGTGGCCGATTCGGCGGACAGACGCTGGATCTCAATGGCGTTCTTCTGACCAATCAGTCCACGTTCTTCTCTGGTTTCGTCGCCCGACTAAACACCTCAGGAGAAGCTGAATGGGGACAAATTATGGGCGACCGAGGGATCCAATTGGCCTTGGATAGCAATAACACGGTCTTTGTCGGCGGCTACTATCAAGAGGCTTCAAACTTAGTCGCGGGAATCCCTCTGAATAACGCCGGACGTTTAGATGCTTTCGTCAGCAGTCTGAGCAGCGATGGCGAAACCAAGTGGGCCCAAGGATATTCCAGTGACAGCAACGACCTCACCAGAACGGTCACCCTCGACCGCGATGGCGCACTCATCTTTGCCGGAGAAGCCTTCCACACGGCCTTTGACATCGACTCCCTATCCGGCTCCGTTTTTCTAGCAAAGACAGCCTCACTCGCAAGCAATCCCCCCACCGAAAGCCCAACCCCAAACATCACGATTTCTTGGGACACAGGATCGATAGAACTCTCCTGGGACCAGACTGCGGAAGGATTTTCTGTGGAAGCAACCGCGAGCCTATCCACCCCATTCGCAGATGCGAGTCCCTTCCTCGAAGCTGTTGCAGGGCAAGCGAATCGCTTCAAAGTCTCAGCGGATACTGACTCATTGTTCTTTCGGCTCAGCAAGCCCTAGATCTCGATCAAGCCCCTTCACTCGTCAATAATCGGGCCACAGACACCGATATCCTGTCTCTTATACACATC
>CAJXVR010000496.1 GCA_913061285.1 uncultured Verrucomicrobiota bacterium | reverse complement strand
GCTCGGAGATGTGTATAAGAGACAGATCCAATTGATCATTCTGGAGACAACTGCGGAACAAACTTTTTCCGTCACGTCGCGCCTGCTTATTGATCTTCATAGCCGGATGTCAAAAACGATATTGCCAGAAAGGAAAGACTAGGATGAAGCCAACTCGCGGTTTGCTTCCTCGACCAAACGGGTCTGATCTTCGGGTGTCAGCACCTTACCAATGACCTGAGTGGTTGTTTTCACCACCAACCCACCAATTTCCTGCTTCAATTCAGCAAGCATTCGGGCGTGATCTGCGGTCGCAGCTTCACGTGCCTGAGAGATGATTTGCTCTGCCTGAGCAACCGCCTTCTGACTCTCCCGTTCCTGCACTTGGGCAGCGGCCGACCGGGCTTCCTCGATCAACTTATTCGCCTGCGCATTGGCATCATCAAGAACCTTCTTACGAGCGGCAGCTGTGCTAGCCAACTCTTCCTTGATCTTCTCCGCATTCTCCATGCTCTCAGCGATCCGCTGTCGCCGCTCCTCGAGCATCGTCAGAATCGGTTGGTAAGCAAACTTCTTCAAAAGAAGCGCCAAAACCACAAACACCAGTACTTGGGAAATAAAGAGTTCCCAGCTTAGGCCAAAGCGAGTCGCGATTTCACTCACGACATTTCCGCCTCCCGCCTCAGCGGTTGCCGCAAATAATACAAACTGATTCATGCAGAGGGTAAAATCTGGTCAGGCAGTGTTCTTAGGGCTGCCTGACCTATTCCAAAAAAGGAGTTCGAACCGATCTTAGGCCAAGAAAATAGCGATAAACACGATACCCTCAGCCAATGCAGCAAAGATGATCGCCTGCGTTCGGATAGCGCCAGCAGCACCAGGGTTACGTCCAGTTGCTTCAGCGGCTTTCATACCGATGAAGGCAACACCAATTGCAGATCCCAATGCGGCCAAACCGACATGAAGACTACCCGTTAACTCAGCCAATAGTGGCAATAGTGACATTTTCTACCTTTTTTCTATGTTTGTGTTTTCGAGGCAGTTCTCGCTGACTATGCACGATCAAACTACCAAATTAAATTCAACTCAATGTGCTAACAGTCAGCTCAATGAGCATGCTCGTCATCGTGGAGACAAATCAACGCGGTGAACACCGACGTTAAGAGCGCGAACACCAAGGCTTGCACTAATCCCACGAGGATTTCCAACAAATAAAACGGCAAGACGAACAACCAACCGAACCAGACACCGCCGAGATGCATGACCGTTTCGAGGATATTCTCACCGGCAAAGACATTTCCGTAGAGTCGGAACATCAAGGCAACCGGACGCACCGAAATGGAGACGATTTCAATCAACCCCACAAAGATAAAGACAACGACAAGGAACATTCCCATGACATTGGCGCCATGCCCTTTCACGGCAAAAATATGAGAAGCAAAGCCACCGAAACCGTTGGCCTGCATCGCCCAGATCAACCAGAGCGCGAAAAAGGTGAACGCCATCGCAGCCGTCATATTGAGATCGGCATTCACACCGCGAAGCAAAGGCTCCGTCAGATGAAAATGTCCAGCGGCATCAACGGTCCCCCAACCGACGGTTCCCAAACCGGGAATAAGGCCGAACCAATTGGTAAAGAGAATAAAAATGAAGATGGTGGCAAAGAACCAAAACGTTTTCTTCACCAATTCCGCACCGAGAATCCCCTCAAAGAACCCATAAAGCTCCTCAACCAAGAATTCCCAGAAATTCTGTAAGCCTGATGGGACTAACTTGGCGTTTCTCGTGGCCAATTGCGAAGTCAGAATGAGCAGCGCGGCAACGATCCAGGTGACAACCATGGAGTTCGTGATGACGAGCGGACCAAGCTTAAACAGCGGCACGGCGTAATCAGTCAAACCATGATGCTCCGCCTCGCCACCCTCGGCTCCATGAGCGTCGGTAGTAGCAGCCTCAACAGCATGAGCCTCAGGACCGTGAGCATCCGCTCCCAAGCCGGACACGGAGGCACACACAAACAACAAGATGATTAAGAGCGATCTATACGCGAACATTACGTAAAAACTAACGGCGTCAAACGACACCAACTACAAAAGATTCTCCCAGAGAATCCATCGAAATGACTGAAAACTTAAATATCGTGAAAAGTTTCACAAGGTTTTTTGAATTCTTTTTACGCTTCCTCCCTTCCCACCGACGACATTGCCCGAAAAACCCCCTCTTTAGGACGATTTAATCCCGCCGCCCCCAAGGCTTGCCTTCAGGTAATCGCCCTAGCCAGACGATGTGACCAACGAAACCCATGTTTCCTAGAGCTTGGGTGTCACTCATTGCCTGCGAATTGCGTCAAATACACTACTAAGATGAATTCTATCGCCTCCAAAAGCGCCCCGCAGGGCTCCGGCAGCCCTGATTCTAGCTCTAGACAGGGCAAGCGAGAGAGCTGATAACCCTTTGCTTTTAGCGATTTGGAAGGTATGACTTACTAAGGTTAATAGAGTTTCCCCCATGGCAAATCCAATCCTCACCACTAAACTTGCCCCCATCGCCGCGGCCCACGACCGTTATCAACTCCGACGCCATCAAGCGTTTGTATGGCTTATCGCAGCCGGGATCGGTGTGATTCTGCTTTTCGCGGGTCAACAGGGCTACGAACTTCCTTCCTGGCTGCTTCCTACCCTGATCGTCCTCGCCTTTGCTTACACCAGCTGGCTACGGATCACTGCCTCATCGCGTCGCACAGACCTTCATAGTCTTGCCCGGACTCTCGAAAATGACCACCCAGATCTACACGCCCTGCTTCTTACCGCCATTGATGTTGAACCTGACGCGCAAACCGGTGACTTCAGCTATCTCCAGAAACGCGTTATTCGCGAGGCGCTCGCCAAAAATTTACGTAACCCTTGGAATCAGCGAGGGAACGAACGCCTTTTCTTCACCCAAGCGTTCCACTTACTGAGTGTCGCAGCGTTTATTCTCGTAGCCGTCGCTCTCTGGAACATTCCGAAGAAAGAAACCGGGAGCCAACGCAGAGTCTTCTCCGGCGAAATCGACGTTCAACCTGGAAACAGCAATATCGAACGCGGCAGCAGCGTCGTGGTCACTGCGACCTTCGGAAAAAAAGTCCCGAGCGAGGCCACGCTCGTGCTGCTCCCTGCCGACGGGGCCAGCCGACGGCTTCCCTTGAAGCGAAACCTGGCCGATCCTGTCTTCGGAACCAGCCTGATGGCGGTCAATGCGAACACCAAATACTACATCGAATACGACGACACTCGGACAGACGACTTTCAAATGACGGTCTTCGACTACCCAGCATTAAGCCAATCCGACGCCGAACTCGACTATCCAGACTACACCGAACTGCCCAATCGCCAAATCAAGGATACCCGACGAATCACCGCGGTTGAAGGCACGGAGCTGACGTACTCACTCGTCCTTAACAAGGCCATCGAAGAGGGACGGCTGGTTGGACGCGATGGCACGATCGTCGAGCTTGAGGCCGATCCTAGCCGCTCCAACACCTACTTGGCCAAATTCCCGCTCGAGACGAGTAACAATTTCGAACTAGCCCTGAAAGACAGTGAAGGGCGGACGAACAAGCTCAGCACCGACTTCGTCATTCGCGTCAAACAAAACCAACTGGCAACACTCAAGCTAAAAACCCCCGTTGGGGACCAACGATTTTCTTCCGTGGAAGAGGTCGAATTCGAAGGTGAAATCTGGGACGACTACGGCATGGGAGCCTATGGATTCGGTTACGCGATTGGCGCCGATGAGCCAGTCCTTGTCGAATAC
>CAJXVR010000495.1 GCA_913061285.1 uncultured Verrucomicrobiota bacterium | reverse complement strand
CTCCCCGTCCCGCCCGTCGTCGATAGGGCAAGCGACGAAAATCGGGTAGCGCCATCGATCTGCTCGGCAAACACTTGGTCGTAGCTTATCGAATTCTTGTATCCCTTCGACTGGTCCTCGCCGGTCAGGAACTGAGCGCTGCAGGAATGCGTAATATTCGTACGCAGATTCGGATGAGAAAAGCCAGACAAGATCGAAAGGTCTCCGCGACGCTCGGCGAGGGGCTGAAGCGGGTTCGTCATCACGTAATCGGAACCAGGATTGTGAGGGAACCAGTGCCAGTCCATAAAGCTGCTGTGCCCGACAGGCGGAAGCGACACCCCATTCGGGAAAAAGAGAGTAACCAAGCGAGCTGGCTTGGGCGCCGTAGCCGAACGCGCAGCACTTGACGATGCCAGCAGAGATGCCAGTGGTGGCAATGCCATGCCTGCCACTCCAGCCTGCAAGAATTTGCGACGGCTATAACGATATGAATGACTCATTTTTTCTCTCTAATCGATGTGACTGTCAGGGCGTTTTTCGACGTGCAAAGTATCGCCTGGCTCTAGCAAAGAGCTATTTGGAGAAGCTTGGAAGACGTCACTTTGCACGATCGCTAATACGAGAGCCGATAGTTTGTAGCCAGATGTCCGGAAGTAACCATGAATGGATTCCAGTTCAGATTCATCGCCAAGATTAGGCGTGCGTGCCAATGCGTAGGTCATCATGTGCCAGGCCAAAGAGCGGGTGAACTCATCGCCTCGTTCGCTAAATAGGAACGAGACAAGATCGGTCGAACCATCAATCTCTTTGCCGGAGGGCAGGACGGTATTGGTATCGACGGGCAGGAATGACTGAGCCGCCGTATCTGGGTTGATCACCAGGGCTTTCTCTCGCCAGGCGCCAATCGCATCAAAATTTTCGAGAGCGAGTCCCCAGGGATCGATCTTGGCATGACAGGCCTTGCAGGCACTTTGTTCGCGATGACGCTCAATCTTTTGCTTGAGCGTCAGCAATCCAAAATCTGCCGAGGCTGCCTCTAATGGCGGCACTGCTGGTGGAGGCGGTGGGGGTGGATCATTCAGCAAGCGTTCCAAGATCCAGACACCCCGGTAGATCGGATTCGACTCGGCGCCATCTGCGGTCATGGTCAGAATAGCGCCTTGGTGAAGTAAACCTCCTCGCGTTCTGTAATCAGGCACCGCAGCCGCTCGCATCTCACCACCCGTAACCGGAGGCAATCCATAATGACGGGCCAGGCGTTGATTGACGTACAACGTATCTGAGGCGATCAGCTCTCGTGCATCGTTCTCCCCGTGAAAAATTTCCTGAAACGTGGTGATTGTTTCCGCAACCATATCCTTACCGAGATCTTCATCATAGAGCGGATAGAACTCGGGGTTCACGGCTACCAGAGAATATTTGTCCAAGCGCAGCCACTCTCGCGCAAATCGTTCACTGAAACGACGAGCGCGAGGGTCACGTAGCATTCGAGCAACCTCCGTCGCGAGTACCGCTGGGTCGCTGAGCCGGTCTCGAGACGCCAGTTCGAGTAGCTGATCATCGGGCGGGCCACTCCACAGAAAGTAGGACAGTTTGGACGCAAACTGATTTCGTTCTTCGGTGGATAGACCGGGATAATCTTCCGGAGGCACTGGCGCTGCAACATACAAGAAAGGGTCTGAGATAAGAACAGTACTGAACGTTTCTTTGAGAGCATCCTCAAAACTATCGCCTTCACTGCGAAACTGGTCATAGAGCGACATCATCGAATCCAGTTCCACGGGCGGAATGGAACGACGATAGGCACGCGCCATAAAAGCCTCGAGCGATTCCTTCGCAACAGTACGAGAGTCGGCACCGGCGTTTAGGCCGGCACGTTGTGCATCGATTCGCCAAAGTTTCGCGTTCACGTCCAGGCCGAAAGGCACGATTTCGATTTCGACGGCATCGAGGTAAAGCTCGTTCACGCCGGCTCCGCGCATCGCGGCCTTGCTCACGATCGAATCAGCGAGCGTTTTGCGGTAGCGCGACATGAGCCCTCGCCTTTTCGGAGAGTAATTGTATCCCTCAGGAACAACGTCGAAAATGGCATCCGGATCACGGGACATATTGGTCACATGGAGCGTCAGTCTTGTCGCTTTATCCTCTTCAATTGCCACGCCTGGCAGGCGTCGAAACGGTATTCGGAAAGTACAGATTTGCGGCTTATCAATAGATGCGGTGACGTCACATTCACCGTCAAGAGGCGGTGAGAACTCGATACCTGAACTGTCGCCGATTCGGAAACGAAGTCGAGGTGCGGATCCGTCGTCACCCAACTTGGCTGCAACGTGTACCCGGGCAATCAATTCGCCGGCTTTGTGGAGCTGAAGGCTCTTAAACCTAGCGAACTGTTGGTGGAACTTTTGCCGATCCGCTCGATTCAGTTCCTCTGAACTCAGATCCAATGGGCCGTAGGGCAATGGGAACAAGGTTCTATCAGAGAAAGTGACCGGCCTTGCTTCCCTTGCCCGTTGTTTCTCCAATAGCTCCTTTTCCGTTAACGGATCATCGACAGAATAGCCGCCAGCCACACCGGGGCGATAGTTGACGTTTTCAAATTCGATTAGAAAGTGTTCACGCTCCGGGATATGCTCCGCGAAAATGACGTAGTCGTCGACGCTTTGCCGCGCAATACTGAGAAAGTATTCTAGCTCAAGCGCGGACATTCCCAACAAGGTCGCATCCCGCGAATACCCGTGCGCGGACAAAGGCGCCGCGGGAAGATTCTTTCCGAAGGCAACCGCCACGCCAAACAATTCTTGCAAGGTGTTCTCATATTCTGCAACGGTCAGACGTCGCATCGGAGACGATCGATTCGATCGACGTTGTTCCGCCACGTGCTCAAAAGACGCGTCAATCCAATCGACGATTTGTTGCCGTTCTCGCTCGCTTGGTTGACGCTCTTCTTCGGACGGCGGCATCTCATGGGCGTTTAAGACATCACGAATGGATTCCCACGCCACAACGTCCTGGTCCAACGGCATCGCAGGACTGAGCCCATCCATCCTCAACCCACCCTTCTGCTTTTCTTCACCATGGCATTGACTACAATGGCGGTTGAGTAATGGCTCGATATCATCAGAGTATGAAACGAGTCGAGCATTGCCCCCCGGCAATAATGCCGTCTCTTTGACCACTTCATCCGTGCCTCCTTCCGCCACCAACAAAGAAGATGTGAGCAGTCCAAAACTAAGGACGGCAACCATCCCTATAAGCGGTGCCCTTACAATTTGGATATCAGGGATCACAGCAGTTAATACTTTACGATGAAAAACGTTTGTCACGGCATATTCTCAGAACGGGATTCCAGCATGATCTGGGCTACTCCATATCGTTGAATCCATCCACGTCATCTAGAATGATCCGCTCCCGCGCGTCGGGCTCTCTTAGCGCCATTTTAACATTCCTGAAGGTCACGTTTTTCGCGTGGCGGATGTAAGCACCCCACGCAGGCAGAACCCCGAAGAAACGTTGTTCAGGATAACGTGTTTCGTCCTCCGGAACTGCGCGTTTCACGTCTTCCGCAATTCCCCCAGGATAGGAAATGCTAATATTCTCCAATACGATATCCTCCACCGTGTGCCCAGGAATACCGGTGATCATAATCGGCCCCGCTTCGGCGATTTCCTTATCCGTTACTTTGCCGGCTCGTGGTCGGATCGTCACATTCGCCACCACGTCGCTAATCCTAATCCCTTTGATCGACCCGACACCCGCCCCCTCAGATTCTCGTCTATTGAGTTGATTGGTGCCTGTGTAAGTGTTTTTGGTATAAACCCTCCCT
>CAJXVR010000494.1 GCA_913061285.1 uncultured Verrucomicrobiota bacterium | reverse complement strand
GATCGCTCGTCGGCAGCGTCAGATGTGTATAAGAGACAGTCGTTTTAGCGTCTATCGAGTTTCCGATTTCGGGTGGCGCTTTGAAGGAAAGAGTATTGAGCTAGAATTGACCGGGCCTGACCTGGACGTGCTCCAAGCCATGAGCGAAGACCTAGAGGGAGCGCTCCGGGCACTGCCCGATGTCAAAGAAGTGTTCAGTTCCTTTACGCTTGCTAATCCAGAACTCCAAGTCATTCCGGACCGGGAGCGCCTCGCGGACTTGGGATTGAGTTCCTCAGATCTAGCCATTGCGGTCGAGACGATGGTGGAGGGGACGCGGGCCTCTTATTTTAGAGAGGGGGGACGGGAGCATGAGATTCTTTTGAAGGCTCGGGACGGACAGATCGTCCATGCCGATGCGATTCGAGATCTCTTGATCGCTGTTCCCAATGGCTATCCTGTTCGGCTTGACGAGGTAGCGATGGTGAACAAGAAACTCGGTCCCGTTAAGGTTGAACATATTAACAAGGAACGCTCTATTTCTCTTCGAATCAACATTCATGAGGGTGTTCCGTTACAGACTTTCATTGAGAAAACACGAACCTTGATTCTGAAACCGTTTGAGCAATCAATGCAGGAGAAATATCGGGTCTCGGGAACTGCCTATCAAGCCCATCTCGCTGGGACCGCTGATGATCTCGAGCGGACAATGAATGCTTTAAGCCAGTCATTTCTGTTCGCTATCGTGATTTCCTATTTGCTCATGGCCGCACTCTTTCAGTCCTTTGCATTTCCGCTTATCATCCTTTTCTCATTGCCGTTGGCCCTCACGGGAGGGTTTATTGGTATTTGGGCGTCCGGTGCTGAGTTTAATGTGATCACAATGCTTGGCTTCGTCCTACTCGCGGGCATTGTGGTCAATAATGCAATTCTGCTGGTGGATTTCACACTCCGTGCGGTGCGCAAAGGGGAAGAATTTCACACTGCGGCATTGAATTCAGTAAAAGTTCGGATGCGGCCAATTTTTATGACCTCGTTGACAACAATGCTTGGAATGTTGCCCCTGGCTCTGGGACGCGGGGTTGGAACCGAATTGTATAGTGGGTTGGGCGTCGCTGTGGTTGGCGGAATGGCTTTGTCTACGGTTTTTACCTTGGTGCTTATTCCTCTGGTTTTGGTCACAGCGCTAGAAATCAGTCAAAGGTTCTTTGGGAAAACGTCGTAATTGCCGCTGATGTCCCGGTGTTTGTTGAAAGATATGATGCAAGCTGATGCTATGAAAATCTCGAGGCGTCGTTCTATCGGCGTTCTAGGTATGGGGCTGCTTTCTGTTGCAGGCGAGAGAATCTTTGGGGCTGAGTCCAAATCGGCCCGAGTGGATACTCATCTTCACTGTTTTGCAGGCGATAATGATCCCCGGTTTCCCTATCATGCGAAGGCTCCTTATCGACCGGCAAGACCCGCAACACCTGAGCACTTATTACGATGTATGGATGGAGCTGGGGTGGATCGAGCGATTGTCGTTCACCCGGAACCCTATCAGGATGATCATCGATATCTCCGCTACTGTTTGGAACGAGGAAAGGGACGGCTCAAGGGAACCTGTTTGTTCTTTGCTGATCGGGATGGAGCTCTGGCTCAACTAGAAGAACTTGCCCGTTCCGAAGCGATTGTGGCGGCCCGAGTGCATGCGTATGCTCCAGGCAGATTGCCGCCTTTTGATAGTCCGGCACTACGCAATTACTGGGCAAAAGCGACCGATTTGGGTTTGGCGATCCAACTTCATTTTGAACCTCGTTATGCAACACTGTTGGAACCCCTGATTCGAGAATTTCGGGAGACACGGGTGATAATTGATCATCTTGGCAGACCTTTTCAAGGGACGCCAGAGGAACATGAAACCGTGATTTCCTGGGCGCGATATCCCAATACCGTGATGAAGCTTTCGGCCATCCCGAAGCGACGATCGTATCCTCATCGTGACATTCGTCCCGTGATTCGCCGCTTGTTCTCGGAATATGGTTCCGAGCGGTTTATATACGGCGGTGGGTTTGGTTCTGAGGCGACGCCTTCTAGTTACCGAGCGGCCTTCGATCAGGCTCAGGATTTGATTGGTTTTCTCTCCGTGTCAGATCAGCAGAAAGTGCTTGGCGAAAATGCCGATATTCTATTTGGATGGCGGAGCCGTTCCTAGGGAGGGGAAGAGGGTTTTTACATTCTTCGAGTAGATTTTTTCCACCACATCACGGGGAAGACTTAAGCCTTTCACTGGTGTGTTGAGTTCCGGAACGGTGATCATCTTGTCGGTGCAGAAATACAGCCAATCACGTTTCCATCGCCTGAGCGCGTTGGCATAGGCTGCTTCCGGTGGTGTTGGGGCCGAAATGGTGAGATCGGTTCCGTAGAGGATTCGATCTTGATGGGCGATGATGAAGTCTCTTACCTGCTGGTAGTCCTTCTGCGATTGATGCTGCAGCTGCCCCATCCTCGCTGCAGTGTCGACGTGGGCATTTGGGAAGCGCTGGAGAAACTTGCCCAGCTCGACGACGCTCCATTCCAAACTAGCGAAATGGGCGCCGATGAATTTGAGATTGGGATGCATTGAAATCATACGGTCCCTAGCTGCGATTTGCTGTTCGTAGCTTGGTAGCTCAGGATGCAGGAACATGTGATATTCTGGGTGCCGTTTGAAGTAGTTTCGATCGTTCTTGACTGTCATTTGCTCCAGGGGAAGCCAGCAATTCTTCGGTTCTCCCAGATGTCCAATAAGAACCAGACCTCGTTTGGATATATGCTCGATGATGGGGCGAAACTTGGGGTGATCGATCATGATCAGGGAGTCGCCACCTCCGCGAAACTCCATTCCGATATTCTTCCAGATTTTGATGCCTAAGGCCCCGCGTTCCGAAGCCTTGTCAATATAGCTTAGGGTGTCGGGGACCCATTGTGGCTCGTTCCAGGACTTTAGTGGAAACGATGCAATCATCGTCAAGAATCGAGGGTTGGCTTCTTGTTGGTGGAATCCCGTTTCGTGACGTAGATGCATCTCGGCCGGATCCTTGGAATACACCGCGATGTTGACAAATTTCATGCCGATCGCTTTCGCTTGAGATACGAAGGCGGTTTCCCAAGTTTTGATGTGGATATGACTATCGATTTTCTCGACGTTTTCAAAGTCGTCGATTCCGAAATGAGCCTGTCCCCGGGCGATGTGGCCGGCGGCAAGAATCGCCGAGACACCCACGCAGAATCCTGTTCTTGAAATCCAGGAGAATGAAGCTTCGAAGGAGGCCATCATGAAGTCGTCATACACCGCCTATGGTTCTAGCTCGAACGCTTGAGCAATGGCTTGGTAGAGTTCTCGTAGCTTGAATGGTTTCGTGATCGTAGCGACGACCCTTGCGGCTCCTTTGCCCGTGAGATCCTCTCGATTGGCGGTCGGAATGAGGAGAATGACGGGGTGGTCGGCTCCGCCTGGGATGCGATCGAGTTTGGACAATAATTGATTTGGATCCGATTGTCCTGTGTCGATGGCAATGACACTTGAATCGTTGACAGATTTTGAGAATTCGCGCTCAGCTTCCGAGAGGTCCTCACAGAAGATAGCGGATAATTTCCATGATTCAGCTGCCTTTCGCATAGCGGTCCTCATTCCAGGGCTGCCACTCACAACAAGAATCGTTTTGCCTTTGAGCTTTTCGTGAGCGTTGATTTTGGGACTGAGGGAAGTCTCTGCCTCAAGATTCAAGGGAAGGCTAAAGTGAAAGGTGCTTCCGTTGCCGGCGCTGCTTTCGGCCGAAATCTCTCCTTGCATGAGTTCGACCAAACGTATCGATATTGAG
>CAJXVR010000493.1 GCA_913061285.1 uncultured Verrucomicrobiota bacterium | reverse complement strand
ACGAGATGTAGAGAGGTCTCGTGGGCTCGGAGATGTGTATAAGAGACAGGGACTATGGCTTGAAGGGCTGGTGGCAGTGATTCAAGGGACGGAGAAGCGGGGGGGGCAATGGGTTGACTGAATCCTGCCTGCGGATCGCTGGGTGCTTTAGGACTAGCGGTGTCTGTATCGCTACAGCCTCCAAGGAAACTCGTGAGTGTGATTACGGCCGCGGCGGATAGGGGCTTTGAAAGAAGGTTCATAGCATTGAGGTCTGTTTGGAAACTGCGTCTCTCGATTGAATAGATGTCGTGCGCCGGACATTGCCTGGAAACCTGGCTGCAAACAATGGAATATTTTCCAAAGTGCCGGGGCGTGTTCGCCGTGCGTGGAAGTTTTTGCTGAATCGGCTCGTTGGCTTGATTGACAGGCAGCTGGAGAGGTTGAAAGCTCAAGGAACCGGTGTGAGCGAGCCAGTGCCTGCTTACTGAACGGCAAGGTGGTCGCTGGAATATCGAAAAATGGATGAAAAAAACGGGTAAAACGGTAGTATGGTTTCGGCGGGATCTACGTTTGAGCGATCATGCTCCTCTCGTGGCGGCAGCTCAGCGAGGGCAGGTGATTCCGGTGTATATTCTCCCGTCTGAGGCGGATGAAGAGAGTCTTGGCGCGGCCTCGAAATGGTGGTTGCATCACTCTTTGAAGCAGTTGGAGCGAGCCTTGGAAGCCAAGGGGCTCAGGCTGATCTACCGGTCAGGCCCGTTGCTTCAGGCTTTAGACGAGATTTGCCAAGAGACAGATGCGGATGGGCTGGTGTGGCACCGGCTCTATGAAAAACGGTCAGTAGAAATTGAGGATCTGATTTTGCAGCGATTTCGGGAGCGCCTCGACTTCGTTGAAGGCTTTCCGGGTTCATTGCTAGTGGAGCCATGGTCACTGATGAACCAGAGTGGATCGCCATTTAAGGTCTTCACTCCATTTTGGAAGCGCTGTATTCAGCGCTTGTCACCGGCGCGTCCCTTGCCGAGTCCAAGGGGGATCGAGAGCCCTACAAACTGGCCTCGATCGGAAGGGTTGGATGATTGGCGTCTTTTGCCGTCGATTCCCTGGGCCGATGGACTCTCTTTGGAATGGCAACCCGGCGAGCAGGGTGCGCTTGCGCAATTGGACGCTCTCCTTGGGGAACGCCTCTTGGCCTACTACGACGAGCGGAATCGCCCGGATCATGAGGGGACGTCCCGTTTATCGCCCTACCTTCATTTTGGAGAGCTTTCGCCGCGCCAAATCTGGGCTGCCCTAGATTCCTTCGCGATTCGAAATGGGATTGGTGGTCTCACGTGGAAGGGGTGGCAATTTGTCAGCGAGTTGGGATGGCGGGAATTTGCCGCCTACTTGCTCTATCATTTTCCTAGTACGGTCAGCGAACCCCTAAGGGCCGAATTCAAGCACTATCCTTGGGATTCTAAAAAGACGCACTTGAAGGCTTGGCAGCAGGGGCAGACCGGATATCCGATGGTTGATGCGGGAATGCGCGAGCTCTGGCACATGGGGTGGATGCACAATCGCGTAAGGATGATTGTCGCCTCTTTTCTTATCAAACATCTCTTGGTGCCTTGGCAGGATGGTGCTGCATGGTTTTGGGATACTCTCGTGGATGCGGATCTGGCGAGTAATACGCTAGGATGGCAATGGACGGCAGGTTGCGGAGCCGATGCGGCACCTTATTTTCGTATCTTTAATCCGATCACCCAGGGAGAAAAGTTTGACCCTAATGGAGATTATGTTCGCCGTTGGGTTCCAGAATTGGCCTCGCTTCCCGACAAATATCTGAATCGGCCGTGGGAGGCTCCGGTCGATGTCTTGCGTGCCGGGAAGGTCACTCTTGGGCTGGACTATCCGCATCCTGTAGTGGACCATCCCTTTGCCCGTCAACGTGCTTTAGATGGCTATGCAAAAATGCGCAACGCCTGACGGGTGATGTCATGCTGCTTCAACTCGATCGCTTTGGTCTCCGATGTGAGGCCGGTGGGTTTTATATCGATCCGTCGAAGGCCGTTGATCGGGCGCTGATTACCCATGCTCATGCCGATCATGCCCGATCGGGATGTCGTCAGTACCTTTGCGCGTCAAGTGGCGCGGGGCTACTTCGCCAGCGACTAGGGAGGAATGCACCTATTGAGTCCCTTGATTATCGCCGTTCACGTACAATCAATGGTGTGCTGGTCTCGTTCCATCCCGCAGGGCATGTATTGGGCTCATCACAGATTCGTATCGAGTATCGAGGTGAGGTTTGGGTGGTGTCTGGTGATTACAAGTTGGAGGCGGATCCGACTTGCGCGGGGTTTGAGGTGGTTCCCTGTCATACATTCGTTTCGGAGTGCACATTTGGGTTGCCCGTCTACCGATGGCCGAACTCTGAAACGGTTAGTCGCCAGATCAATGAGTGGTGGCGTCAGAATCGAAGGGAGGGGCGGCACTCGTTTCTCTACGGTTATTCCCTCGGTAAGGCACAGCGACTCTTGGCTGGCCTCGATCCCGACATCGGTCCCATCTACGTTCATCCTGCGGTGAGCGATCTCATGCCATACTATCGTGATGAAGGCATTCGCTTACCAGAGGTTACCCGGGTATCAAAAGATTTGCTGAGATTGGAACGGCACGGGGCTATGTTGGTTTTGCCTCCGGCGGCATCTGGTTCCAAATACGTCCGAGACGTAGGCCCCATCTCATCGGCGTTTGCTTCCGGATGGAATCTGATCCGAGGGGCGAAACGACGTGGGCAGATGGGGCGAGGATTTGTTGTCTCTGATCATGCCGATTGGCCGGGGTTGACGAAAGCGATTCATGGAACCGGAGCAGAGCGCGTTTTTTTAACCCATGGAAATACTCGCCCGCTCGCGCGTTGGTTGGGCGAGAAGGGGATCGAGGCACAGTCGCTAGATGTGTTGTCGAGACCGAGCAGTGTTTAAGACGAGATCGAATGAATCGGTTCGCCTCCCTCTATGATCAGCTCGAACAAGCGCCCTTTGATGCGGCGAGGGTGGCTGTCCTCGCGACCTACTTTCGAGAGGCATCTAAAGACGATGCGGCTTGGGCCCTCTATTTTCTCTTGGGGAAACGGATTCGAAGAACTGTGAGTTCCTCTAATCTTCGGGATTGGGCAGAGGCGGTTACTGCGTGGCCCAGCTGGATGCTAGATGAATGTCAATCGGCGGTGGGGGATGTGGGTGAGATGATTCATCTCCTGTTGCCAGCCTCCTGCCAGGAGCGCCACTATTCTCTGCGAGAGCTTGTTGAGACCATCTTGATTCCTTTGGAGGTGCTTCCTAAAGAACAGGCAGGATTGTCGGTAAAACGTCTGTGGAAAGAGATGGATGGGACGGAGCGGCTATTGCTTCACCAACTTCTCAGTGGGGGAGCTCGTTTTGCAGTCACGTTCGATTTGATTGCTCAGTCATTGGCCGAACTTGCCTCAGTTCCGTTGTCGGTCATGTGCTTTCGGTTAAGCCGATTCAGCGATGCGGTTCCCAGCTCAATGGATACCCTTCTTCGAAATGAATCGTTTGGCGATGCTGCTGGTCGTCCCTATCAGTTTCAGAAGGGTTCCCCGTTACAAGACTCACTGGTAGCTTTGAGCACTCTTGATGATTGGATTGTTGAGTGGAAGTGGGAGGGGGTCCGGGTTCAAGTGGTCATTCGGGAAGGTGAGGTCTGTTTGTGGTCGAGGGACGGCACGGTATTGAACGGGCCGTTTCCTGAAATCGAAGCAGTGATTCGAAGGGGGCGTGATGGAATCGTGATTGACGGTGTGCTCGTCGCCCGCGACGGGCGTAACCCTGGGCCGTTCGAACGATTACTGCGGCGATTGAAGAATGG
>CAJXVR010000492.1 GCA_913061285.1 uncultured Verrucomicrobiota bacterium | reverse complement strand
CTCAAACCCATTCCGACAGACTTTGAACGTCATGCGAATGGCGACAACGGAAAGGTTAGGCTTGCGTGGACGCCTTCCTCTAGGGCTGTAGAGCACCACGTTTATTTGGTTTCCGACCTCGATCCGACAGTCGCTGAGCGAATGCTCACAACTAAAATGAAAGGGAGTCATGGATTTCTAGGCACCGTCAAAGGAGCTAGCTACCTGGCTCCCGTTGAGTCTAACAACTCACTCGTCCACTATGCTTGGCGAATTGATTCTGTGGATGCGCGTGGCAGTGTCACGCGCGGAGATGTCTGGCGGTTTCGAGTTCGTCATCTCGCCTTTCCAACGGCTGAAGGTCATGGCCGGTTCGCGATCGGTGGACGTGGCGGCCGGGTGATGCATGTGACCAATCTCAACGATTCTGGGCCCGGTTCATTGCGGGATGCGGTTGAAGCTACCGGGCCTCGCACCGTTGTTTTTGATGTTTCCGGACTCATCAGTCTAAAGTCCAAACTCGTCTTTCGTCGTGGGAATGAGTTTTTAACGGTTGCTGGGCAGACAGCGCCCGGAAAGGGGATCTGCATTCGGAACTACACCTTTGGGGGGCTTGGAGGGCGCGAGACGATCATTCGCTTTGTCCGACTTCGATTGGGGAATCTATCAGGGAAAACTATGGATGGAATGGGACTCGCCAGTTGTGATCATTCGATTATCGATCACTGCTCCATTTCATGGACGATCGACGAGGCCTTCAGTTCACGCGGGGCCAAGAATATCACGTTTCAGCGGAGTTTGATTTCTGAGGCTCTCAATGTCGCGGGGCACAAGAAATACAAAGAAGGAGCTGCCCATGGCTACGCGGGCTCGATCGGGGGGGACATTGGGAGTTTTCATCACAGCCTCTTAGCGCATAACGCGGGACGGAACTGGTCGCTTTCAGGCGCGACCGATCAAGCAAACCGTCACGCGGGTCGACTCGATATTCGGAACATGGTCGTCTACAATTGGAAGCACCGCACGACAGACGGTGGGGCGAAAGAAGTCAATTTCGTCAACAATTACTACAAACCCGGTCCTGCCACCACGACCCTGACCTACCTAAATCCTCAATTCGAGCATCCCGAATTCGGTCCTCAGCAATACTACGTTAAAGGGAATGTGATGGAAGGGGTAAGCCATCCCGAAGGCCCAATTAGGCCGTTCAAGGGTATGAGAGTTCGCGGGAAGCAAGATGCTCCAACAACTGTTCCGAATCCGTTCTTCGAACATCACGTGATGACTCACACGGCTGTTGAAGCGTATCAGAACGTTCTTGCCGACGTCGGTTGTAATGTTCCCATGCTCGACGATCATGATAAACGTGTTATTACCGAGACACGTCTCGGCACGACGACCTATACCGGGAGTCGGTCGGGCTTACCTGGACTGCCTGATTCGCAAGAGGATGTCGGGGGGTGGGAGGACTACCCTGAAATCCATCGCCCCGCCGACTGGGATACCGATCGAGATGGGATGCCTAACGAGTGGGAGAAGATGAAGGGCTTCAACCCCTGCGATGAGAGTGACGGTGCGTTGGATGCTGACGGCGACGGGTATAGCAATCTTGAGGATTATCTTAACGGGTTGGTGGCTGGTAATGATCTGGACCGATAGCCTAGGATTAACGTTGATCTTAGAAACGATTTTGAAACTGATTCCGGCTGTAAAACCAAGAAGGCGATTCGCTCAGCGTTGGGTGTATTCGTTGCTGGCGTTCCCTATGCTAGTGACGATGCTGATCGGTGCGGATAAGGTTCAGCCTCCGAGGATTGTCTACATCGACAAGGATGGCGCCGTGGCTTACGACGTCGACCGAGAGGGCGATCATGTGCCTGATTTCTCCAATTGTGGTTATGCCGGAGCGAACCAAGCCATTCCGAATGTTCCCGTTCGCGTTGTTGTTGCTCCCGTAGCTGGGGATTCCACGGAGCGGATTCAATTGGCTTTGGACTATGTTGGCAGCTTGCCGGCTGATAAGAATGGGATTCGGGGCGCCGTGTTGTTGCTTGCAGGTCGACACGAAGTTCAAGGGGGTTTGATCATGAGCCATTCAGGTGTGGTTTTGCGAGGGCAGGGGATTGGAGAAAATGGAACGGCACTGATTGCCGCAGGACTTGAAAGGCGGACGCTGATTCGCGTTCTTGGTAGTGATAGGCCGAGAACGGAGGAGGTGGACCGTTGGGAAGTCAGGGATGACTACGTTCCCGTCGGAGCGAGGCAGTTTCATCTTAAAGATACCGGAGACTTCAACGTTGGCGATCGAATCAACGTGATTCGACCCAGCGTGCAAGCTTGGATCGACCAGCTAGGAGCGACGGAATTCGGAGGGGGCCGCGGTGATTGGCGTCTTACTTGGAAACCGGGCAGCCGGGATCTTATTTGGGACCGAGTCATCGAATCGGTGGATGACGATCTCGTCACCGTCGATGCGCCCATCACCACAGCGATAGAAGGACGTTACGGTGGTGGCTATGTAGAGAGGTATTCTTGGCCCGGTCGGCTTCGTCAGGTTGGGATTGAGAATCTTCGGCTTGAATCGACCTTTGATCGTGAAAACCCGAAGGACGAAGCGCACTCTTGGTTCGCCATCACGATGGAGAACACGGCTGATGCTTGGGTGCGGCAGATCGTCTTTCGACACTTTTCGGGGTCGGCGGTTGCGATTTATGAGAGCTGCAAGCAAGTCACCGTGCAGGATTGTATCTCGCTCGAACCCGTTTCCGAGGAGGGCGGGTATCGTCGGCACACGTTCTTCACGATGGGGCAACTGACGCTTTTCCTTCATTGTTATGCCGAGGGGGGGCGCCATGATTTTTCCGTGGGGCACGGAGCGAGCGGTCCAAATGCCTTCGTCCAATGTGGTGCCAGTTTGCCGTCGCGGGACAGCGGCCCCATCGAGAGTTGGGCCTCAGGAGTGCTGTACGATAACGTTCAGATCGATGGCAATGCCCTGAGCCTTGCCTATCGAGGACCCAATCCCAACGGGGCTGGGTGGTCTGCTGCGAACTCGGTTCTCTGGAATTGTCAGGCCTCACTTCTCCGATGTCAGTCCCCTCCAACTGCTCAGAACTGGGCCTTTGGTTCACGGGCCGAGTTCGAAGGAAATGGGCATTGGAGAAGCACCAACGAGTACGCTTCACCTTGGAGCCTCTATGCTGCCCAATTGCGAGATCGTGTTGGCGAGACTGCGGTCCAGAGGCTCAAGCTGATGCCCAAGCCGAAGGGCGCCTCTAGCAATCCATCGATCGAAAAGGCTCAGGAACTAGCTGCGGCATCGCATGAACCGCCTGCTCTTCTCATCGACTACATCCGAGCTGCAGGACAACGGGAACCGATTGCAAGCGATCCGGGGCATGCCCCAGCTATTGACGATATTTCGATGCCGAAACGATCTCGGACGGCAAGCTCCTATCCTATTGAGATCCAGAACGGTTGGCTCATCCGAGAAGGCAAATTGTTGATAGGGGGTAGCACGGGAACCCAGTGGTGGAGAGGAAATATTCGTCCAAACGATGCGCCGACTTATGGCTTAGGCGTGACCCGTTTTGTTCCAGGGCGGATCGGTCAAGGTTTCACCGATGACTTGGAGGCACTAGCGAACACCATGAAAGATGAAGGCATAGCCTCATTGGATCACCATTACGGCCTTTGGTATGACCGGCGTCGTGATGATCACGAACGGATTCGTCGAATGACGGGAGATGTCTGGCCGCCCTTTTATGAACAGCCGTTTGCCCGGACGGGACAAGGCAGAGCTTGGGATGGTCTCAGCAAATATGATCTGACGAAATTTAACCCTTGGTATTGGTCTGTCTCTTATACACATCTGACGCTGCCGACGAGCGATCTAGTG
>CAJXVR010000491.1 GCA_913061285.1 uncultured Verrucomicrobiota bacterium | reverse complement strand
GCTGATGAGAAATCCAACGGGCTAGCGCCTCCGTTTCCTCTTTCGGAAGCCCTTTCAGCCCGGGCCCGCCCAAGGCATTGACAGCCAGTGTGCTCACCCAAGTCGACAAGTTGGTATCGATCGCCCAGCTACCATCCTCACGGACTGAATTCATAAGGAACTCGACGGCCTTGAGGGTCACCGGATGCCCTGCTAAGCGACTCGATGCGAGACTCATGGCAACAAAGCTTGTCAACGGCGTTGCTTCAAGAAAACCGCCATTTGTGGGCTGAATAGCGTTGAGAATCGACAGGCATTTGGGCTTCAGCGATGCCCGTAGAGCTCTCATAATCGGGCTCCGCGAAGGTGAGTGGGTGTGACGAGCGATTCCGATGGCTATCAATGCCGGCAAGGCGTAGCTGACCACAGGCAGCTTTAACCCAGCGTACCAATCGCGAGGAAATGCTGCCAATTCGAAAGGTAAGGGTTTCACCCACTTCCATGCCGCCTTCCCCTCTCCCAATCGCCCGCAGAGAGCAGCCATCGTGAGGATCGGTACAGAGAAGGTCTTATCTTTCCCATATCTAGCCGTGACTGCCTCAGAGATTCGGAGAGGATCTATCCCGCCAGCATGCTCTCGCAACCAAGCCTCCGCACCGGCAACGGCCTTTTGACAGGTCTGGTCATCCGGGTCCCCAAAGCTCAGAGCGGACCAACACAAAACCGTCGTGCTGATATTACTCTTACTCCGGTCGGTATCGCCCCAACCTCCATCAGGGTTGGCGTGAGCGACGATCCATTCTAGGCCGTAGAGAACGGTAGCGCGGTAGCGCGGTTCGTGGAGGGCCAAAGCACGGTCCAGAAGCGACAACGCGGTTATTGCAGTCGCAGTTGACAGAGGACTGCTACTCAGCTCACCAACCCAATGGTTGTCGGCCGTTCGCTTGACCAGCAGGGCCTCGCTTGCGGTCGAAAATGCAGTTTTAAGACGTTGGCTATCCATTCTCGTTCTTTGGGTGATAGCAAGTAAGACAGATCGACAAAGCAATTAGTTACGGCATCAGGAGGGATCGTCTCTTCTCCGCTCCGGAAGGATCGTACATGCGCCCTTACAACCAAACAAGCGGCTCAAGAGATGGCGATTGCGGCTGATCCACTGATAGACCCACTCCGCCACCCAGATCACCCCAGGAATCCAGAGAATTAGTGAGAGAGGCACCAAGAGGGGCATCCGCATTCCCACAAATCGAATACATCGCGCTCCGCGATGGATCTCCTCGTCAATCGCAACACAGTGGATCGCCTCCAATAAATCCTCACGAGAGATCGAGGGAGCGATCCCTTTGGTTCGCGCATCGGAAATGGGCACAAAAGAGACGACATTGAACCAGTCTAGCCAGGTCAACAGCTGCTTTTGAAAGGTACAAAGCGGGCAATCACCGTCAAAGAGAACGATGTGTGTCTTTCGCGTCACTTTAGCCTCGTTCATATCGATCTCATTTTGTCGGGCATCTCCGCTCGGGAAAAATCATTTGATTGCCCTGCCACAGCATGGCCCAGGTCAGAGTATTGCCACCAAAGAAATGCCATGCTTGCCCCCAAGGAATAGGCTGCAATATCTCGAAGATCTGCAAAGGGATGAGCCATCAACCGAGGCCCCACAAACTCAGCGATGATGGACCAAAGCACAAGATGCCCCAAAACCTCCCGCCCCGAAGGAACGCTTTCTGGAGACCGCCAACCCAATTGAGCATGCACCCACAAGACCAGGGGCAATGCGCAAGGAATCATTAAAATATCATTGAAATAGGACCTCATGAAAGACCCGGCCTCTCCACTGGCAACCCAAACTGAATTGATCACGAAGAGTGTGCAACACACCAGACAAACGGGATCCAGCCCGTATCGGAAGCCAGATTTCAAAGCAATGCCACCATGATTAGCCCTAAACTGACTGCTAAGAAGAGTTTTCCTAGGAATACCATCACGCCGGCAAATCTAGATCATCACAGGAGAAAACTGAAACTCCAAAAACGGAGAATTCTAACATTGTGAGATTCCCCCCCGATCAAGTGGCGTTCCAGAATTCGGATCCCCAAGCGAAAAGGAACCTGGCGCCGCCGACAAGAGCCCGCCGCAGACCGAGACATTTAGTTTCATCGTTTATGGGCATTTTATGAACCTTTCCAAAAAAACGCTTGCGCGGTAGCTCAACTGGTTGTTAACGATTGCCTTAATAGACATGGGCAAATCACTGGTCATCGCGGAGAAACCATCAGTCGCTTCGGACATCGCTAAAGCATTAGGCGGTTTTACGAAGAAGGACGATTATTTTGAAAACGACGACTTCGTTGTCTCATCTGCCGTGGGGCATTTGCTCGAGATTACGGTCCCTCCGGAATCCGAGGTCAAGCGGGGGAAATGGACCTTTGCCCAGCTTCCTCATATCCCTCCACACTTTGATCTGCGCCCGATCGCAAAGACCGAATCCAGGCTGAAGCTCCTAAAACGGCTCATCAAGCGGAAGGACGTCGATTCAATCATCAATGCCTGTGATGCCGGTCGCGAGGGAGAATTGATTTTCCGCTATATCATCCAACACGCCAAGTCCCCGAAACCTGTAAAACGTCTCTGGCTTCAGTCAATGACCAAAGGAGCCATCCAGGGCGGATTCGAAAAGCTACGTGATGATGAAGCCCTGAAACCGCTCGCCAACGCTGCAATGTGCCGATCTGAATCCGATTGGCTCGTTGGTATCAACGGCACCCGCGCCATGACGGCGTTCAATTCCAAATCGGGCGGATTTCAACTGACCACGGTCGGGCGAGTGCAGACCCCGACGCTCACCATATTGGTTGAGCGCGAAGAAAAGATCAAAAAATTCAAAGAACGCAAATACTGGGAAGCACACGCCACCTTCCAAGCAAAAGCGGGCACCTACGAAGGTCGCTGGTTCGACGAATCCTTCGATAAATCGAAGAAAGAGCAAGATGCTGATGTTCGACCGGAACGGATTTGGGACCATGAAAAAGCCCTCGAACTCGTCAAACAATGCCAGGGTCAGATTGGCATCGCTACCGAGGAAACGAAGCCAAGTCGCCAACAATCTCCCCTTCTCTACGACTTGACGAGCCTCCAGCGCGAAGCCAACTCGCGATTTAGCCTTCCAGCGGGGCGAACCCTTCAGATTGCTCAAGCGCTTTACGAACGGCACAAATTGATCACCTATCCTCGAACAGATGCCCGAGCTCTGCCTGAGGACTATGTGAGCACGGTCGACGAAACCCTCAAGGCCTTTGCGGGCTCTTCCTATGAGCCTCTCTCAAACACTATTTTGGAGAAGGGATGGGTAAAACCAAACAAACGAATCTTCAATAACGCCAAGATTTCGGACCATTTTGCTATCATCCCCACTTCCTTAGGCCCAAAGAAGAAGCTCAATGAAGACGAGCAAAAGCTCTATGATATGATCACTCGCCGGTTCTTGGCGATATTCTATCCGGCAGCAGAATTTCTGCTCACGACCCGCACCACTCGGGTTGCCGAACAACCATTCAAGACCGAGGGCAAAGTGCTGGTAACTCCAGGTTGGCTCACCGTCTACGGCAAACAGAACCAAGACGACGGGAAGCCAAACATTACCCCGATCGAGCCCGAAGAAAACGTCAACACCGTTGAAGTCGACGCCAAGGAATTCATCACCAAGCCGCCGCCACGATACTCGGAAGCCACCTTGCTGAGCGCCATGGAAGGCGCGGGCAAATTGGTTGACGACGAGGAGCCCCGTGCCGCCATGAGCGCAAAAGGACTTGGCACGCCCGCGACGAGAGCCGCCATTATTGATGGGCTTCTCCTGTCTCTTATACACATCTCCGAGCCCACGAGACCTCTCTACATCTCG
>CAJXVR010000490.1 GCA_913061285.1 uncultured Verrucomicrobiota bacterium | reverse complement strand
CAGATGTGTATAAGAGACAGCTCACCGTCGGGTCCATGACAGAGAAAACAATTCTCAGAGAGAATCGGACGAATATCCTTATTGAAGGAAAGTTTATCACCTCCCCAAACATTGCCAGCCCCCACCAGCAGGGAGAAGATCGCAACTCGTGTTGCCCACTGGCGATATCGTCCAAGATGCTTCCCCAAGAATTGACTCTCGAGAAGGCTCTCCATGTTTCTACTAATCGTCATCACAGCCCTCGTTCCACAGTTTCTGTGGCGAATTCCTTATGCTATTGGTGGTTGGACCCCAGTGTCAAACTTGCCCTCGCTCAAAAGAGACGCCCCCCCCGTTAAGGTCTTCCCTAAAGAACTCCGTGAATCCTGCCGATTCTAAAGAAAAGAAACCGACGCCCCAATCGATGCTGCTAGAAATCTTGCGCCCTTTCCGGCCCCAAGGTCCATAGGGCGCGGTCGAACGGACCGGCACTAAAAAGGGGGTTCAGGCCGTCAAAAGACGGAGCGATGTCTCTCGAACACAGAGGCAGCGAACGGCTCAATCTCCACTCGATGGGCTAGCAAGCGGCAATACCTATGCAACCAGAAAAACTAGACACACGCAGCAAAGCTCTGTCAATCAACCTCGACGAAGAACGCTATGGCACCTTTGCTGAAATAGGCGCCGGTCAAGAGGTGGTTCGCTGGTTCTTCACTGCTGGCGGAGCCGCCGGAACGATCTCGAAGAGCATTTCCGCCTACGACATGCAGGTGAGTGACGCGATCTATGGCAGTTGCTCGCGATACGTTTGCCGACAACGCCTCCAAAGCATGTTGGACTACGAATACGAACTTAACCTGAATCGTCTTCAGCGCTCACGAGGACTACGCACTGCATTTTTCACGTTTGCGGATACGGTGTCGGCTCGCAATTTCCGGGGCACCAATGAGTGTCACGGTTGGATGGGCGTCAAGTTTCAATCTCATCCGAGGGATGAAGCCAGCCAAATCATCATCCATGTGAGGATGCTCGATGATTCCAACACACAACAGCAGGAGGCTTTGGGAATTGTCGGCGTCAATCTCCTCTATGCCGCTTTTTTTCTCTACCACCGACCAGAATCACTGGTCGAATCCCTTCTGGACGGACTCTCAACCGATCGCATCGAGATCGATATGATTGAATGCTCAGGTATCGAGTTTCGGCATGTTGACAATCGCTTGATGAGCCTTCAGCTCGTTCAGCTCGGCCTTAGCAATGCGGCAATGTTCGTACCTGACGGCACGGTGATTCAACCCTCCGAGGCCCTTTACAAGAAGCCGATTCTGGTCGAACGTGGAAGTTTCAGACCCGTCACCCACGTCAATCTCGACATGATTCGATGTGCGCGAGAAAAGTTCATGAAAGAGCCCGGCAACGGTGAAGAGGAAGTCGTCTCGATTATGGAAATCACGATGAAGAACCTCATGGCTACCGGAGACATTGACTACCACGATTTTCTAGCTCGTGCAGATGTTCTTGCTGCTTGTGGCAAGACCGTCATGATCTCAAACTTCTTTGAATACTATCGCCTCGCGGCGTATCTCGCACGCTTCACCAAGAAGTCGATCGGCATCACGATGGGAGCCCATAGCCTTCAAGAGATTTTCAATGAAAAGTACTACACCGATCTCGCCGGAGGCATCCTTGAAGCCCTGGGACGACTGTTTAAGAACCGCCTCCGGCTCTACATCTATCCTTACAAAGATCGAACCACCAATGTTCTTTCGACCGTTGACAATCTGGAAGTCCCCAGCGAACACGGTAAACTCTACAACTATTTAACTGAAAAACTCTGCGTCATCCCGCTCGATAATTACAACCCGGACATCCTTCACATATTCTCCAGGGAGATTCTGACCAAAATCAAGCAAGGGGATCCCGAGTGGGAATCGATGGTTCCGGATCCGGTGAAAGAGGTTATCAAGGCCAAGTCATACTTTGGACATCGCCCGGAAACAGTTTCCGAGGCTAGCTTCCCTCAGAAAAGCAGTTCCGAATATTCTCTCAACGCCAGCCAGCATTCACCGATCCCTTTCGACGAAGAGTCCAATATGGCTGTAGCACAATAGCGATGGCTCAGACTGAGTCCCCGAATCCAGCCGCTAATTGACACGAGCGAATTCGTAGGTACTATCCCGCTCCTTGATGAATTCGTCACCTCATATAGCTGTGGTTGGCGCCACAGGCGCGGTTGGAATCGAAATGCTGGAAACACTCACCAAGCGTGATTTTCCAGTGGGAGAATTAACCTTACTCGCCTCGGCGCGCTCCGCCGGCAAGACTCTCAGCTTTCGTGGCAGGGAACACACGGTTAAGGAACTCACTAAAGATTCCTTTAAAGACATCGATATCGCCCTCTTTAGCGCCGGAGGCGGCATCAGTAAAGAGTTCGCTCCAGCAGCGGTCGATGCCGGCACCGTCGTTGTCGATAACTCGAGCGCCTTTCGACTCGACCCCAAGGTCCCACTCGTTGTCCCCGAGGTCAATGGTGCCGATGTTGCCTCGCATGAGGGAATCCTCGCGAATCCCAATTGCACAACCGCGATCACCTTGATGGCTCTCTATCCCCTTCATCAAGCTTTCCACGTGACACGTGTCTTTGCTTCGAGCTATCAGGCCGTTTCTGGCTCAGGCGCCCAAGCGATTGGTGAGCTCAGGACCCAAGTCCAGCAAATCAATAACAACGAACCGGTGACAAAGGAAGTTTACCCACATCAAATTGCCTTCAATGTACTCCCCCACGTGGACGTTTTTCTCGACAATGGTTATACCAAAGAAGAGATGAAACTCGAGAACGAAGGCCAACGCATCATGCACCATGCCGATTTCAAGGCGAGTGTTACCTGCGTCCGTGTTCCCGTTTACCGAGCACACTCGATTGCGGTCTCAGCCGAGTTTGAGCGAGCCGTCGATGTCGAAAAGGCCCGAGCAGTGCTTGAACAAGCGGAAGGCATTGATGTCATCGACGATCCCGCAGAAAATCGTTATCCCCTACCGCTCAGTGTTTCCGGCAAGGATAACTGTGAGGTGGGACGAATCCGCAGGGATTGTGCCTTTGAGAACGGATTGAGTTTCTGGGTGTCGGGCGATCAGCTGCTCAAAGGAGCGGCTCTCAATGCAGTCCAGATCGCCGAAGAGTTACTCAAACTCTAGACAAGAGCACCTCACTGCCCACCGGCAGGGGCGGACTCTAACAGAACTGGTGACGATTGCTCAGTCGCAATCGTGACACTCTCAACACGAACGTCTCCGCCGTCAGAGAAAAATGTCGACCTGATCGCCCCCGGCACGAGCGTGGTGGAAGCATCCGAGCCGCCCAATATCATCAAAGGCGTCTGTGCTCCCCCCGCTCCTGTGAACACCGAAATGGACGGTGATTGCTGAAGCCCGCCCAATGCTTCGAAACCATCCTCTCCAAGTAAGGCCGTCATCTCGCGCTGGTACTGCCCCCGAGCTGCCTCGCTCAAAGCAAGCCGCTCGACTTCATCCAAGTCCTGATTTGCTCGACTATTCATTAAGGAAGCGCTCGCTTGTCGTCGCAGATCATACGCCTGGTTCATCAGATTACGACTAATACCCCTGCTTTCCTCCAAGCGTTTCAATGCCTCCCAACTAGCATCTCCCTGCCGTTGAAGATCTGTGTATCGATCGCCGCCAAGTGTTTTCTGGTAGAATGACTCGAGTTCCTGGCGTGCCAAATTCCGCTCTTCCATTCGCTCACGTGACGAGTAATCCGGCACTTCTCCGTGTTCTAACTCATAGGCCTGACGACGAGAAAACATCTCGCGAAATTCGCTCTCACTGACTTCGAAACCTGTCTCTTATACACATCTCCGAGCCCACGAGACCTCTCTACATCTCG
>CAJXVR010000489.1 GCA_913061285.1 uncultured Verrucomicrobiota bacterium | reverse complement strand
AAACAGGAGCCTCATCGGCAAGCTTTTTTGCCGGTAGATCCACCACGATTTCGCCATTGTGACGAACAACCATTTGCCCCGTGTCCGTCACGAACCCGATCTCAGCCCAGGGAAGATCCCACTTATCAAACACTCGCTTCACCTCATCCTCGCGACCTTTGTGGACGATGATGAGCATCCGCTCTTGGGATTCGCTCAGCATGATCTCATAGGAGCTCATGCTTGGTCCCCGTTGGGGCACCATATTGAGTTCGATCTCGATTCCGGTACCACCACGTGCTGCTGTCTCACAGGTGGAACAGGTGAGACCAGCCGCGCCCATATCCTGAATTCCAGCTACGGCCCCCGTCGCCAGCAACTCCAAGCAAGCCTCGAGCAGGAGCTTCTCCATAAAGGGATCGCCGACTTGCACGGCTCCCCGCTGTTGCTCCGCCGATTGTTCGGTCAAATCCTGAGACGCGAAGGCGGCTCCAGCCAGGCCGTCACGGCCTGTTGCCGGACCAACATAGAACACGGGATTGCCGATCCCTTCGGCAGCCCCGCGTGCAATCTGTTCGTGCCGAAGCACACCGAGGGCAAACGCATTCACGAGTGGGTTTCCTTCGTAGGATGGATCGAAATTCACCTCACCAGCGACCGTTGGTACGCCAAAGCAATTCCCGTAGTGACCAATTCCAGCCACAACCCCTTTGAACAAACGTCGGACCTCAGGAGAATCAAGCGAGCCGAAGCGAAGCGAATTTGCGGCGCAAATGGGGCGTGCTCCCATGGTGAAAATATCCCTTAAAATCCCTCCCACACCCGTCGTTGCTCCTTGGAAGGGTTCAACCGCACTAGGATGGTTGTGAGACTCAATCTTAAATGCAATCGCTAGCCCGTCTCCGATATCTAAGATTCCAGCATTCTCCTCTCCAGCACCAACGAGCACGCGATCAGATTTCGTGGGGAACTGTTTCAACAGCGGGCGCGTGTTCTTGTATGAACAATGCTCGCTCCACATCACCGAGAAGACGCCCAGCTCAGTGAGATTCGGAACTCGCCCGATCTGCTGCTTAATTTGTTCGTACTCGTCTTCGGTCAATCCATGACTCTTGACAAGTTCGGGAGTGATTTCTGGCTCTACCATGGATTCAAGAACGAACGATGTGGATATTGGTTCGTTGCAAAGGTCTCTAAGTTAATTCTGCGATTTTTCTGACAGAGTTTGAATCATACTCTCAAAGATCTCCTTGCCTTCAGAGCTCCCAATAACGGACTCACAGGCCCGTTCGGGATGTGGCATTAGCCCCGCAACATTACCCTGTTCGTTGCAGACCCCGGCAATGTTTTGAACAGACCCGTTGGGATTGGCTCCCTCGCTCAAAGCCCCGGTTTGGTCACAGTATTGCCAAAGGATTTGGCCTCCTGAAGTCATTTTGGCCAGGGTTGGTTCGTCCGCAAAATAGCACCCTTCCCCGTGAGCAATGGGAACCCGCATGATGCCGCTTTCGGAACTGGCTCTGGTAAAGGCCGTTTCACGATTAGCGACACTCAAAAAGACGTGTTCACAGCGGAAATGAAGCTCTCGGTTCAGAATTAAGGCCCCTGGGAGCAGGCCAGCTTCGCAGAGGATCTGAAACCCGTTGCAAATGCCCAAGACCAGACCACCACTCTTCGCGTAGTCGACCAAAGCCTGCATGATGGGGCTAAACCGCGCAATGGCGCCTGCCCGCAAGTAGTCTCCGTAGGAAAACCCTCCTGGAACTAATACGGCATCCGAATCGGTTATCGCCGATTCCTTGTGCCAGACATACTTTGCCTCGTGCCCTAAGGCACGGACAGCATGCACACAATCCTGATCACTATTGCCGCCAGGGAACTGTAAGACAGAGAATCTCATGAAAACATGATCAAAAGAAAAAGCCGGGATCCTGCAAATAGCCCGAAGGCATCATTCGAATTCGACCTGGAAATCCTCAATCACGGGATTACTCAGGAAACGATGACAAGCTTCGTTGAGCCGCTCTCGAAATTCAGGCGAATCCGAGGGCACATCCATTTCTAGATACTTGCCCACACGCACATCACTCACACCATCATATCCAAGATGCTCTAGAGCGTTGAGAACAGCTTTGCCTTGAGGATCCAATACCGCCTTCTTGGGGGTAATCGTTATCTTTGCCTTCATCGAAATCGGAACATCTGTACCGCAAAGCAACTCTGTTCGAAATCACTACCTCCGAGCTAGCATTTTTTTCTTTTTCTTAACAAAACTCAGGCTCACACGGGCACTGGGACTCATTGTTACCGTATGTAACCTTTTGATAACACAATATATACACCGATAATCATGTCTGGAATAGCGACTTGAGAACCCGAGCGTTTTCCCCGCCCCTTGGCAACTCTGCCGCGTCGACACCACCCCTTCAGCGAAACCAATACCTAGCCTCCAATTTGAACTCTCCCGAATACACTAAAATTGAGCTAGAATTACGGTAATGGCCTAATTCTAGCTTCTATTAAATTACCTTCTTAAGTGAGATGGTATCGGGTCTTGAGGTTTAAATCTAACCGTGTGTGCCTCAAGGCCCGATTGAACCTTTCCCTTCGTTCCCCCTGAAATTGCTTCTGGATTCTTGCTCCTTTTCCCAATCGATGACTAACATTAGCCATGAATCAAGCAGGCTACTGGGCTATGAAACCATCTGACGTGAAAAAATGCCCCTCTTCTCGAGCCAACCAGGCATCTAGTTCTCGACGAACCTTTCTCACCCAACTATCGCTCGCGACTGCGGCCGCTACAGCTGGTTGTGTAAGCACGCCGTTCCAAGTGCAGGCAAGAACTAAGCTTGGCATTTCCTCCTATTCGTATTGGCATTTTAAAACGGAAAAGTATCCCTTGGAAAAGGTGATCGATCACGCTGGAGAACTCGGCGTTGAAGGGGTTGATCTCCTACATCGTCAGATGGAGAATGAAAGCGCTGGCTACATGCAGAGGCTGAAGCGGCATGCCTTTGTCAATGGCGTGGATCTCATCGCCCTTTCCATCCATCAAGATTTTGTCGATCCAGACCCCGTCGTTCGCACAAAAAACATCGATCACACGATCCATTGCCTCGAACTTGCCCATGAAATGGGCATTCCTTGCATTCGACTCAATTCAGGGCGCTGGAACACGATCAAGTCATTTGACGACCTAATGGCAGCCCGGGGTGACGAGCCGATTCTTCCAGGTCATACCGAAGATGACGGCTTTGAATGGTGCATCGACGGCATCGAACGATGCTTGGCTCACGCTGAACGACTCGGTGTCGCTCTTGCATTAGAGAATCACTGGGGACTCACTCGCACACCAGAAGGCCTGCTTCGAATCGTCAACTCTATTGATTCTCCCTGGTTGGGAGTGCTTATGGACACAGGAAATTTCCTCGAAGATCCCTACCCCAAACTTGAAGCGATCGCTCCGAAAACCATCTTCGTTCAGGCTAAGACGTATTACGGCGATGGAGAATGGTACACTCTAGATCTCGACTACCAACGTATTGCGAAGATTCTACAAAGCGTGAATTATAGCGGCTACGTGTCACTTGAAATGGAAGGAAAATCTCCGGCCTCTGAGGCTGTACCGAAGAGCATTGCGATGCTGCGACGAGCTTTCCAGCACTCGTCTTAACAATTCACGAGCCCCACGACTGAGATGGACCTGATGGACGCCGAGGACCCGCAAATTGCCTCCCTTCCGGTTCAGGAGATTGCAGGTGTCGGCCAAAGAAAGGCCGATCTCCTACGAAAACTGAAGATCACCACCTTGGGGGACCTCCTCCTCCATAGCCCTAGACGTTACGAAGATCGCAGTCATTGTTGCACCATTGATGAGGCTGAGGCTGTCTCTTATACACATCTCCGAGCCCACGAGACCTCTCTACATCT
>CAJXVR010000488.1 GCA_913061285.1 uncultured Verrucomicrobiota bacterium | reverse complement strand
GGACTGGCCAGAGAAAGTATGTAAATGCTGATGAGCGCCGTAGGTTTCATCTCGCCACGCAGCAAGTTGAATCTCTTCGTGATCGGGCGTTTCTCCAGACGCTTTTGTATTCAGGTTGCCGACTTTCAGAAGCGCTTGAAATCACGCCTAAGCGAATTGACATTTCCAATCAAACGCTTGTGTTTCGAACGTTAAAGCAGCATGGGGCTTTGCGTTATCGTTCGGTTCCGGTTCCAGATATCCTGCTCGAAAACTTTAGCGAAATCATAGAAGAGGAGGGGATTGGTGCTGATCAGCGTATCTGGAATTTCTGCCGAACAACTGGCTGGTTGCGGGTGAAGGATTGTATGGCTAAAGCCAGGATTGAGGGGGAAATGGCGACGTGCAAAGGATTACGGCACGGATTCGCAATAAGGAGTATCCAAGAGAAAATTGACACGTTCACGGTTCAAAAGTGGCTTGGGCACTCAAAGGCCGAAACTACTGCGATTTACCTTGGCTTTGTAGGGGAAGATGAGCGCGTTCTTGCGCAGCGCACATGGAATGGACTTCTTCGGTGAGCGTGAATTTTCTTGAATTTTAGCCGGATAATTGATTGTTTTTTAGGCGCTGAACAGAATAGGCAATTCTGGTTAATGCAACTCTTCTCCTATCGCCTCCTTTCCTTGTTCGTTGGACCAGTGTTTTCTTTTGGTTTCCCATTCGATAGATTAGCTGGCAATGAATGGTGCTATCCGTGTGCTGTCATTGAGTGAGTGTCTGCAACAAATAGAGGCCTTGTTACTATCTGGAGTGGCCTTGATCATTGCCTGTTGGGCGGTCAGGTCCCTTGGTATGCGACTTTATGTATGTTTTGCGCTGATCGTTAAGCTTGGCCAAGAGATCTCTCTTGTGCTCGCTGGCAAGAGGTTTGTCATAGCGCTCGATCAATTTGTCGACTTCATCCGCTTGAAAACGGGAATCGTTTGGTTTTTTCATATTTTTTCCAGATTAGATTTCGTTGAGATGATCGGCAATCACTTTGCGGCTATGTTTGATCCAGTCACCAATGGTGCTGGATGGTTTGTCTAGCCGTTTGGCGATCTCTTGGTAGGTATAGCCGTGCCTAGCGTAGAGCCAAAGTGCTTCCTTTTGGATGGGCTTTAGATCAACCGGATGGTCAGCGAAAAAGCTTTCCTTGAACTTTGCATCGGACTCAAGGCTAAACGGTTCTTCTGGATGTGTAGGGCAAGGACTGTCCGGTAATTCAGCGACGGTAACGACAGGGTTTCGTTTATTCTTGCGATTGAAATCTACAAACATGTGGAACGCCCTGCGGCGAAGGATTCCGATATGGGTGAGTTTTTCCTCTGGAAGTTTGTTTAGGGCATAGATGAACAGATCATCAAGAAGGGTTTCTGCATCTTGCCATTGTTTCGTGAGACTGTAGAGATACAGCAGTAAATACCTGCCATACTTCGCGAGACAGTGCTCGATGAGTATGATGCGCCGGTCGAATTCTTTATCGGTCTTCATTTTTACATATTTTCTGAAGGTTGTCGTGCGGGGCGAGTGGATCGTTGTCGCATTGGGTCAATATCAAGGTTATGGGCGTGGCCATCGAGAGCAAGGGTCGCATTCAGGTTTGAAACGATATCAGAAACTTGGGTGTGGTCGAAGACCTCGACGACCTTGTATTGAATTGTATCATCCTGGATCAAATAAATCCCTGCACTATTGCTATAGAATTGGCACTGCGAATGCCCCATGCTGTGGTGAGAAAACGTTATGATCCCTGTGCGATCGATTCTGCGCTTTCGAAAGATGCCCGGCAGGATGATTTCTTCAGGAGAGGCACTGATTCTAATTCTTTTGCCCGCGAGAAAGCGTGTGATCGATAGTCGGCTTTGGCGATCTATAAACCAGAGCCCGAAAAGTGTTACGCAGAAGATCTGGAGGTCAAGATCACTGAGGGGTGTGTCGTACAGAATATCTCTGAGTTGAAGTTGTTTCATTGCAAAGTCTAGGATCAAGACGAGAAGCGCAAACTTCCAAAGGGCCAGCAATGGTTTGAGGATAATGCTGTCCCACAAACGAAGACCAAACGGCGTGAGAATCAAGAAACTGAGTTTAAATGACTCGCCTTCTTGCCAGACCGGAGGCCATTTATGAAGAATGGGGGAGGTAATAGGCTTCATCTTCCACGTCCTTCCTTTCCAATACTTTTATCGTGACCAGCTTTTACAAAAGCATGGCCGAGTCTTTCTGAGTGTTCGGAAGCGAGAAGGTAGTTGTGTTGTGCTTCGATGGTTCGCGCCTCGAAACGATCAAGGACATGCATTTGCTCATAGTCGACCCTCCTGGTTGCATCAATGTGCGCTTGTTCCTTTAGTTGATCCCTTGAGATGCGAAGATGTTTAGGTTTAAGCGTGAGAGAGTTCTGCGTGATGCTCTTGTCAATGAACTCCTGGGTGTATTCCCGAATATTCGTGTCGCGTTCTTTGTCGAGCCTGTCTAAAAGGGCTTTACGGCGATTGTCTTGACGTCGCTTTAATTCGCGGAAGCCTATTTGGTGGCGCTCGTTCAGTGAACTAGCGCGCTGGGCGAGTTGAATCTCGACCGGGCATTGGGCTTTGTCGTTAAACTTATCTTTTTGCATGAGGCTGGATCAGTGATTTTGTATCTAGTGGTTAGTTCGTGGTAGTCTGACTATTCACATTGATAGGAGGTCAAACATGTCGAAAGAGTTTCTTATGAAGCGCCATTCTGAACTCATGGAAGCGGAGGTCATTGCGATTGAAGCTTTCCAAAAACTTGAGAAATCCGGCGTCGATCTTGGGATGGGAATGATACTATTCTTGCACCACGCGATCATGAAACCATCGGTGAAATTTCTCACTCGTTCCGAGGAGGAAAAACTTCACGAATACGTTCAGGGGTGGCTAGATGATTGTCAGAGTCCCGTCTACAGTGAGGAGCGCTAGCGTTACTTGGCCACAGGTTCAGCCTTGAGCTTACCCCATATGATTGCGGCCGTTGAGCGATCCGATCGATGTATACCGACGAGCGGTTTGTAGAGTCCGATGAAGTCCTCGACTTGTCCTGATAGCATTAGGATTCTGCAAGAGACCATGTGCTGTTCGCCGGGTATGTTTCCCCTCCAACTTAGACGAACAAACGGCAATCCGAATTGATACTCGAACGCGAGATAGAGGACGGCAAAGGTAATGATTTTCCGCACGGTAGATTCGCCGTATAGCAGAAACTCGCTGCTTCGCCCTGGAAGGGTGCGAGTAGATCGAGGTTTTGATTTCAT
Source organism: uncultured Verrucomicrobiota bacterium (assembly GCA_913061285.1). GTDB lineage: Bacteria > Verrucomicrobiota > Verrucomicrobiia > Limisphaerales > AAA164-E04 > UBA2970. The sequence goes on along the minus strand of CAJXVR010000488.1, from coordinate 638 downwards.
GGTGTGTGGGTGGTGGCGCAATATTGTTCTGGCTGAATTTCCACTTGAGTCTCAAGACAGGCGCTGTTTGCGAGTCGAACCGGAGGCGGAATCTCGCCTAATCCTCATTCTTGCAGGTTGGAGAGTTCGTCCTAGAATCCCCGCCCCCGGATTATCCGGGGGGCTAAACGACTTCTCTTCGATTCTGAATTGTGCCTGGTGAATTAACCAAAGGTTAGGGTTGGAGACCCGATAGCAAACTGTTGGTAGTTGATGGAATGTTCAGCAATTTGTGAAGCTGGAGGTCTGTCCAATGTGGGTTTCGATGGATCCCGTCCTGTCCTTCTCCTTTGTTGCCACGAATTGCTTTCATCGTGAATGATTGGAAGCGCGTGGGCCGACCAGGGGATTTGAACATTAGCTTACCGGTGATGGGGCTGCTCACAGGTCCAGATGTGCTGAAAATGTTAACAAAAGCCCGGGTCGTTGAATCAGGCGGGCTATTGAGCGCCACCTGCTCCCAAAAATTCCCGCCCGCTCTGTTGTCTTTGATATATCGTCCGTGTTCAGACGTTTTATTGTTGAAATAAAGAGGTTTGGAGTTCTGTACCCATACATACAGCTGTCTCTTATACACATCTCCGAGCCCACGAGACCTC
>CAJXVR010000487.1 GCA_913061285.1 uncultured Verrucomicrobiota bacterium | reverse complement strand
TAGATCGCTCGTCGGCAGCGTCAGATGTGTATAAGAGACAGATCCCACCCTGCCCCAACTTGGCGGTAACATCACAATCTGAGGCCCGCGTACCAATCATATTGCAATGAGAATGAACGACTACTGAGAGTCGAGTCGGGAGCCGGACAGGATAAACCTCTATTCCAAAGGCGCTTTTTCTCGGAGGACTTGAAAGAAGTTTTCTATGAGGATAACGTGATCGTAGATGGGCTCCTTTACCGCTTCTGACCGCGTGCACACGAGCACTCGCTCACCGTCAGGGCTAATGTCAAAGCGGTCATCCCAGCCCGGATCTCGGAACGTGCCACCATCCCAAGGGACAGGTGGTAACTCAGGAACGAACTGATCATCAACATCCTGATACTTCACCGAGAAAATCTGAGCCGTATCGTCGTCCTGCCGTACCGAGAACAGGAGTTCATCCCCGCTTGACGACCAGATAGGGTTGTCAAAACGGCCACTACTAAATCCGGCAATTCGTTTTATGCCGCCGCCGTCGGGAAGACGCTGCACGTAGACGTCCATTTCGCCCGTTTCTCGCGACAGATATGCCAACCATCGGCCATCGGGAGAAATACTGGCATCCGCCGAGGTGTACTGACTATCGACCGGGAAACGGATGGACTCTCCCGACTTCCAGCCGTTTTCGTCACCGCCTTGTATAGGAAGAACGCTAAGCTCAAATCTCCACCTCCCCTCACTATTGGACTGGGCAAAGACTAATTGATTCCCGATAGGACTCCAAGTGGCGGAAAACACGCGCTCGTCGTCTGATAGGAGTCGGAGCGGTCCGCCTTGATCGGGATTGATCCAATTGAGACTTCCCCTGAACGAGTCCTCGTCGGACGCGAGTATCACCAGCGTCTTGCCCGTAGGACTCCAAGTAGGGGACCAAGCGTGAATGGAGTCCAAGCTGAGCCGTATGGGAGCAGCAGCACCGAACTCGTAGATCCATACGTCGCTTTCGTCGTCGTCATCTCTAAGAGAGTAGGCTAGCCGTTTTCCATCAGGAGACAACTGGAACAGACCATACTTGCCGTCAGGTAGCGACACGGGCTCCCGATCACCTTCGCGATCGATCCACTCAAATCGACCCAACGCTTCAAAAATCTGCGTTTCGATTCCTGGGACGTACACCAATGTCCCGTCGTCAGCGATATCGTAGTGAGCAATATTCGTCCGACTCGCAATCCCATCCAAAACGTGGGTAAGCGAACCTTTCACCTGTAGTGAATTCAAATCGAATGGTAGGGCCATCAGACTTCCCTCACGAACAAAGACAACATGACCCGAGCTCAAATAGCGCGGATCGTGACCGTTTTGGGCGATCACTCTGGGCGTTCCCTCGGGCAGTGTTTGGACCACGATGTCACCGGACGCACCGACCCGTTTATGGACCTGATACAGAATCGCTTTGCCACCGGGCAAGAGTTGAGGATTCAGATGCGATTCACCCTCCGCTGCTGGCGAGCTTAGGAATGCCTCTTCACCTGTCTCAATATGAATACGCCGAATCCCTGCCTCGTCGCCTCCCACGATCAATGCGCCTTGCTCACTCCAATCTAGCCCATGACTGTCCCGACGGATGTCGAATCGCCCGATATTCTCCGGCGCCCCACCGGAAATGAGAAACCGATTTAGGCTGCCGAAACCACGACGGACGAACCAGTGACTATCCGGTGAGAAATCAAAGGCATGCACCCCCCAACTGGATTCAACAGACTCTGCCTCCAGTTGATCCAGGTGCCGCAAATAAATGTACCGATTTTGGCGGTTCTCGACACGATTCGACCCCATAAACGCAAACGCCGAACCATTTGGCGCAATCTTCAGCGCGCAACCACGGTTGAGGAACAGTTTGGCATCAGCTCCGAGATCCAGTTTCAAGCGACGAACCTTTCTTGGGACCTCGGTGTGGTTCATTTCCATTAGAAACGCCCCCATCAGCAGGCAGATCACCGCCGTCGCCACCGTCCAAATCATCCCAAAACTTTGCCCTCGCACGGAGGAAGGCGGCACTTCTCCACCAAACCGAATAAACGAACTACTCGGATCTGCTATCGCCTCTTCCAGATCGACCCGCGCATCGCCGATGTCTTGCAAGCGCCGCTTAGGTTCCTTGTTCAGACATTTTCTAAGCAGTAGTTGCACGCCTGGAGGCGTCTCCTCGGGAAGAGCTGACCAGTTCGGTTCTCCCCTGATGACACCCGCCAAGATATCAGTCGCGTCACCTCCTGGAAAAACTCTCGCACCCGTCAAACACTCGAACAACACACACCCAAACGCCCAAATATCCGTCCGCTTATCGACCGCCCGCCCACGCGCCTGCTCCGGCGACATATAAGCCGCCGTCCCCAGAATCGTACCGGGTTTAGTAAAAACATCCGTAATCGTGGGCGATTCGTCTTGTGCCATCCCTTCGTGGGGAGAGCGTAATCGCGAGCCGTCCCCCTCGCCAGGCTCATCCACCAACGCCTTTGCCAAGCCAAAATCCAACACCTTCACCCGCCCTTCAGCATCGATCTTGATATTCCCCGGTTTGAGGTCGCGATGAATGATCCCCTTCTCATGAGCGGCCTCCAGCGCCTCGGCAATCTGCTTACCGACTCCAAGTGCTTCTACCACTGGAATCGGACCTCGCTGAATCCGCTCTGACAAATCCTCCCCTTTGACTAACTCAAGAACGATCGCTTGCGAATTTCCCACCTGTTCGAGACCGTAAATCCCGGCAATACTAGGATGATTGAGTGTCGCCAGTGTCTTCGCCTCTCGCTCAAATCGCGCGAGCCGCTCATTGTCGCTCGCGAAACTCTCCGGCAGGACTTTGACCGCCACTTCGCGTTCCAACTTCGAGTCCGTCGCCCGATAGACCTCCCCCATCCCGCCTTGCCCCAACTTGGCGGTGATTTCGTAATGCGCGATCCGCGTGCCAACCATCCCGCGATGCTAGTCAACGGCTACCGAGAGTCGAGCCGGGAATTAGACAGGATTAATAGGATTGAAAAAAGTGGCCTCACCGTCAACACCACGCTCCAATGCATCGTCGTAAAGCCCCGCACCGCACCAAGGGGCGAGTCAGCCCCTCCCCCAAGGACTAACCATATTTCCGAACTACTTCTTATTACAGTATCTCAACTTCCTCAGCGAGCTATTCGATCGCAACATAAGCCTCAGTTCCGCCTGGAATCAAACGAGCGGGAATTCGTTTGTCTAGAGAAACGAATTTGGCTTTGTGATGCACTGCCAGCGCCAAGAGATAAAGATCGGTGACCTGTGAAGGACTGACCTCTGCTAACCCAGAGAAACGCTGAGCGTCCAGTGGTGATATGTCATCAGCGAAGAAGTGGTGTCCGGGGAGGGCACCTATGAGCTGCCGCAATGCCACGCCGGCTCGGTCCGGACTCCCCGGCCAACCAGGGTAGGACGGCCGACCCAAAATCCTGATGACACCATTCTCAATGATGGGGCAGGTCGCCCAACCTTGAACAAGGTTACGATTCCACCATTGAGCCGACAGGCGATGGTGCTCGTGATCGGCATCCAAGCGCGCGATGAGGACATTCACGTCGACCAGATACACCACTGCTAAATGCCCTCTTCGTCTCGAATGCCGTTGACCCACTCATCAGTAACGGTAACACCGCGACGCTTCAGCACGGGAACATTGAATTGATCGATTTCGTAGAAATCCTCCTCATTCTTGGCCAAAGAATCGGCTTTAGCAGGAACAGGAATGCCATGCAGCACGAACTCCAGCCCTTGCTCGACTAGCGCTTTGAGTGACGTGCGTCTTTGAGCCGCGGCAATTTTGGCCTTATGCAACAAAGCATCCGGTAGATCAATCGTCGTTTTCACGAGTAAATAAATACAGCAATATGGGAATACGGTCAAGATACTCACCTCAGGAGGGTGCATTTGAAAGAGAGGGGCAATTTCCGGGCTGAAGGCCCGGCCGAACAAAGCG
>CAJXVR010000486.1 GCA_913061285.1 uncultured Verrucomicrobiota bacterium | reverse complement strand
CTTTGATCTTATGACAGATCAGACCTCGGGAACAGGCGTCGCCATTGGCGATGTGGACGGAGACAATCTTCCGGACTTGTTCTTCACGGCTTATGATCAAGGGAATCGGCTCTACCGAAATCTTGGCGGATGGCGCTTCGAAGACATCACTGAATCGGCGGGGGTTGGTGGCGAGGGGCGTTGGTGCGGTGGGGCGAGTTTTGTCGATATTGATAATGACAATGATTTGGATCTCTTCGTCTGTGTTTATGGCGATTCGAATCTCTTGTTTGTAAATCGGGGCGACGGAGTTTTCAGCGAACAGGCGCAAGCCTTTGGCCTAGACCATAAGGGGGCGAGCGTGATGATGGCCTTCGCTGACTACGATCGTGACGGTGACTTGGACGGGTATCTCGTGACTCATCGGCTTAAGGATCGTCGTTATCATTTGCTGCCGAAATCGACTCGAGAAGCGGTCGAACGCGGGATCATCGTGATCGACTCCAACGCGAAGACGGCAAAGGTCGATCCTAAGTTTCAGGAGTATTTTCAACTGATGGATAAGGGGAGTGGTCGGATCGAACTTGTCATTGCGGGGCAGGAGGACTGGCTCTTTCGCAATGACGGAAACAATCAGTTTCACCGGGTCAATGAGACCGCTGGAATCAGTGGATATGGTATTGGATTAGCTGCTTCCTGGTGGGACTACAACGATGACGGCTGGCCTGACCTCTACGTAAGTAACGACTACAAAGGGGCCGATCAGCTTTATCGAAATAATCACGACGGGACCTTCACGGAAACGGCCCGTTCTAGTCTTCCTCACATTCCCTGGTTCTCTATGGGGAGTGATAGTGCGGATCTCAACAACGATGGACGGATTGATTTCCTCGCCTCTGACATGTCTGGAAGGGATCATTTCTCTCAGAAAATGGGCATGGGCGATATGGGGAAAAATCAATGGTTTCTCATTCGGTCGAACCCGCAACAGTATATGCGAAATGCTCTCTTTCTAGGGACCGGAACCGAACGGGTGGTTGAGGCGGCGAATCTGCTTGGCGTCGCAAATACCGATTGGACCTGGTCTCCTAAATTTGGTGATTTGGACTTGGACGGTCGAGTAGATCTTTTTGTGTCGAATGGCATGTCTCGGGATTTCATGAATAGTGATCTCGCTGCGTCGATTCGATCGCGTGAAGATTCGAAATGGCGTGATACTCCTGTTCTCAAGCAATCGAATCTCGCCTACCGGAATCTTGGTGATCTCAAATTTGAATCGGTGGCAACTCGTTGGGGGCTCGATCAAAAATCCGCCAGCTATGGCGTTGGAATGGCGGATCTTGATCGGGACGGAGACCTCGATCTTGTGGTTGCGAATTTTAATGAGGCCGTTTCGATTTACCGAAACCAGAGCTACGGAGGAGCCGCTTTAGAACTCAGACTGGTGGGCCGAAAGAGCAATCGTTGGGGGCTCGGCTGTAAGATAGTTGCGGAACAAGGCGGCTTGCTGCAGACCCGGGTGTTGACTTCGGGACAGGGCTTTATGTCAGCGAACGAACCCCTCATACATTTTGGTTTTCCAGAGGATTCACTGATCGACCGTCTAAGCATTGAGTGGAGTAGTGGTGTGGTTCAAGAATTGACAGAGATCACGTGTGGTCAATTGCTTGAAATAGAAGAGCCGGAATCGCTACCAGCCAAAGAGAAGCGCAGGGAGAGTCCGTGGTTCGTTACTGAGGAGAGTCCGGTTCCCTGGCGGCATCGAGAACGATACTTTGATGATTACCGAGAGCAACCACTCCTGCCTGCTCGGCAATCACAGGCGGGACCAGGAATCGCAGTTGGCGATGTGAATGGTGATGGTGAGGAAGATCTCTTTCTTGGGGGGGCTGCAGGGCAATCTGGGACGCTCTTTATTCGATCGAAGGGTGGCGGTTGGAATGGGGGAACGAATCCGTTCGCCTTGGATGCACGGGCGGAGGATATGGGGGTGCTAATGTTCGACTCAGATGGCGACGGTGATCTCGATCTCTATGTGGTATCAGGGGGCGTCGAAGCCAAACGGGGTGACCGTTGGTATCAAGATCGGCTCTATTTGAATGATGGGGCGGGAAACTTTCAGAGGACGAATCCTGATGTGCTACCGCAGGCTCATCATTCAGGGAGCGTTGTTGTTGCTTGCGATTTTGATGGGGATCAAGACTTGGATCTGTTCGTTGGCGGCCGCTCTGTTCCGGGGCAGTATCCCTTGGCTGAGCCGAATCAATTCCTCGTTAACGAGGGCGGGCGATTCACCGATCAGACAGAAAGCCGTGCATCAGGGCTTCGGGATTCTGGACTCGTGAGCGCGGCAATTTGGTCTGATGTGGATGGGGATGGGCGGTGTGATCTCTTAGTGACCCACCAATGGGGACCAATCAAGGTTTACCGAAACGACGGGAGGCGTCTCGTTGATGCCACGGCAAGCGCCGGCTTAGCTGAGGCGCGGGGTTGGTGGAACGGGATCAGTGCCGGTGATCTTGACCGAGATGGTGATATTGATTTTGTCGTTTCGAATCTCGGGAGGAACACCAAGTATCATGGGGACGAAGAACATCCGAATGTGATTTATTATGGGGATGTAGACGGGAGCGGCGTTTCTCGGATCATTGAGGCGAAGTTTGAGGGGGATACATGTTATCCTGAACGCGGGAAGAGTTGCTCCACCTCCGCAATACCTTCCCTGGCAGGGAAATTTGCCTCTTTTGAGCGGTTTGCGATGGCTAGTTTGGCTGATATTTATCCAAGTCAGAATCTCTCGCGCTCGCTTCGGCTGGAGGTGACGACGATGGATTCTGTGATTCTGTATAACGAAGACGGTCGTTTTCGAATCGAACCGATGCCTCGCTTCGCTCAGGTCGCGCCAGCCTTTGGCACGGCTGTGACAGACTTCGATGGGGACGGACGTGTGGATGTGTTGGTGGCTCAGAATGATTTTAGTCCCCAGCCAGAGACGGGACGAATGAGCGGTGGGATGGGCTTACTCCTGACAGCTGGAACCAAAGGCGAGCTCGAACCGGTCTGGCCGGCTGAGTCTGGGCTTGTCTTGCCCGGAGATTCGAAGGCCGCCGTGATTGTTGATCTCAATCACGACGGAAATCCAGATGTCTTAGTTTCTCAAAACAATCGATCACTAAAAACCCTGGTAAACCAAAGCCCTAGGGATGGAGGGGATCGTGTCGCCATTCGGCTGCAAGGGCCACAGGGAAATCCGAATGGGATTGGAGCCCGGGTTACTGTTCGATCGAAGGGAGAATCGCTGGTTCAGGAAGTGTATTCAGGTAGTGGCTACTTAGGGCAATCGACGGCAACCCTATTCTTTGGACTCGGAAATCTGAGTTATCCCTTATCGGTAACAGCGTTGTGGCCCAACGGGAAACAAACGAAGGCATTGCTCTCGCAGCCGGAATCTCGAGTGCACCTCATTGCCTACTCGAAGGATTAGGCGCGACGGAGATCGCTGGCTACACGATCCAGGCTTTACGAACGAGTTCTTTAAGCCGATTGGCGTCAATGGCTTTGGTTTTGGCTACGAACCCGCGGACGTGCGCAAAATGAACGTCGGGCTCGGCTTCGATTCGGGTGAAATCAAGCCGCTTGTCGTCATGAAACCGGGATAAACCATAGCCATTACCCCGCCGATCAGGATATACCAAGGCTGCAGTGTCATTCTCTTTTCCTTGGCTATTGATGAAAAACTCCAGTCCTGAAGAGGGATCGTTGGGGAGCGGTTGACGCCGCGGGACGTAGAGAACACCGAATGAGTGCCCGTTTTGCTCCAGCGTCCAGAACTCGCTATTCTTTTCGATATAGGACAAGCGCTGTTTAAGATTCTTGACGTAGTCGAGTAAATCTTGGCCGATCATTCGCATCATTTCCCAGATGATGTCGCCGGGCTTGAGATGTGTTTCACCGGCAAAACGACGAAGTAGGGTGATATCTGTCTCTTATACACATCTGACGCTGCCGACGA
>CAJXVR010000485.1 GCA_913061285.1 uncultured Verrucomicrobiota bacterium | reverse complement strand
ACGAGATGTAGAGAGGTCTCGTGGGCTCGGAGATGTGTATAAGAGACAGATACCGGCTTCGCCCCCAAGGGCGTCTCGGCGCAATCTATAGCGTCCTCGTCCATCTGACTCGATCAACCTTCGCCAAACTGGTTTATGCTTGAAGACATTGGATAGAGAGAAACTTTCGGACCCCACATCGTGCAATACTCGCTTGCCAACCAGCCACCCCTTACCCCGAACCGAAGCTTGATACAGCTGATGCAGAATTGAGGCCTGAATTACTCCAAACGTGTAGCTCTCGCCGTCGACTAGAACATTGCGGAAATCCGAGTCTAGCAATTCAGGTTCGTTGGGCACTTCCATTGCTGCCCCATTGGCACTGGACGGGTCAATCTCCTGTTCGAACCTCTGCTTTTCATCGAAGAGGACAAGCAGATCGTCTACCGAGGCGCGAATATCATCTGAAGTTTCTGGCAACTGGAACCGCTTCGTTCCACAAAGGCTTCGAAAATCTCGAATGGTGAGTTCACCTGTACGATAGAGGCGCTGACATTGGTGATGGGACAGTTGGACGAATCCCTCATAATGCCGAAGTTCCCCGCGAACATCATCAACCTTGTCTTCGATGAGTTCTCCGAGGCTGTAAACGCTCATTACAGGAAGCCACAAGCTGGATTTCAACTTCCCAGACACCAACCATTTTTTGATCTTGGTACTACAAACTCGCCAGTCATCTCTCAATTCATTGAGTCCATAAAACTCAGAATTCGTTATACACATCGTTCCGTCCTCGTATTCTAGTTATCCAACTACTTAGCGCGCATATTTTCATATAGTAGATTTCGCGGTCAAGTGGTTTTGGGTGCGCCGCAGCAAAAGGCCTTAAAACCTAGGGTTGTAGGGTGTGCCTTGCATACCATGGTATGTCCATCACTTCGGTTCACCCTGCCTTCACCTCTCTCTTCACCACCCAAGGGATCTTCGGAAGCGCAATCCTAGCTCGTCCACCTTCCGAGCACTCTCCAAGCACCGGGCAAGCACCACGACTTCACTATCCGTGCTGAAGCATCGTTACATTATTGCAACAACATAGGAGGTCGAAAGACGATGAATAGGAACAAAATTCAATATGAGAATCTGGGTGACACACAGACTGACATTTTGCTGGAAATCCCGCACCGCGAATTGGAGGACTATATCCGAGAAACCCGCAGCATCATGGACAACGCTCAAATGGTTCATGATCGACTGCGCGCGATCCGAATGGAGAAAATCCGACGCGAGTGCATTCGCAACCTAGAGAACGGAGGCAACCAATGAGCGTCGACAATCGTTACCAAAATGCCTTCAACCCTTGGCAAGGAGATTCAAATTTCAGCGATCATGAGTTGCTGACCCTGCGCAAACGCGCATGGCTTGAACAAGGCATTCTGATTATTTCGCCGTCGGATGACCGATTGCCAACATCCGAACAGATAGTTCTCTGCAAAATCGGTTCACGACTTTATGGGGACGATCCGGCGGCTTAATTCCCGGCCACGGGAACGGACAGCTAAAACAACGAAAGGAACTACAAATGGAACTTAAACCAAATACACCACTGAGAGTCATCCGGGACGGAGCAATTAAGGCGACCATCTGGCGAAATGAAGGAGAACATGGAGCCTATCTCACAGTAACCTTTGCACGCACCTTTACAAAGGATGATCAGGCCGAGGACAGCAATAGCTTTAAAGGCCGTGACATGCTTGTCCTGGCAGAAATCGCTCGTCAGGCCTACTGCTGGACGGGCAACCACCGGTCCAGGAAAGATAATTCCGAGACTGAGCCAAAGTAACCAATCCTTGGGATCACTACGGCATCACCGTGGTGATCCCAATTCTTGCGCTAAACAAAGGGAGATCAAATGTCTACACCTCGCGTCTATATTGCTTGCCTATCCAGCTACAATAATGGCGATCTGCACGGTGATTGGATCAATCTTGACGGTAGTGAAGAAATCTCACGAAGAATTTCGCTGATACTCGACTCTTCGCAGACACCCGAGGCTGAGGAATATGCCATCCACGACCACGAATACTGCGGCAGCATCTATGAGTATTCCGGAATTGATGAGCTCAAGCAGATCGCCAAAGCCTACCAGGCAGCACAATCAGAGGGTATCGAATGGGCAGATCTAGTCGCCTACTGCGAATACCAATCGGAAGATCTTTCACCCGAAGCCGTAACAAGCTACCAGGAACGCTTTGCGGGCTCCGCCTGCTCATTACAGGAGTGGTGCGAGAGCTTTCTCGAGGAATCCAGCCAGTTTGATGAGTGCTCGGACACCCTCCGGCGTTATTTCAACATCGAAGCATATGCCCGCGACATGGAAATCAACGACGTATTCACCATCGACCGCCCAGGTGAGACTTTGGTGTTCTGGCACCAATAATGGTGTAGGTCGCCCCCCCCCCAATCAAACACAGATTCACCGACACAAGACAAGCCGCGCCATAGGAGTAGGCCCATTTCAGCAACAACGGACAATCAGGAAATCATCAACCACGTTCGAAATGACACGAGAACGCCAGAGGAGATCTTCTCCTCGCTGACAGCCCAGATCAAGGCTCGCAGTCCGCAACGACTGACGAATGCACAGGCGGCTGATGCCGCCAAGCGCCTCATCAATTATTTTGAATTATTTGTGGATAAATCCAGTCTCGCTGCGCCAGACACTCGCCAATTCGGCTCTATATCGACTAAGCTAAGTAATTGAAATAACGTACAGAAAGGGAGATCTAGATGGCCGGAAGTTCGTTTGGAGGCCATGAAGCAACAAAGGCCGTCGCGATAGCCCGCGTTTCATCCAATGATCAGGAGGAGTATTCTCCCGATGCTCAAAACACCCGCATCAGAGACTATTGCGACCGAAATCGTCTCAAGCTCTTGCGTTCCGCCACTATCACGGAATCCTCAACACGCGGAGACCGGGGAAAATTCATGACGATAATCAAAGAGGCCAGCAAAACCGCTCAGAAGCTTAGTGAGCCAATTGCCATCGTCACCGACAAGGTAGACCGGCTCCAGCGCGGCTTCAAACAGCAACCGATCCTCGAGAAGTTTCGGGAAGAAGGTTTGCTCGAATACCATTTTAGCAGCGACAACTGCATCATTCACAAGAATTCGCCTGCAAAGGACCTCTTCATGTGGAATATCGCTGTCGCGCTAGCGCAAAATTATACCGACAGCCTGAGTGACAACGTCAATCGTGCAAAGGAACAGAAGCTCAGCCGTGGCGAGTGGATTGGCCAAGCTCCAATCGGATACCTCAACTGGCGCGATGATCGGTTCAAGCGTCACGGACGCGGAAAAGCCGAAATCTGCCTCGACCCAGTTCGCTCCCCTCTCGTTCGGACGCTTTTTGAAAAATACGCGACCGGCTGCTACTCGCTCTCTCAATTGGTCAAACTCTCAAAGGGAATCGGCCTCACCAACAATCGCGGCAAACAGGGCGCGCTCACAAAGAGCCACATCCACCAGATGCTCCAAAACTCGTTCTACTACGGCGTCATGAGGGTGAAGACAACTGGAGAGCACTATGCCCACATCTATGAGCCCATTGTCACCAAAAGGCTCTTTGATGAGTGTGAGGCCGTTAGAACGAGCAAAACCAAGCCACATGCCAGATATGGTCGGAGAAAATTCCTCCTTCGAGGGCTTCTTACCTGCGCGAATACGGGCAAACTCTGTACTGCCCAGGAGCAGAAGAGAACTTATAAGAACGGCAACACAGCCTCATTCACTTATCTGGTCTCCTACGATAAAGACGATCACACTAAGGTATACTACACGCGCGAGGAAGCCGTTTTCGAACAAATCGAAGCGGCGCTCAGTTCACTCACCATCTGGGATCCTGAAGAGCTCAAGGACGTGCTCTCGTACATCTCCAAAGCCTATCGTGTAAAGAAACAGGAGGCCCAGGCTCTGTCTCTTATACACATCTGACGCTGCCGACGAGCGATCTAGTGTAGA
>CAJXVR010000484.1 GCA_913061285.1 uncultured Verrucomicrobiota bacterium | reverse complement strand
ACGAGATGTAGAGAGGTCTCGTGGGCTCGGAGATGTGTATAAGAGACAGGGGGATGAGGGTTCCTCGGGAAGGCTTTGAATTCCTTGGGACATCGCGGCGAATAGGCACCGGGCACAGAAAACCGACTCCGTTTCAGGCGGCAACGGCGCTTGGCATCGGGTGCAATGATTGATGGGAGTCGACACCGGGATTCTTTCCTACTGCTACCGGATTGTTGGCGGGCTGTCCCTTGCTATTTCTCGGTTCCTTGGTGCGCGAGGATTTCCGATAGGTAGGAAATCTCAGCCTCGACTTCCTGGGGATCGGCTACTGTATCGGCGATTTCTGCTTGGAAAACCTGAGAGAAGCGGCGTCGAAATCGATGAACCGCGGATCGGAGACCGCTTTGCGAAAGATTGAGCTCTTTGGCCAAGGCTTCGTAACTCTCTCCCGGTTCTGGGTCGGAGAGAAGAAAGGGCTTCAGCTTGTGATACCGCTCTGCGGTGCCGGCCTGGACAAATTCTTTGCGGAGTCGGGTCATTGCGTGTTCGATGACCGACTGGGCCCACTTCCGATCGAAGGCTTCCTCGGCAGAGAGATTGAGGCCACTTTCAACTTCAAATTGCTTGTCGGCACTGAGTTGATCGAGAGAAAAGATGGAATGTTGCCCACCCCGTTTTTGGGTAAGCTGTTTGGCTCGTTCATTCGCGTGAAAGTTCTTTAGCGAGGTGAGCAAGAACGATCGAAAGCGGCCCCGGTTCTGATCGGCCCGTTCGATTTTGTTTTTCTCAAGTAGGGCAGTGAAAAATCCTTGAGTGATGTCTTGGGCATCGTGGGAAGAGGTGCCTTCGCGGCGAAGGAAGTTATAGATCGGCCGCCAGTATCGTCGACAGAGGCTTACTAATGCTTGGAGAGCGATCTCTGGATTTGTCTCGTTCTGAGCCTGGAGTATCAAGCTCCAATGGGTGGTTTGAAAGATGCCAGGATTCGATGAAGCGTGCGCAGCTTTACCCTTCAGGTCGTCATTGCAATGCGTTTCGGCTGACACGACTCTAGTGTCTTCGGTCGCGCTTCGATTGAGAATATCGGAATGAAACGGATAGGCGAAATTGGGCAGGGCGGCTCTGACTCATAGTGATGATTCCGTGACGGTGTAAACGTTGCGAATTTATCAGAGCGAGGCGAAGTTGTCAGTAATTATTGAGTGGTGTTTCGGTGGTTTATGAGATTAAAAAAGTGTGCGGAGTCGTTTTTTTTCCTAAGATTGCTAACCCACTTGCCACACCTGAGGCGTATTTAGGAATTTGCGGTGCATATTGTGGGGAGCTTTTCGCAGCCATCAAGGAGAAGAATAAATCCGGTCGTTTTCTTTGCTTGTTGACCTAGTGGCGTGCGAAGGCGGAAAGAGATTCGGTGACCGTAGCGCTTGAGAAGGGACACTGATCGTTTTCCTCGTCGCTCGTAGAGGTGGCAAATCCTTGGACTATTTCCAGATGGAGCCCGAGGTGAGCACTAAGGATTGAATCGACGGTTTCCGAAGAGGCCTTGTGCTGTGAGGCGAGGCACTGACAGAGATTCTTGATGCTCATCTCGTGACAGTGAAAGAGATCCTTGAGTAGTTGTTTGATCTGCTGAGATGGAGGTGGAGTCTGTTGTTTATTTAGTGGCTGGAGTCGAGTGTTCACTCGCCGAATCAAGGTTCCAGTATCGGATTTGGTGAGTGGCTCTTGAAACCCCTCGGGTTTCCAAAGCAAGCTGATGTCGATCGCGGCCAGGGTCGAGAGTACTCGTTGTCGATATACGGACGGTGCGTTTTCGTAGATTGCAAGTTTCTCAATTTGCAATTCGATAACGTTAGCCGATCGAGCCAGTTTATAGGCGTAGTTTGTCATATCCTCAAGGGCTTCAGGAACGGTGTAGCTGCCGATTTCTAGCGCCTCGGGTAAGTTTACTTGTTGGCCGGGGTGGGCGCGCCCGAATTCCTCTGTGATGTCGACTCCGGAAAGTAGCCTTAGGATGTTGTCTCCCCCGAGATGAATGTGCTGGAATGTGCTGATGTCGATGACTCGATTTCGTAAGGCAAGATAGCGTGGTTTGCTCCGTGCCGGTAAGAGGTCCCACGGGTAGAAAGTCTTCCCTGCCGGTGTTGCCGAGCGGTCGGTCCGGTAGACAGTCATCCGCAATTGTTTTTTTTCTCGGAGTTCAGAGAACCAATTGGCTTTGCTCTGTTCTGCGGGTTTAATATGATCTGTCAGCCATTCGAGAGCGTTGCGGACGAAGGTTGAATCGCCAGAGATCGTGTACAGATGATTGTGTGCCCAACGCTTGAGTGTCTCGGGGGATATTTGAGTTTCCTCGAATGAATTCGATGGGATGATGAGCGTCTCTTCGCATCCATGGAGCTTCAGTCGTTCGAGATCCTTTTGAGAACCGATCAGTAGCACCGTCAGTGGGACTTGGGAATGATTAGCGAGGACCGTTGAGATCATGGAGCGATCACCTTGACATATCAGCAGCGTTTCCATGGAAGTGGTGTTTTGAGCATTGGGGCCTTCGCCGGCTGGGCGCTGAAAGATTCCAGGAAGCAACTTGATTCCGTCGATATCTGTAACGGGACGAAGGGTTCGAATGGTTTGCTCTCTGGAATCGAGCCGGCCGACGAACTCGCCTTCCTGACGTTCTCCATCATGATCGATGATGAGGCAGCGATCTCCGGGGGAAACGGTTAGTGGAAAATCGCTGATTCGGATTCCGTGGAAATCGGCCTCTTCTTCGCACAAAGGGGCCCATTCGGTTCGAATTAGAGAGCTTTCGTCAGTCGTTCCAGTTGCGCTGGATGAATGAGCACCGGAGAAGGGACATTGGGTAGCAACGGTGGGCGGATAGCTCTTGGGGGCTTCTGTGGCCAAGGTGCCGGAAGTAAAGGGACATTTCGATTTAGTGCCCAAGTCTTCGAGTGGGCGTTCATTACCACTCTCGAGGAGGATGTCATCGATATTATTCCACGTGGCTAAGTCGTAGACGCTTTCGTTGTCGTGTGTTTTTACTTCGACGGAAATCCCTGCATTGGTTGAATTGCGCCCGGTGAGAATCGCTTGGTATTCAAAAGAGAAGATTTTTCGACGATGTACCTGAAAGAACAATTGATACAGATCTTGGATTCTTACCAATGATGTAGCAAGACGATGATCTCGCTCAGCGTGCTTGGTCACATAGTCTTTGAGATTTAGTTTGCCGACGGCTTGGAAAAAGCGTTGCCAATTCGGGGGGAGAATTTCGCGTGTCTTGACGATGAGATCTCCCAGGAACGAGTCATAGCTCACTCGTCCGATCAGGAGGTCGAGAATATGGAAGGCCGGAAAGAACATTCCCGAAAAACCTTCTTGTTTATAGAAAGGTGAGGCTGTCCATTTGCCGACCGAACTTCCCCATTCGATCGGATCGATCCTTGTGTCAAAGCGCATGAAAACATCCTCAGTGATTCCCCTCCAAAGGGCGCTCAGTTCCTCACAGCATTGCACGACGGATTGATCATCGTTGTTGAGCATGGCCCTTTGGAGAGTAATGAGGGTAGGGATGCAATTAAACTTGCCGGTGACTTCCTGGACTCCGAGGAAGAAGAAACGCTCGGTATCGGTGGCAAAGAATTTGAAAAGTAACTCGGCGCTCGACTGTGAAACGATCTCCGGTGCGTCGTAGGGTGTCGAGCGTAGTCGGAAGTTCTGGGTGAAAAGAGCAGACTCAAAGTAGGGCCGATTTAATCCCATTTTTTCCCAAAGCTGTTTCCATGGTTTGATGATGTTGCGCGCGATGTATTTAACGCAGGTATCATCGAGGTCGAAACTATGAAAATCGCGCTTCTGAGTCTCGGTAAATGCCGGTTGAACCGGAGGAAGGTGCTTGAGTCGCTTCCCTTCAAGGGCGTCCTCCCAAGCGAAGCGGAAAGAGTAGGCGATCAGTCCAAAACAGATACTGAGTCGAATCATTTGGGCGTCGGACAATCGGTCTATGGCCTGTCTCTTATACACATCTGACGCTGCCGACGA
>CAJXVR010000483.1 GCA_913061285.1 uncultured Verrucomicrobiota bacterium | reverse complement strand
CGTAGAGACCTGTTCCCAACAAGAGAAACAAGAGCGTCGCTGGCAAGACCATCACTGCGCCCAGCCAGAGAGACTGGCGGGCTGCCGCTTCATCTTTGGTTGTTAAATAGCGTTGAACGACCGCCTGGTCCGACGAATAAGGCACCAATGCGGTCGAGAAAAAACCACCTAAGAGCACCACGATAACAGATTCACTCACGAGACTAAATTCGAGATTGACCCAATTAAATTTATCCGCCGAGCGGGCGACATCAACAAACTGCCCGACACCCCCATCAAGCCCTCCCACAATAATGAACATGGCCGCCACCGCCCCGCCAAGCAGTACCACGGTCTGCACCACATCCGTCCAAACAACCGCTTCAATTCCACCGAGAACGGTATACAGGGTGGCCAAAACGCCCATGAGGGCGATGCAAAGGTAGAGATCAATTCCCGTGACAGCCGACAAGGCTAAGCCCGGTAAAAGCAGCACGATCCCCATGCGCCCGGTCTGATAAAGAATGAACGAAGCACTACCAAATTTCTGAATCGATCGATCAAAACGAATGGCCAAATACTGGTAAACTGTCGTGACTTTACTTCGCCGAAGCACTGGCAGGTACTTGAAAACAACAATCGGCACGACAGCGAAGACCGTCATATTGACGAGAAAGATGGTCCAGTCGGTCGCATAAGCCCGTGCCGGTATGGCAAGATACGTGATTGCACTCAACATCGTACTAAAGATACTTAATCCTGCAGCCCACCAGGGCACGCGTCCTCCGGCGAGGAAGAAGCTATCCGTTCCCGATTCCCGACGGGAACACCAGACACCGATGACAACCAGCCCTAGGAGATAGCCCACCAGCACAATCCAATTCGTTCTCCCGAATAACGAATCCGCTGCACCGACCTGAAAGGCCATGACTTTGGGGCTTCGCACCGTCGGTCGTATTTCCCCGCTTGGAAAAACAAATTGCCCCTTCCAAGAAACTACGGGGATCGTTACTGGAGGATAGACGCCGCCATTCTTGACTCCCTCGGGTCGCGTGTTTTCAGCCCTCGGATACGCCCCATCCTCAACCCATTGATCGGTGACGGTGTTGTAGCGATAGAGCTCAACAGGAAAACCAGGATGACTTTCCCGCATCTCATCTTGTCTAAAGAAATTCGCCCCATCATCCCCAACCGAAAACAGCACGTCTGCATATCCCAAAGGAATCCCTGGACTTGGCGCAGCGACGAAGGGTACCGGAGGCCCAGCAATCTTAGTCCATGTCTCGTGGGCGGGATCAAAGGTATAGGCATCTTTCAAGAACTCTCGAGTGACACCGCCATTCGCATCCGGAAGAAGGCGTGCTCCACTGACCAATATCACCTTCCCATTCTGAAAGGCCATCACGGGGAGCATCCGCTCTGGACCCGGCCACGACGACAGCTCGACCCACTCACTCGCTTCCAAGCCATTAAATAGATCAAGTTTCCAGAAACGGTTCGATGCCACATCGATTGTCGGAGTCTCACTTCCTCCTGCGAGGTAGATCACATCACCAACCAATACGCCAGCCGCGTTCGCCAAAGGGACTGGCAGCGCCGGCCCGGTTTCAAGCGCAACAGAATTCCCATTGAGTTGGAGAGAGAATACATTCGGGTAGTGCCGCTCTCGATCACTCCCACCAATCCCAATCAACCGATCTCGCCAAGTCACAGAAACGCCATATGCGAGACCACCAGGAAGTTGTCCAACTTCCTTCCATTCTCCGTCCGGATTATTCAAGGCATAGATTCGATCATGCCAAACCTTGCTACCGCCTTCCCACGGTGGTCCATCAGGAAAGTTTGCCCCACCGGCAACGATCAAGGCCCCACCGGAAACTCCGGCAAAGGGACCGGCAAAACCATGGGCATCGGGCAAGGTCGTTAGTTCCTTCCAAATCGCATCTCGCCCACTGGCAGCACCAAGCGATAAGGGAACCAACAAGGCCAACACAAGCACCGCAAGGACACGGCTCCAGCAAATCTTCAACCAAACCCTAAGCTTTCTCATCCCTCTATACGTAACTGTCATTTGATTGCATTCGATCCGTTTCTCTCTAAATCACTCCCCTTACCCCGTCTGCTCAAGCAAGTTCAGGGCTGGTCAAAAAAGTAGCGGGGATAGTCTAAGGTTAAATCCGCTTTACTCGCCTGACCATTTTTGAAACAAGCATTCACTTCAGCCTGAAGCCGACGAAGATTCGACTGATCTAAGAACGGATCGGCGGTCTCATACCGCCATTCACGGAGCCGGCGTTTCAATCGGGCAGCAATCGCAGAATGCTCGACGCTCTTGCTAAGATCTCGAAATTCAAAGGGATCGGATTCAAGATCGTAGAGCTCAAACTCAGCTGGCCGCCGCATCCTCTCATAGGCCAAGCGAATATCACGGGGAGCCCGTTCAATCACATGCTCAAGCCCCTCGAAGAACTTCGTATTGGTAAACGCGAAGCCAGGATTGATCTCCCCCGGCAACAGATTCCAGATCAATTTATAGCGCTCATCTCGAACCGTTCTTTGAGGATAATAGTTATGGGCCGAATGCAAGTGATACTCCGTAAATAGATAGCGACGCCAATCACCTCCCTCGGTCTCAATCAACGGGAACAAAGAACGACCTGCGAGCCCCGGGATCGAGGGAGCGTCGGCTAGCTGCAGGAGCGTGGGCATTATGTCGAGGGAAGAAACCAAGGCATCAACGACACGTCCCCTAAATCGATCGTCGAAGGCAGTGGGCCATTTGAGAATCATGGGCACTCTAAGCCCCCCTTCATAGGATGTTCGCTTCCCCCGCAAGAGATCGGCGCCATGATCTCCCAGGTAAATCACCAAGGTATTGCCCGCTTTTCCAGATTGATCGAGGGACCTCAACAGCTCTCCAATCAGGGCATCCAGTCGAGTCATACAATTGTAGTAATCCGCGGTTTGTTGACGGAGTTGCGGCGTGTCGAGGCCCATATAGGTCAGCGGCTCGACATCATCACCGGTCAGCGGGATCTCCGGCAGGCCATCTACCGCTGGCAAAAAGGGCCGATGGGCGTCTGGATAGTTCACGCTCAAGAAAAACGGTTTCTCGGACGCGTCGATGAAACGCCTCCCTTCGATGGCATATTGCTCAAGGGCCTTGCGACCAAAATTCGCATTCGGTTGGGCAGAAAAATCAAAAGGAAAAGCCGAGGCAGGATTCACATGAAGTTTTCCGATGATCCCCGTTCGATAGCCTGCCGTCTTTAGACTCCGAACCAGATTGGGGGTTTCACGGTCGTAAAGCCGAAACTTCCAGGTTGCCAAACCAATCTGGCCATTTTGATGGGGATAAAGTCCGGTGAGATAGGCGGCTCTCGACTGGCTACATCCTGCTTGAGGCACATAGGCCCGAGAAAACCGAATACCTTCGGCAGCCAAACGATCCAGAACGGGTGTCGTAACCGACGTATTCCCGTAGCAACCCAAGGCAGGGCCGTTGTCCTCCGAAACAATGAGCAAGATATTGGGTCGATCAGCACCTAGCAGAACCCCGTTCCCTGCCACAAGTATGACCAAAACAAGCATGTTCCCTAGGCGAAACCAATTCATACTTTGAAGTTTCCAATATTGGGCGATTCAAACGCAATTAACCCCGATAAAATAACAGCACAATTCGACCGCTGCCCTTTGTTTCATGGAATGCGCCACACCTTACAACAATCGTCTCAGCGAGACCAGAAACTTCCACTCCCAATGCCCCCCAGATTCCATACAAGGCACGGAAGCGACTATTGATTGATTTCTAACAAAAACCATCCACAATGCCGCCCATCACAATGGATGCCCAATCATCGTTGCGGAAGCGCTTTGTAACCGAGGTGCGGCAGTAAGAGTCGTATTTCATTAGACACACATGCAGAAGCACTTACACAAGTCTAAGACCATAAATCCAAATCGTTTACACCTGGCGACAAGTGCGTGTCTCATTTTGCTCACTGCCAGCTGTGCGCGATCGCCCAAACCCCAGATAGACCAGCTTCCGATCGTCGTGCCCGACACCTTCTCTG
>CAJXVR010000482.1 GCA_913061285.1 uncultured Verrucomicrobiota bacterium | reverse complement strand
CGAGATGTAGAGAGGTCTCGTGGGCTCGGAGATGTGTATAAGAGACAGGCTTTGCCCTTCTGACCAAGAATATTCAGCATAATAATGAGAACGTTGGTTTCCGTGCAGCATAGGTGCTAGATCTGAAATTCCAATAGCAAAAAAGCTAACGAGGGCTCAGCAACTGGTGGGAACTTCTTGCAGGACCTCCACACAGTGGGGAATCGCTCCCACAACAAAGTCCAGGCACTCAACCGCCCCCTTGGGTTTCCCCGGCAGACAGATCACAAGGGCCTGGTCGACGGCTACTGCCAGACTCCGAGAAAGAATGGCGTTGGGCGTGATCTTCATGGACTCCATCCGCATGACTTCGCCAAACCCGGGGAGTTCGCGCTCAGCGATCTCTCGCACCGCTTCCGGCGTTACGTCTCGAACCGCAACCCCTGTCCCCCCAGTAGTCAATACCAGGTTACAGCCCTGCCGAATCATTTCACGAATGGCCCGCTGGATATCCCGCTTCTCATCCGCAACTAGTGTGTCCCCACCAAGCGTCCACTGATATCCAGCCACCGCTTCTTTAAGAGCCGGCCCGCCAAGGTCATCGTATTTTCCCTGTGAGGCACGATCCGAGATCGTAATGATTCCAACATTGAGTTGCATCCCCCGACTATGCTCAGACCTTCGAAAGAAGTAAATCGGGAAACCTACCCAGAAACAGGTGTTTTCTCCTTTGAAATCAGCCGTATCTCACCAATGAGCATCGCTTTATCAACCGCCTTGCACATGTCGTAGATCGTGAGTGCAGCCACGCTCACCGCCGTCAACGCTTCCATCTCGACCCCAGTCTGACTCGTAATGCTCGCCGATCCTACAATATCGATCCGATCACGGCTTTCCGGTATATCAAAACTCACCTCACAATGAGTGATCGGTAAGGGATGCGCCAAAGGAATGAGCTCTCCGGTGCGTTTCGCCGCCATGATGCCCGCCAAGCGAGCGGTCGCCAAGACGTTCCCCTTTGCGATTTCATTAGATTCAATCAGATCCAAAGTTGACGACGCCAACACAATTGAACCACCCGCTACCGCGCGCCGACGCGAAGTTGGTTTCCGAGACACATCAACCATGGTGGCATCGCCCCTTGAATCGATGTGAGTTAGTTGCCTTGTCTCTGCTAGTTCTGAATTACTATCGTCGCTCATGCTTTCCCCTCCGTTTCCGCTGTTTGCCGCACCTCAAGCTGCCACTCTTTAATGCTCTCTTTGATGAGTGCTGCCACCTTCAGTTTCGGAGTTACGAAGCGAGGCGTGAACCAAGGGAAACCTCCGACCAAATCGTGACTCACGAGAATCTGACCATCGCACGACAACCCTGAGCCAATCCCAATCGTCGGACAAGAGACAGTCTTTGTGATCGAATCGGCAAGCTCAGGCTTCACCAACTCGAGCACCATGGCGAACGCTCCGATTTCATCCAGCAGCGCCGCATCCCGCAGCAAAAGGTCTCGCTCGGTTTCTATCTTGCCCTTCACCCGATATCGCCCCTCTTCCTTGATGTGCTGAGGAAGCATCCCAAGATGGCCCATGAACGGAATTCCCGTGGCAAGAATCGCCTTAATCTGTGGGGCGATCTCTAGTCCTCCCTCCGCCTTCACCGCATCGGCGCCTGCCTCTCGCAAGCGTTGGCTGTTAGCCACCGCGGCTTCAACGTTTTCATAACTGCCAAAAGGTAAATCAGCCACAATGAGCCCCCGCGGCTTGGCCCGAGCCACCGCCCGAACGTGATGAAGCATGTCCGCCATGGTAACCTCGGTCGTGTCCGGGTAACCAAGCACGACCATGCCTAAGGAATCGCCGACCAGCATCACCGGCATCTCCAGTTCATCCAATATTTTCGCCATTGGATAATCGTAAGCCGTTAGAATAGGCAACCGTTCTCGCCCCTTAAAGCCACGGATATGATCTACTGTCACTTTATCCATCATTTCACCCATGATAGCACGCCATCTATTTCTTCGAATAAATCTCTGCCAGCTCCTGAACCGGCGTCCCTAGATAGTATCTGATCGTCACTTTCGCCATTAGCCAATAAGTTCGCAGGGCGCCAAGGCCTCTAAACTTCCGCCCCGAGGTTACCACGGTCGTATCGGCCAAAGCCAATCGGCCAACCCGCCGAAGACGCTCACACAATTCGAATTCTTCCATCAAGGGCAAGTCGGGAACGCCACCCACAGCTTCCAAGGTCGACCGCTTCATAAACATGGCTTGATCGCCAAGGAGCCGCTTCGCAATAAAAATCCTAATCAGACAACGGAGTCGAGTCCCCAGCATCAAGAAATTCATCTGATCAAAGGTCTTCCAGCACCCACCTCCCACGATTCGACTATCACGAAAGGTCGCCAAGATGGCCCGCCCGGAGGTTGGGCTCACGAGTGTATCGGCATGCAGCAACCAAATCACATCGCCCTTCGCGTGACGGGCGGCTTCCCGCATCTGTGTCCCGCGACCCGCTCTTGTTTGAAGAACACGGCATCCTAAAGACTCACCAAGGGCAACCGTTCCATCATCACTCCCCCCATCTGCAATCAAGACCTCGATCACCTCGGGCACCGCCGTTACCGCAGCAATCGTCGCCTTCAACGACTCTCGCTCGTTCAAAGTTGGTATGACGACCGAAATCGACGACGGAAGGGCCGTAAGTTCGTCTCGCTTGAGTTGCTTGTCTCCCCGCCACCAAAGTAACAGGCCAATGAAAGACCAAGAAAAACCAATCACCAAGGTGAACAAGGACGCCGCCACCGCATCTTCGGCAGGAATTTTAAACATTCCAAGCAGAACCAGTGCAGATCCTTCTCGTAATCCGGCCCCTCCGATACTAACGGGGAGCCCTGAAATCATGGATATCACTGGGAACAGCCAAAGCACAGAAACCCAGGAAATTGAAACGTCAGTGACTGAAGCCAGACATGTCACCATCGTAAAACTCAGACTAGCATGAACGAAAAATGCGGCCACGAGACTCTTGACCAGCGCCGATCGATCCGAGATCAACGCACGTCCGCCAGTTTGCAATCTCTCCCGAAAGCGATCTAAGGGCGCGAACCGGGCACCACGCCAACGATACACCGCCGCAATCACGAGAAGCACCACCACCAAAATTCCCACAATCCAAAGGATAGGCCAAAGCAGCTGCCTCCCGTCCAAGCCTGCAAACCCTCCAGACACCGCCCCAAGTCCCATCATACAAGCACCAAAACAAATCGCTCCAAGCAAGGCCATCAATCGATCAAGCGGTGCCGCAGCCAGGACCTCAGCCATTTTCAATCCGTACCAACGCGCATAAATCCCGGATTTGACAACATCGCCACCGGCAGCCCCAAAGAGAAACGTATGAGAACAATGACCGATCACGGCCCCACGGAGGGTCGCTCCTGGGTGCACAACATTCCCGCCAAGCCTCAGCATCAAATGCCAACGCCACGAGGCAAACATCAGTCCGATACCAAAAACACCAAAGGCAGCTAGAAGCCCGAGCACATTGGCCGTCTGGACGACCTCAAGGAATTTGTGTAAATCGATGCGGCGGAGGACGATAACCAAGAGGGTTCCCGTTACCAACAAGGTAACAACCCTCGCTAAGCCCCAATTCTTTTTTCTTCCCTCGACCACAAAGCCATGTTGTCGCGATCGTGTCCCGCTAGCCAGCACGAATTCTGTGGCCAAGGGGTGAAGACTTGCCTTAAGCACGCATTCTAATCGTCAATCACGGAGGCCGTCCGCAGCTAATTGGCTGCCCCAACGAAAAGCGGAACCTTTCGTCGCATTTCCCATTCTAATAGCGGAGGCTAAGGGATCAGACGAACCACTCCCCTGCGACAACGCCTCTGCGCCCAAGAGAATCCTATTGCCCAAACAAACAAATCTATGCTCGAATAGCGGCTCTGGAAGGATTCCAACCGAGAAATCACCCACAAATATGACCACCGCTACCGCCCAATCGCCGATCCAACTTAAGTTGCAAGAACTTTGCGAGACCATTGTATCCCAGCCTGAGTTTGAAAACATTCGACAACGAGTCGATGCGTTTATGGCGGACGAAGCGTCGAAAACGCTTTACCAAAGCGTGGTTGAACAGGGGGATGCCCTCCATC
>CAJXVR010000481.1 GCA_913061285.1 uncultured Verrucomicrobiota bacterium | reverse complement strand
CAGGCGCCGCTGTCGGTTTCGCACATGCGGGTGACGGACATTCCGAGGAAGCCGCGATCATTGATGGGTTCAATGAGCCGAGCCTTCGACCAGGTATGACCGTCGTCGTCGGACCAGCGAAACCCGATCGGGGTGTTTTCGTGTTTGCCTTTCTCGCGACTGTATTCGCTGGGAATCGGTTGGGTGCCAAAGGCGTAAATCCGCTTCGAACCTGTTGGGATTAAAGGGATGAAACCGTGCTGGCTGTAGTTAATATCGAAGGCCACTGTAGGCCCTTGCCAGGTTTGGCCGTTATCGCTGGTGCGATAGGCAATCAAATCATTGACCTTACCGGCTCCCGCGGCGTAGTGATTGCCCAAGGGGAACATGAGCAAGAGATCGCCTTTCGGCGTGCGAACTGCGCGGGTTTCAAAAAGGCCTCGCAGGTTGCTGGGCGCTTGGTGGATGACTTGTCCGCTGAGTGAGGAATGGTGGAGCAAGCCGAGCTCGGGGCTCACCTTGAACCCTCGTGGTGGGGAAATGGTTCTGACTGTCAATGGTTGTGTGACGCCGAGTGACAGCTCTTCTAAGAGTTCGCTTCCTTTCAGAGAAGACTGCGATAGGAGCAAGCAAGTCAATGCCGCAAGTAGCCGTGAGTTCATTCGAAAAAAATGTCAGACCGCCGTCAAATGTCAATTGCTGTCAGCTCGCTCCCCCGCCAGTTAGGGAACTAGTAGTCGGCTTCAGTGAGGCTTTGAAGCACTGAGCGCTGCCATTCGCGAAGCTGCTGACTGAGTTCCTTGGTTTTGTTTGGTCGACTCGCTGCGAGGTTCCGTGTCTCAGCCGGGTCGCTACCGAGATGATACAGCTCAAGCTCGTCCTTGTTGGTGCCACTGATGATCAGTTTGTAGTGATTGTCGATGATGGCTCGTGCACCGCCGTAGTCCTCTTCCTCAATGGCCGGATGATGAAAGTTTCGAAAGGTTCGAGTGGCCTTGCCGTTCATCAGTTTGACGAGCGGCGTGGTGCCTTCTTGTTGTGCTTGGGGGAAGTAGGGTTCGAAGCCTCGCTCGGCTTCGAGTTTGGCATTGTAGCTCCAAAAACAGAGGGCCTTAGGGCGAGGAGAAGTGATGGCGCCATCGAAGAGAGGGGTGAGGCTCATTCCATCGATCGGTCGATTAGGGAGGGCTTGTCCTGTTAATTCGCAAAGCGTTGGTAACATGTCGCTCGTTACGGCACTAAGGGTGGAGTGACGCGGTTCCTTGATTCTTGCCGGCCACTCGATGATACCGGGGACCCGGATGCCCCCTTCATACATCTGGCCTTTCTGTCCCCGGAAGGGAGAGACAACAAGACCACTTGAAGGGGTACCGTTATCGCCGCAGTACCAAACGAGCGTGTTTTCCTTGAGTGCCTTCTTCTTGAGATGATCACGAAGGTGTCCTATGGCGCGATCCATGGCGGTGATCTCTGCATAGCGTTCCCGAAGTACGTCACGAAGCGGTCGACGGACCCGTGCGCCGGTTTCATTCGACGTGAGGGCTACCATTCGATCTTGGTAGCTTTCAGGGAGCTCGTCGTACAGGGCGAGGTCGGCCTCAAGGCCACTGTAGGGCTCGTGAGGAGAGCCGAACCAAACGACCGCAAGGAAGGGCGTTTCTTGGGAAACCGCTCGATCGATGAACTGAATCGTTTCGCGGACGATGATTTCAGAACCTTCGCCTTGAAACGCCACGGGGTCGTTTCCATTTCGCGAGAACTGAGGATTTAGTTCGAAAAAGTTGTCGTGCGAAAGCCACTCATCGAAACCCATGGCCCCCGGATTGGTTGGAGACCCTTGCTTCACCGGTCCCACATGCCACTTGCCGAAGTGTGCGGTCTTGTAGCCTGCCTTGTTTGCCAGCTGGGCCAGAGTGATTTCCTCCGGGCGGATGGAATAGTTTGGCGTGAAAGTGCCGTATCGATTGGGGTGTCGCCCGGTCAAAACGCTACCTCGGGTAGGGGAGCACGATGGATGTGCCGCATAGAAGTGGTCGAGACGGAGCCCCTTTGCGGCCATCTGATCAAGGACAGGTGTCTTCAAATAGGGATGGCCATTGTAGCCGGTTTCTTCCCAACCGTGGTCGTCTCCCATGAGGAGAATAATGTTGGGATGATCCTGGGCGGCGAGATGGAATAGGGAACACTGAATGATGATTGCCAGGGCAATCATCAACTGCCGTAAGTTAGCGGGACGTGATTGAGGGAACATTCTGGGAACGGAAGCATAGTTTCCGTTCTTTTGAAACCGCAGAGTTCTCGGATCGTCGTTTGATGCGATTCTTTGACCAAGGATCCTGTTGGCAATCTTTCTCGTCGACTAGTGGGAATGTTTGTGGAGTAGCAGGTCGCCGTGTTCGGTGTCTGACTCGATCGTCCATTGGTTCGGGTCTGTTCCTGGACTGAGACTGAGGCCCTCATCCATGAGCGTCACCCCATCGATCAAGGTATAGCTGCCGAGAGGGAGTTCAGGATTCAATTGATCGATTTCAAGGAGCGCGTTTTCCCGGAAGATGACATTGCCATCGACGTGAATTGTGGAGATGTGCTCTCCCGAAAATGCGAGAGTTGCCGGAGCTTCTTCGACAAGCACCTGTCCGGTGCCAGGATCGGCGGCTTCCTGGCTTCCCTCGAGATGAAGGTTGCTCAGGTGAATGTTGGCCTGTCCGCCGTCGATCTCGAGGCGTCCGTTGAAGATTTCGACGGCAAAGCGTTGCATCGTCACGGTGGATGATCCAGCAAGGCGAAGGATGGCAGGATGGTTCGCCAGTTTTGAGTTGATTCGAATGCCGTCGTGGGTGAAGAGCGAGCCGCCCAGGAGTTCGAATCGTGAACCGACCGAACTGGCACGGTTGGCCGCGTCGCCTCCTATGACCAAGCGTGCGTCGAGAATATCGATGTTTCCCCCATGGATGATGGCTGTGCTGCTTTCTAGGTTGGGCCAATGGGCGCCCACTTTGAATTGTCCCCGGTTTAAGGTGAGCGTCCCGTCGAACATCTTGAATTGGCCGCCCAAGTCTTTGCCAACGTTCAGCACCGTTGCGATGGTGAGGGAACCCGATTCGATCGTGAGACCACTTCCCGATGTGGTTTTGGGACCTTCAGCAATTTCTAGTGTATGGCAGAAGCCCATGCCTCTGAGGGTTGCTTGGACCGGCGGTGTGCCATCGTTACCGATTTCTACGATATCCATGATGCGTGGAATGAAGGTGCTGCGCCAATTGTTCGAGGTATTCCATAGAAATTCACCTGAACCGTTGGCGTCTGTTTCAACGAACTGAGCCGTGGTGGCGTTCCAGTCGATGTAGGCGTTGAGTGTGATGGCCTCGTCTGGCATGTTGAGTTGATTGACGGCGGTATTGGTTGACAGGGTGAGGTGTTGGGTGTCCCCGTGCCACCAAAAGAAGGTGTGTTCTTGATCCGTTTCACGAGCGGCGATTGAGACCGTTTCATTGAGTCCATAGTGGCCGCTGCCGCTGCCTTCATTGATGGTGAGTCCCGCAGTCGGGGCCGGGTTAAAGACGGCCTCGATTTCAAGAACAGTGACGGCTGTTCCCCTTGGAACAAAAAGGCTGGTGGCCCGTGCATTGAGATCTGCGATGAACTCCGTGTCGCCAGCCCAATGGCTGAATACTTGGTTCGGGATTTGAGCGGCCGCGGAGACTGATGCTTGATCGTGTTCGACGAAGTAGCGGCCACCGCCACTTCCTCCGATGACTGTGAGCGTGTAACGGGGAGCCGGAATCATCGCCGCAGTGAGACTGATGTCTGCCTCAGGGATCTGGACTTCAGCCGCGGCCGTTTGTGGCGAGCTCAGCAGGGCTTCAGTGTTTCCTGCCCAGTGGGAGAATTCGAGGCCGTATCCGGGAGACAAGGGATTGATCGTAGCAACGGTGTTGGCCGGGAAGCGTCCGCCGCCGCTGCCGTTTGCCACGTTGAGTGTGTAGAGCGGGCGGGGATCCCAGCCATCTCTGACGTCCGCGCCCGGCCAGAAGGGACCGATGCCTGTCCGAGGGTGGCCATCAAAATCGGTGCTGGTCCAGTCACTGATGTTAACGCCTTTTCCTGCAAGATAGGTGTCGCTGGGTGAGACATGGAGGTCGATATGCTGCAAGTCATTCGGTGATAAGTTTATCAGGCTTGCTTGGCCGGTCTGTGAGTTCAG
>CAJXVR010000480.1 GCA_913061285.1 uncultured Verrucomicrobiota bacterium | reverse complement strand
TCGTCGGCAGCGTCAGATGTGTATAAGAGACAGATAATACTCAAAAACCGTCGCACCAAGAGAGATTTCATCGCGTGCGTCAGAAATCGGTTTTCCAATATTTTGACACTCAAGTTGTGCCAGCTCTTCCAGCCGCGCCCGGATTTCCCTCGCAACGGCAAACAAAATCTCAGCCCGCCTGCCTGGCGCCAAATCTCGCCACGTCTGCTCAAAACTTTGTTGAGCCGACTGAATCGCACGATCAGCCAATGCATTCGACGCCTGGCCTACTTCGGCCCAGGATTCCTCGTTCGCAGGATTCACAAGGGCGACGGAGCCATCTAGCTCTTGGTCACAGTACTGACCATCAACGAAGGGAAACTGAGGGGGTTGGCTCATAGTGCAGATTGGTAAAGACTCACAAAGTCTTCCTCTTCAACAGGAACGGGATTGGTCTGGTGACAGGGATCCAAGAGGGCTTCTTTCGATAGGGCGCCAATATCCCCCTCACCAATGCCATGCCCAGCTAGCCCGAGAGAAATGTTAATGGCTTCAAGGAGTTCCCGGACCCCTCGAATCGCGGCCTGGTCCGCCGAAATATCATCGCACGTTACCACGTCTCGTCCAAGGGCAAGAGCCACCTGGCGATAGACGCCCGCGACACGTTTCGAATTAAATTCCATGACCGAAGGAAGGCACAAGGCATTCGCGAGACCGTGATGCATTCCGTGTAAGGTGGAAAGGGGATGGGCCATGGAATGAGCGGCGCCAAGGTCCTTCTGAAATGCAATCCCCCCCATCGCCGCGGCAATTTGTAGACGCCCGCGCTGCTCCACATCGGTCGGCGCCTTCATCACCCTCGGCAAGGCATCTCCCAAGATTCGTATCCCCTCTAAGGCAATACCGTCACACAGGGGATTCAGCACGGGTGAGGTGAAGGACTCAATACAATGAGTCAAAGCATCAAATCCCGTCGCTGCCGTGAGGTGAGCCGGTAAACTGAGGGTGAGCTCAGGATCTAGGATCGCAACAGATGCGAGTAAGTCAGGATGAAACATCACCGCCTTGCGTCGCGTTGATTCTGGCGTGATCACTGCCGAGCGCCCCACCTCACTACCGGTGCCGGCTGTGGTTGGAATCGCAACAAACGGAACCAAGCCGGACCAATCGTCTCGGTAGTCAAAACTGGCAAGACTGAGAGCCGGTTGCTTTATCAAGAGTCGAACCGCTTTGGCTACATCCAGAGGACTCCCACCGCCCAAACCGATGACCCCATCACACTGATTCTGAGAATAGCAGTCGTAGCAGGATCGAACATCGGATTCCAAAGGGTTCGAATGGACATCCGTATACAAGGCCCAGGAGCCCCCGGATTGATCCAAAACTGATTTCAAGCCGTCAAACGAAGGCGTCCCGGCAAAGCCCTTGTCAGTCACAACCAAAGGCTTGTTGACGCTTAGCGTTTGAAGAATGGCCGCCAATTCTTTGATCTTAGCAGGACCAAACTCGATTTGGGTCGGAAAGGAAAAACTCGCGCTCGCAATGCTCATACAATGTTCTCAACAAAATTCGTCAACACTCTCGTTGCCACCGGCGTATCATGGATGGCAGCAACCTTTGCTTTCAAATCAAATGGCACCCGATTCTGCCAGTCTTCAGTACGAGCCTCCCAAAGAAACTTCAGAATATCGGCATTCATTTCAGGATGAAACTGAACACCATAGATTCGATCCCCCCATCGAATCCCTTGAACAGGTGTCACACCCCCAGAAGCCAGATGAACCGTTCCTTCAGGAAGCTCAGCCACATAGTCAGCATGACCACTCAGGGCTTCAAACGAATCCCCCATTCCGGCAAATAAACGATCCTGCTTTCCTTCTCTCGTAAGATTCATCAAGACTGGCCCAAGTTGCAAGCCCTCGGGATGGCGCCCTACCTCAGCACCCAGAGTCCGCCCTAAGATTTGATGACCATAACAAACCCCCAAGAACGGAATCGAGGCATCCATACATCCTCGAACGAGCTCACACATCCGATCATTGGTCGGATCATCCCCCCACGCATCCCGAGGCGCACCGGTAATAATAAGGCCATCGATGCCCTCGAGGCCTTCTTTTAAGGGGAGTTCAGGGTAGTGTCGGACCGTCCAATCGATTTTCAGGTCAGAATCAAAGTGGCGGAGAAACCAGGAAGGAACATTTCTCAATCGGTGTTCCAGGGGATAAATCGGAGCCCACTCAACGGCATCAACTAATAGCACTCGTTTGCTCTTGCTCATAACAACTTCACTACGAGCAGCTTAAGCGACTAGTTTTCCAGGAGCAATGCGAGAAACAAATCTCGCGAGGAGTTATTCACAGACGTGTTAATAGATTGTGAATAACTTAGGCTTCCCAAATTCGATGAAATCAAGGATAAGCTAAGGAATGGGTTAGCTGGTAGACAAACTTAGCTTTGTTGGCAAGAGAAGTCGTAACTCCCCAACGTCGTAACCTAAGCTGTAATTGTCGTAAACCCGTCCTCTGGTCTCATCTGAATACCAGCTAACCCATGCTTTTCCTCTCGGAAAAAGAGAAGAGTGCTAGGAAAGAGGGCCTATTGAAAGCACTTTCTGCCCATTTCCACTAACTTAGGCCCAACTCTTCACTTTCGTCGTCTTCAGATTCTGATTCTGGCTCCACCGTGGCTGCTGGCTGATCAAACAAATCCGGGTCTTTTTGCTCAGCAACGACTGGCTCCGAAACTACCTCGGTCGTAGCACCAAGATCGACTCCTGGATCTCCCGTCACAGCAACCATCGGAAGACGAATCGGATGCCCTTGAAAACTAAACCCCGGTGCCAACGTTTCTGCAATCACCCCGCTCGACGGGACCTCTTGCCCGTCCAACACTTTATGAAGCTTTGGATCGAAAGCCTCTCCAGCCGCGACGACATACTGACTCAAGCCAACTCGACGGCAGATCTCACTGCAAGCACCTTGGAATCCTTCGATTTGCTTGATCAACTTCTCTTGTCCGGATCTCACGGCAGCGCGATGAAGCGCAAAGACATGATCCATGATTCCTACCAGCACCTCCAACCATTCACGCTCCCCTCGTCGATGTTTCTCAACCTCAAGCCGCAGATGATCTCGCTCACGGGTATCGGCTTTGCTAGTGATTTCTACCAGACGATCGGTCTCCGCTTTCGTTCGTTCTGCGACCTCGCCAGCGGTCTTCACAACCCCCTCGCATTGGTTCTGGACCTCTTCCCACTGCCCCGTAGCAGCTGAAACAAGCTCCCCGATGGACTCTAATTGCTGGATCTGCTCGAGGGTCGACTTAAACTGCACGGAGTCAAATCGTCGCGATTCCTCCCTAAACTCAGCTAAGAACGGCAGAACGCTAAAAAAGATCCCTAAGCCTAAACAGGCAACAATCATCGCAAGATTCCAACCGACCGGCTGAAAATCGCTCCCAACAAAGATCCATCCTGCGACGCCAACTAAAATGAGGTCACCGACCACAAAGGGCCACTTTTTTACCTGGGGGACTCCAAACGAACTTGTCATCGCTCAGAAGGCTATCGAGCCTCAATCAAACTGCAAAATAAATCTGCGCCCCTCCGCGTGCTGCATTCGAGACTCAAGAACGACCAGAGCGTTTCGCGGGAGCACAATGAACCGGTAGGCGGATCTGAAACTCTGTCCCCGTTTCGTCAGCCTTCGTCAGCATGAGATCACCCCGGTGGGCCCGAACGATTTCAAGGGCAATATTCAACCCCAACCCAATACCATCCACCGAACGAGAGCGCGCCTTATCGACTCGATAGAAGCGATCGAAAATATGATCCGCCTCTTCATCGGGAATGCTTGCCCCTGAATTGCCAACCACGAGCACCACCTCTCGAGGCTCAAGTCCCAAGAAACACCACAAACGACCTCCCTCTTCATTGTACTTGAGCGCATTGCTAAACAGATTCTGAATCGCTTGCCCCAATAGGATCCGATCACCCTGAACAAATAGATTTGCCCCAATAGAAATCTCCAGATGAATCCCTTTCTCTTGCGCCATCACCTCGAGATCTTCGCAAAAAAGCGAGACTTCTGAACTCAAATCGATCAACTCATCAACCAATCTCAGTTGACCAGAATCCGCACGACTCAATAAGAGCAATCCCTGTCTCTTATACACATCTCCGAGCCCACGAGACCTCTCTACATCTCG
>CAJXVR010000479.1 GCA_913061285.1 uncultured Verrucomicrobiota bacterium | reverse complement strand
CTTGTTTGGCTGATGCAATATTTTCGGTTCGGTAATTCAAAGGCGAATGGAATTGGGCTTCGGCCGAGTTTCGCGTGAGGTTTCCACACTTGATGACGGAAGCAACACCAGGGGGCACCCGTTATAAAGAGTTGGATACGAAAGGAGATTCCGCTAGCGGCACATGAACGTCAAGCGCCTCATGGCGGAATCTCCACTCGATAAATCTTACCTAGTTAAAAGGATGTTGCTTCAGTAGCTCGTCAGTCGACATAAACAGGACCCGGCCAGGGTTAGCATCGCGGACCGCTTTGATGGTCTCAGGCTGAATCGGGGCCGCCTTGTTCCCAAAGCTGTTGCGGACGAAGGTTAGTACGGCAGCCATTTCATCATCGCCAAGGAGACCTCCAAACGGGGTCATGGGGACTTGTCCGTTGTATTTCTTGCCGTTTACCTCAAGCGGTCCGATCAGTCCGTAGAGGGCGAGCTTGATCAATCGTTCATCGTCTCCGCTAACCCACTCACTGCTCGCGATTGAGGGGAAGGCTGGGTCGAGTCCCTTGCCGTTTGCTTGGTGACAGGTCGCGCAGTGCCCGTCACGAAAGTAGATTTCCTGGCCGGTAAGAAAGAGTTCTTTAGCGTCCGAGTCCAAGTGAGCAGGTGCAGGGGAGGCGACGAATTCGGCTTCCGCGACTTCGGCAATACCTGCGAGTCGGTCAGCAGCGGTGTTAACCACGGCCTCGCTCCATTCGTCGATAGGATGACTGCGTCCCACTGCTACGATCTTCTTCGCGGCTTCGATATTGGGCATCCACGAGGCCGCGACCACGGCCTCAAGGCGGACTCGACCGTGCTCATCAGCTGCCGCTTTCTCGAGTAAGGCCACGTGGTCTGCAATGCGATGCGTGTTGTAGCGCAGGACGCGAACGGCAGCTGCTCTGGCTCGGAAATCCTTGGCTTCCAATAGTTGCCGTAGCAGGCTCTCTTCCGCTTGATTTAGTCCCCATGTGGTCCAGAGGGCTTCTAGGACATAATGCTCGTAGTTTGGATCATTTCGGTTGAGGCCTGCAACCCAATCATTGACCGCCGGTAGGACGTCCGTACTGGGGTGCTCGCGCAGTTCGCGTCGAGCCCGATATCGAGTGCGAAGTTCTGAGGACTTCAAATGCCCCAGCAAGGTGTCAATACTAGCTCCATTGATTTGGGCTGGCTTCACTAAGGGTCGGCTCGGATAGGTGATGCGATAGATTCGGCCATGAACGTGGTCTCGAAGAGGGTCCCGTGCGTTGTGTTGCATGTGACCAATGAGAACGTTGTGCCAGTCGATGACATAGAGCGAACCGTCCGGAGCGAACTCAAGGTCGACCGGGCGGAAGTTCCCGTCGCTACTCTTGAGTAGATCTTGACGATAGGTGGTTCTCCATCCCGTGCCGTCGTCCTCGATCTGGTGCTGCTTGATTCCTAGGTAGCCAATGGCGTTGCAAAGAATAATATCCCCTTGCACTTCGTCAGGGAAGTGGCTGGAAGAGATGATCTCGAGGCCGCTTGTTGGACGGACCTTATGCCCATCAGGGACGAGGTCTCGGGTCGACGGTGTCTTGCTACCAAAGGTTGGTTTCACTGACATCGGGAGAGCCCAGTTCAGTCGGGTGCTGGAAGTATGAAGCAGGAAGTCCTGCCCCCACTTATCAAAGGCGAATCCCCAGGGGTTTGGAATGCTCATTTGGATGGTGCGCTCAAGCCTTCCACGCTGAGGGCTATATCGATAGAAACCTCCATCAACACAGCGTACTGGCCCATAAGGCGTCTCAATATTGCTGTGAAGAAAGACGCCTTCACACATCATAATGGCGCCACTTGGATCTGCCGTGAAGGCGCCGATGGCGTGATGGGTGTCGTGAGTGTCGAATCCGCCCAGGATTATTTCCGTACTGTCGGCTCGATCATCGCCGTCGGTGTCCTTGATAAGCACGAGATTTGGTTCTTGGGCGACATACACGCCCTCTGGAGCGAATTCGAATCCGACGGGGAGATGGAGTTGATCGACGAAGACGGTTTCCTTGTCTGCCTTGCCGTCACCGTCGGTATCTTCGTAGATCAGGATTTTGTCGTCGGGCAGTGAATCACCAGGGCGGTAGTGTGGATAGGAGGGCATGGTGGCGACCCAAAGACGTCCTTTGTTATCGAAGGACAATTGCATGGGGTTTGCCAGATTCGAGAACTCCTTCTCGCTGGCAAAGAGTTCCACTTTGTATCCCTCGGGAACGGTCAATGATTCCAGGTTTTCCGTGCCATACAGGTAGTCTTCGTTTCCGTTCTTTGCGCTTTGGCGGTAATTCGTCGGAACTGGAGCGAGCGTGTGGGTGCTACTATCGTCGACCTTGAGATCGGTTTTTGCTCTGCTCGCAATGTCGTGGATCAGTTTGTCGCGAAGGGCCGTCATCTCCCGAGTCTTCGTTACTTCGTCTGGATAGTTCTGAGGCCCATAGGGATTGTAGCGTCGACCATAAGCATGGACTCCGTTGACGAGATTATAATCACTGTTCCAGAAGTAGTCTTTTTGCTTTACTGCAGCATGGACAAGTGCAGGGTCGGCCTTTGATTTGCGGGAGGTCGGTCCGTAGATGTGGTCGGCGAGAAGGCTTGCGATCGCCCGGTATCCTTCGTCGTTTGGAACGAAACCAGCGGTCGTTAAGAATTGGTCCGAATTGTGGTAGAGTTTCTTGGTGTTCGAGAAGAGGTCGATGAAAGTGAGGCCGTGCTTTTTCGCAACGGTTTCTACCGAAGCAGAGTAGAGGATGAGATTGGCGTTTTCTTTCTCTCCGTTTGGGAGGTCTCTTTCAGCCGATTGATCCTCGAAAGCAATTGGCGATGCAAGGACCAGGCGTGGGGCGGATTGCCCATTGTATGCCTTGCCAAGAGTGTGTTGCACCCAGGCGTCCAATTCGGCCTCGAAGGTACCTACCTTGTCGGGACCTCCGAAGGATTCATTGTATCCAAAAAATGCGACGATCGTATCAGCTTTTAGGTGGGTAAGCCACTGGTCAGGCGTGGGAAAAAACCCAATTCCGTTGTGGACCTCGAGGTCGGGATGGAATTTCTCTGCTCCCGGGAAGGCCCATTGAGAGGGACGTGAAGGGTGGGGGCGAAATCCTGGAGTGTCCCCGACATGGCCCAAATTTCGGAAAAAGAGTTGGTGATTTGGATAGCGTAAATTTAGCTCCGTTTCTATACGGCTGTAGTAGACGTCGCGTTCGGCCAGACCATTGCCAATCAGAATGATGCGCTCACCGGTGCGTGGAGGAGCGACCGCTTGGGATCGTTTGGAGGTTGGGGCCGGGGGGGCAGCTCTGAAACCGTGAGGCGCGATGATGTCATTCGGGCTCGTACGCTGTCTTCTTCCCCGTCTCCGACGTTCGGTGCGCTGCTCTTGGGTGTTTTGGCGGTTTGAAGATTCGTTCTGAACACGAGCACCTCGCTGACTATTGGATTCTCGGGCCTGGGTCCGTTGGGCGTCATTCGCGCGAGCGCTGGATGCTTGGGCTGTCTTTTGGCTTTCAGGGCTTGCGCCCCTGAGCGGGGCCTGGGCGAAGGCAGGCGCCATTCGCAGGAGAAGGATCAAGATGAGGAAGGGAGTGACGTGTTTCATAGATATTCTGCTAGTCGGAGATTCCAAAGATGTGACGAAGGAATGATTGAAAAGGTTTCATTTATTGCCGGGTTTTCTTGTCGGAGGAAATGGGCGCTTAAGATTACCCAACGAACTTGGACCTTGTGAGGTCCAGAACGGGCGGGGAATAGGACTAAATGCTTGTAAAAGAGTTCGCTTGCTCCGATTTCGATGAAAAGCGAGTTGATTCCGCACGGCGCCCTTGATCTTAATCCTTCGGTTCGAGCGTCAGCATTAAGATTCGCTTCCTGCGGCCTGGATCAATGCTTTGATGTAGCCAAAGGCAAAGGCAAAGCCTTGTAGCCCAGCCTCCCGATTGGCGTGCGTTGGAATGTGGTCTGGCATGACCATCCCGTCGTAAGCGACGTCGCGCAGCGCCTTGATGACTTGGAACATATCCATGTCCCCGTTGTCCGGATAGACTTCCTGAAAACTGCCGTATCCGCCGATGATATTGCGAAAATGGACATTGAATATCTGTTTGCGCTCTCCAACCCACTTGATGATGGGAAGAATCTCAGTTCTTGGATCCTTGAGTCCCTCGGCAACGGAGCCAAGGCAGAGATTGAAGCCATGGGAAGGGCTATC
>CAJXVR010000478.1 GCA_913061285.1 uncultured Verrucomicrobiota bacterium | reverse complement strand
GTCAGATGTGTATAAGAGACAGATTAGATGCTGATAGAGAACGATAGATGCAGGGAGATGCAAATAGATGCACGACGCAGTGTGGTTCAACTCCCGCCGCCTCCACCAAACACACTCCTCCACTACGATATACGTTCCTCACTCGAGAAATAAACGGAAGAATCCGAAAAACTTTTCTTCTTCGTTGCAGGGGAGGCAACATTGTGTTCCGCAATCGCCTAACACTCGGGTTTCAACACGTCGCCGTTGAGAGAATCCCAAATCCATTTTTCTCAGGACTGATCACGTCGCCCACCACCTAAATTTTAGACTGCCTATTTTGTCAAGATCAGGTCACTTTCTCAATCGCTTTGTGCCAATTCTCTGCGTGGCAACCAAAAGCAAAACTAACGCATAACCAAGTACTTACCATGTTCTGACAACCTCCAACCTGCTTCCGATGTCAGATGCTTCAGATGGTCTAATGCAATCCGATTATCCGCCAGTCTAGACACTCTATCAAGATGTGAGACATACTCCAGGCCAAGCCTATGGTAAATCGATGGTATATCTAGAGACGCGCCAATCCTCTTCTCCCCTAAACAATCAACAGACTGGCGTAAGAATTCTTCGTCTAGACGAAGTTGATCCAGAAACGCAAGAGAGCTACAAAACCTTTGCTCGCGACGCTCAATTGCGTAATGAGAACTATACAGGCCAACCAATAGCACCACCAATGCCAAATGTTTTGAGATAGAGCAGGTGCCGGCTTCTCGATTGCGAACCCTCTTGATCTGACAACTTCGGCTACCAGTCTCCTGGATACGGATCAATTCGTTCCGAGCCCAGGCAGCCTAATTGGTGATCCTCTAGCGAGGAAAATCTTTCTACTTTAACCAAACACCCAAACGCCTTGCCCGCCTCGTAGCGCTTTCCCCGTCAACCAGAGAATCGGAACCTATCTGGACTCCTCAGCTTCTCTCAACTTAGGTAATGAATGCGACCGTCACTGCAATGTGCCCGGAAGCCAATCACGGAGCTCCCCAATTGGCAAATCCAATGAGGCGAGGGCAGGAACGCCACCCTGTAAGCGAATAGCTGAGCAGGCCCGATTTGCCAATTATTTGCCAAACTCCCTGCATTTAGCTGCATCTACTTGCATTTCCTCCGATCTTGGAAATGTCATTAAATGCTGATAGAGAACGATAGATGCAGGGAGATGCAAATAGATGCACGGCACAGTGTGGTTCAACTCCCGCCGCCTCCACCATACACACTCCACCACTACGAGATACGTTCCTCGCAAGGCGGATAAACGGAACAATCTGAAAAAAATTCACTTCCTCGATTCCAGATAATTATGAGGAACAACTTTCCCGTCCTCCGCGCCCCTCATTCTGGGTTTCTTCTCCTTCGGAATCAGCCCTGGCCCACCTCTCAGTAACACCACTACCGGCTCAATGCGAGTCGACGACTCACTCAATCATGAACAACCTCGTGTCACATAGCCGATTAAGTCACGCTTCTAACTCATTTCGGAAAGCAGTCAGACGCACCAAACAAGGTCTACTTTGATTGGTGAAGGACAGCACTAGATGTGGGTGGCCCGTATGTTGAAGCGTCCCGTAGATAAGGACAACGCACCGTCATAGGACCGGGCCGAATCCAAGAAGCTTGATTTGGGCTTCAATCGCTCCCTAGTCGTGCTGGCACATGACCTGCATTGGTTTCCTCAATTATCAAACGGAACTAGGGCTGTGTAGGGCCAAAAGGCGAAATCCTAGAAAGGTTTTAAACTTCCAGAACGGCCAACATTATGCTTGAATCACTGTATTGGATATGGTTCTGATCTATGGTCAGTTAAAGGAATGAGCGAACATTCAGATCTCAGATTCAGCATAAGGAGCGTTAAAACTTACCCACCGGGGTCAGTGGGCCAACACGCTAATAGCTTTCTTCCAGCAAAGGAGCATGCAGTTTCCGCCGAGAGCAACGAAAAACGATTGCGACGCTTGGTATTAGCTACATTCGTTATGTTTGTGGTAATCTTCAAGGTGATTTCTTTGGCACTGCAGTGACAATGCGATCATGTGTGCTCCAGCACGGAAATCTAGCGGTCGCTGTTTTTTTCGTTTTGGATTTTCTCTAATTTCGCGTAATCGCGTTCTGAATTGCCGATGAAATGATAGATGCGGCTTGCCACGTAGTTTCCTATCAGAGCTGTCAAGCGGTCGTCGAATGCGTTGTCATAAATCGTATCAATTACCAACAGGCCGAAAACTGCTGATTCTTTGATTTCTCCCGTTGCGCCTGGTGGGCTCGAAACGAAAAAAACTGCCATGCTTTCATAGTAACCGTCATTGAAATACTTACTGTTGGTGTAGAACTTGTCCTCATCTCTTGCGCGCCGAAGTTTATTACTTATCCAGCAATGGCGCGCTGACCTAAATGGTCTTTGAAATCCGAAGTGATACTTTGGGGCGGCCGGATCCGCATTTTCGGCCTTTTTTTTGAGAGCCGATGCCGTTGCCTCACGAGTGATTTGAAACCGCTCTTCGTGCTGCCTTCTGTCCATATAGTTGTATGAAGTCGGAGGGTTGACAGCGCAGTACTGTACAAGAGTGCAATCGTATATATCCCCTATCTCTGGTCCTTCCTTTTGTTCTCTCTCGAATGCGAATAGTTGAACGCACACTTCTCTGCCTGTCAGTTGCCTGAATAGATTCTGGACAGTCGTAAGAATGGCGTTGACAACCACATTAACGAAGCCTTCATCGTGGATTGACCGATAGGATGAACGGATATTTTTTTTCCTAAGGAGACATATTTGAAATTCACATAGACTAACGAATAGCTTATGAAGGGTAGGCGGCCAATAAATCCTGCGGAATGTTTTGAGGGAGACTCGCCCCCCTTCTGGGCTAACATGCTCCCATTGATTGAATATCCGCTTAAATCCGTAGATTGCAAAGCATGAGATGGCTATGCAGATATACTGAGACCCTGTTAATATATTTAATGCCTTGAACGGGATCTTCTCTTGGAACTCCGGCCAATCCACCGGAATAGAGACTACGGCTGATATTGCCCCCAAAGTGAATACCACCCCCTCAAGAAGTCTGCCAATTCGAGTTTGCCTCATAACACCGTCCCGGTTGGACCTGACCGGATTAGACCTGTCTTCACTAATTCCCTTAGCACCTATTTTGGTTGAAGACAGGGAATGTAAAACAATGTCCAAAAAAACGGAACCAAATATTGCATTTCAGTATAAGCGGTAAACACATCACGGCCTAGGCGAGTGATAGAGGATGGGTTATGTTGGTGTGTTTTTCTACGCCGCTTGAGATCTTGAAGACTTTTGGCTCTTGAGCCAGTTTGCCGGAGTCAGATCGGCGACTTTTTGGTTCGTCACGGTAGGGAGGCGCTGAAGAATATCTTTGAGATAGGCGCAGGGGTCGATGTCGAGCATCCGGCAGGTTTCTACCAGACTGTAGATCACCGCGTTTCGTTGGCCGCTTTCCTTGTGCCCCATGAACATCCAGTTCTTCTTCCCGATCGCCGTTGGTCGGATCGCGTTCTCGACCAGATTGTCGTCGATCTCCACTTCGCCGTGATCAACATATCTGCTCAGCAACTCCCATTGCTTGAGGGCATAGCTCAACGCCTTGCCCATCGAGCTTTGCGGCAAATACCTCTTGATTAGCTTTTGGAAGACTTTGTGAAGTCGGTCGATAATGGGACGGCTGTCCCGGTCGCGCCTCAGCGCCCGTTGGCGGGGCCCAGCACGACTCTCCCTCAACTCTTTCTCGTATCGGTCGAGAATTAGAACCCTACGAGCCAACCATTAGCATCCAAGGTGCCAAATGGTAGAGATGGAGCAATGATCGGCTTCTCGATTATGAACCCTCTGCATCGCCCGACTCCGATCTGTCTATCCCCAACGTTCGCTCATCTTGTTTCGGGCTCAGACCAGACCTCACCGTCGATGCCTCAACGAGGAAACTTCTCTACATCAAACTAAACACTCAAACGCCTTGTGAACCTACGCCGCGGCTTCGATCCATGTACCCGCCTCGTGGCGCTGTCCCCGGCAACCAAAGAATCAGAACCCATTTCGGACTCGTCTCTTTCTCTCAATTTAGGTAATGAATGCGACCAACACCGCAATGTGAGCAGGAGCCAATCACGAGCCTTTCCAAGAAGCAATTCCAATGAGGCGAGGCCGATTCACCGGCCAGCCCGCCATTAGAATACCTGAGCCTGCTCGATTTGCCAATTATTTGCCAAACTCCCTGCATTTAGCTGCATCTATTTGCAT